>JAGWRU010000052.1 GCA_028869595.1 Rhodospirillales bacterium
CCTCGCCTTGCCGCTCCACCCCGATCTCGATGACGCGCAGGTCGGACGGGTGATCGCCGCCTGCAAGGCAGCCTAGATGCCGCGCGGCGACCTGTTCCCCGAGATCGGCCCATACCAGACCGGGTATCTGCCGGTCGGCGACGGGCATGTCATCTACTGGGAACAGGTCGGCAATCCGCGTGGCAAGCCGGTGCTGTTCCTGCATGGCGGACCGGGCGCCGGCGCCGGCGCGGTGCACCGCCGCTTCTTCGATCCGGATTTCTGGCGCGTGGTCATCTTCGACCAGCGCGGCGCCGGCCGTTCGCGGCCACTCGGCAACCTGGAGAACAACACAACCGACGATCTGGTCTCCGACATCGAAACGCTGCGCCGCCACCTTGGCGTCGAGCGCTTCCTGTTGTTCGGCGGCTCCTGGGGCTCGACGCTGGCGCTCGCCTATGCCGAAACCCATCCGGCGCGGGTTGCCGCGCTGATCCTGCGCGGCGTCTATACCGTCACGAAGGCGGAGCTGCGCTGGTACTACCAGTTCGGCGTGTCGGAGATGTTTCCCGACAAGTGGGAACGCTTCCAGGCGCCGATCCCCGAAGCCGAGCGGGGCGACATGATCGGCGCCTATCGCAAGCGCCTGACCGGCCCCGACCGCGCCGCGCAGATCGCGGCGGCCAAAGCATGGAGCCTGTGGGAGGGCGAGACCATCACCCTGCTGCCCGATCCCGCCTTCACCGCCCAGCATGGCGATGACCATTTCGCGCTGGCCTTCGCGCGGCTGGAGAACCACTACTTCGTCCATGATTGCTGGCTGGAGGAAGGCCAGTTGCTGCGCGACGCCCATCGCCTGCGCGCCATTCCAGGCGCCATCGTGCATGGCCGCTACGACATGCCCTGCCCCGCGCGCTATGCCTGGGCGCTGCACAAGGCCTGGCCGGAGGCGGAATTTCACCTGATCGAGGGGGCCGGGCACGCCTATTCGGAACCGGGCATTCTGGACCGGCTGATCCGCGCCACCGACCGGTTCGCCGGACGGGTGTGAAACAAAGCACCGCGCTCGTGGTTTCTTAACCGACGAAGAATATCGATGTGGCTTGACGTATTATAGCCTGGAGGCTATATCGTGCCATGGTCGGTGGTCTTCGACGATGCTTTCGAGGCAGAGTTCACCCGTCTGCCTCTGCGTGTGCAGGATGAATTGCTGGCCTCGGCGAAGCTGCTCGCGCGGTTCGGCCCGTATCTCGGCCGCCCCCATGCGGATGCGCTCAATGGCTCGGCCTTCGCCAACATGAAGGAATTGCGCTTTGCCGCCGATGGCGGGATCTGGCGCGTCGCCTTTGCCTTCGATCCGGCCCGCATGGCGGTGCTGCTGGTCGCGGGGGACAAATCGGGCGGCGGCGAAAAGCGCTTCTACCGCACGCTGATCGCCAGGGCCGATGCGCGCTATCGCGCCTGGCTTGCGCGGCATGGCGCCGGAACGAAGGGAAGGCCGTGATGGGACGCAATCTGGAAGCCGTGATCGCCGCCCTGCCCGCATCGCGGCGCGCGCGCATCGAAGCGCGATATCAGACGTTGCAGCAGGAAGTGGAAGGGCTGGGGGAATTGCGCCGCGTCACCGGCAAGGCGCAGGCGGAAATCGCCGCCCGGCTCGGGATCAGGCAACCCTCGGTCTCCAAGATCGAGAAGCAGGCCGATATGTACTTGTCCACCTTGCGCAGCTACGTCGAAGCGGTCGGCGGCGCGTTGGAACTGGTCGTCCGCCTGCCGGCGCACCCGCCGCTGCGACTGGAAAAACTCGGCGATGCCGGCGCGGCCATCGGAAAAACGTCGCGACCGCAGGCTGCGCCCCGCAGCGTGGCGGCGAAAATCCGCGCGCGCGGATAAGCGCCGATCGGCCAGGCATGGCCGGAAGTCTCTACCCCCCCGTCACGCTCATGTGCCGCGCCACCGCCGCGCCGGTATGGCGCCGGTCGATGATGAAATCATGGCCCTTCGGCTTGCGCGCGATCGCCGCCTCGATCGCCGCCTGCAATGCGGCATCGTCGGCGCCCGCGCGCAGCACGGCGCGCAGATCGGCCTGATCGTCCTGGCCCAGGCACATGAACAGCGTGCCGGTGCAGGTCAGGCGCACGCGGTTGCAGCTTTCGCAGAAATTATGGGTCATCGGCGTGATGAAACCGATCCGCCGTCCGGTTTCGGCCACCGTGAAATAGCGCGCCGGCCCGCCGGTGCGGTACTCGGTCTCGCGCAACGTCCAGCGCCGACGCAGGCGAGAGCGGACCAGCGACAAAGGCAGATACTGATCGCTGCGATCCTCGGTGATCTCGCCCATCGGCATGGTCTCGATCAGACAGAGATCGAAGCCCTGCGTGCCGCACCAGGCGAGCAGATCGTCGAGATGATCCTCGTTCACGCCCTTCATGGCGACGGCATTGATCTTGATCGCAAGCCCGGCCGCGCGCGCCGCCTCGATCCCGTCCAGCACCTGGTCGATTTTACCCCAGCGCGTCAGCTGCGCGAAGGTCGCCGGATCGAGCGTGTCGAGCGAGACATTCACCCGCTTCACGCCGCATGCCACCAGCTCCTGCGCGAAGCGGGCAAGCTGGGTGCCGTTGGTGGTCAGCGTCAGCTCGTCGAGGCCCTTGCCCAGCCGGTCGCCCAGGCGGCGGAACAGGCGCATCACGTCGCGGCGCACCAGCGGCTCGCCGCCGGTGATGCGCAGCTTGCGGGTGCCCAGCGCGACGAAGGCGCCAGCGATGCGATCCAGCTCCTCCAGCGACAGGACATCCGCCTTGGGCAGGAAGTGCATATCCTCCGCCATGCAATAGACACAGCGCAGATCGCAGCGATCCGTGACCGAGACGCGCAGATAGGTGATGGAGCGACCGAACGGGTCGATCATGGGCGGGGGAACTCCGGCGGCATCGACCGCAGATGCTAACTTAGGGCGGTCCGTCCAGCGCTTCCAGGGTGGCCGCGCCGAGGTTCACCAGAACCTTGCCGCCATGCTCGAACATCACCGTCACGCGCAGCCCGTCGACGGTCTGCACCTGCCCCGCCCCCCAATCGGGCCGCGCCGGCAGGCGCACCCACTGGCCGGGTTCCAGCGCGGCGGCATCGGCACCGCGGATAGGCGGAGGATTGGCATGCAACGGCGCGGTTCCTGGATATCCTGCTACGCTACGGCGTTTCGATGCTCGACGCGAGCCTCCGGCCATGCGTAAATTTATCGTGATATTGGCCGCAATGCGATCGTGCAATTGCGCCCGCCCGACCGACCGGGACGGGGATCGCGCGCCGCCAGGGCAGGGGAACAGGGGCGATGGACGATGCGCTGAGGCTGAGCGAGTTCCTGGCCGCGCGGCTGTGCCATGATCTGTCCGGCCTGGCCGCCACGCTGGGCGGTGCCTGCGCCGAAGCCGCCGATGGGAACGCCGCCAGCCGGGCCGAGGCGCTGGCCCTGGCGCGCCAGGCGGCCGAGGAACTCGCCGGCCGGCTGCGCCTGCTGCGCGCCGCCTGGGGTCCGCCGGGAGAGGCGATGAACGCCGCCACCCTGGCCGGCCTGGCTGCTTCGATGCCGGCGGCGCGGCGCGTGGCGATCGACCTTTCCGCCATCGATCCTGCCTGGCACCTGCCGGCACCGCTGGCCCGGCTGGTGCTGAACCTGCTGCTTCTGGCCGGCGAGGCGCTGGGCGGCGGCGGCGGCGTGGCGATCTCCGGCGCGCCGGGCGGGGCCATGCTGGTCAGCTTGGCCGGGCCGCGCGCCGCCTGGCCCGCCGCGTGGCGCGACTGCCTGGCCAGCGCCGATGCAAGCTGGGCGGCGCTGACCTCCGCGCGCGGGATGCAGGCGCCGCTGACCGCGCTGATCGCCCATGCCATGGGCGCGCGCCTGACCCTGCTGCTGCCCAGCGGCACCGCCACCGGCCCGGCGCCGCTGCTGATCCAGCCGCAATAGCGCGCGCCTTTACGTTTTCTTCGCCATCCCCGCCCAGGATCGCCGCGAACGGCATGATCCGGCCCCGGTGCCCGGCCCGATGCCTGCCCTGGGGGTGACCATGGACGATCTGCTGGCGGATTTCCTGACCGAAACCAATGAAAGCCTGGCCGAGCTGGATGTCGCGCTGGTGCGCCTGGAACGCATCCCCGACGATCAGGAAACCTTGTCGCTGATTTTCCGCCTGGTCCACACCATCAAGGGCACGTGCGGCTTTCTCGGCCTGGCGCGGCTGGAACGCGTGGCGCATGCGGCGGAAAACGTGCTGGGGCGGGTGCGCGACGGCAAGCTGGCGGTGACGCCGGACCATATCAGCCTGGTGCTGACCGCGCTCGACCGGATCAAGGAAATCGTCTCGACCCTGGCCGCCACCGGCAATGAACCGCCCGGCGAGGATGGCGGCCTGATCGCCGCCCTGAATGCCGTGGCCGAAGGCAGCGAAGCCCCCGCCGCCGCGCCCGCCACCCCGGATCCCGCCGAACCCGAGCCAAGCCCGGAGGAGGCGGAAGCGCCGGAAGCCGCGCCGACCGCCGGGGCCGGCGCGAAATCCGCCCCGCCCCCGCCCGCCGAGCCCGCCCCGGCCGCCGGGGCGGAGGGCGAGGCCGTGCCCGCCACCCAGACCATCCGCGTCGCCGTCGATGTGCTGGAAGACCTGATGACCCTGGTCAGCGAGCTGGTGCTGACCCGCAACCAGCTGCTCCAGCTTGCCCGGTCGCAGGAAAACAGCGGCTTCGCCGTGCCGCTGCAACGCCTGTCGCACATCACCTCCGACCTGCAGGAAGGGGTGATGAAGACGCGCATGCAGCCGATCGGCAATGCCTGGAACAAGCTGCCGCGCCTGGTGCGCGACCTCGCCCGCGACCTGGAAAAGCGGATCGAGCTTTCCATGCTCGGCGCGGAAACCGAGCTCGACCGCCAGGTGCTGGAACTGATCAAGGACCCGCTGACCCATATGGTGCGCAACAGCGCCGATCACGGGCTGGAAACCCCGACCGAGCGGCGCGCCGCCGGCAAGAACGAGATCGGGCGCATCACCCTGAACGCCTATCACGAAGGCGGCCACATCATCATCCAGATCGCCGATGACGGGCGCGGCCTGGCGGTGGATCGCATTCGCGCCAAGGCGCTGTCGGCGGGCCTGGCGAGCGAGGCGGAGCTGGCCGGCATGACCGATGCGCAGATCCAGCGCTTCATCATGCGGCCGGGATTTTCCACCGCCGCCGCGGTCACCGCCGTTTCCGGACGCGGCGTCGGCATGGATGTGGTCAAGACCAATATCGAACGCATCGGCGGCACCATCGAGCTGAAGAGCGTCGAAGGCAGCGGCACCACCTTCACCATCAAGATCCCGCTGACGCTCGCCATTGTCTCCGCCCTGATCGTCGAGGCCGGCGGGGAACGCTTCGCCATCCCGCAGCTTTCGGTGGTCGAGCTGGTGCGCGCGCGCAAGGACCAGGAAGCCGGCGGCGGCGAGGCGGCGGAAGCGGTGATCGAACGCATCAACGACACGCCGGTGCTGCGCCTGCGCGACCGGTTGCTGCCACTGGTCAGCCTGACCGAGCTGCTCGCCCTGGGGGCGGCGGCCGGAGAGGAGAATGCCGCCTATATCGTCGTCGCCCAGGTCGGGCCGAACATGCTGGGCATCATCGTCGACCGCGTCTTCGACACGGAGGAGATCGTGGTCAAGCCGGTGGCGCCGATCCTGCGCGACATCACGATGTTCAGCGGCAATACCATCCTGGGCGACGGCTCGGTGATCATGATCCTCGATCCCAACGGCATCGCGCGCGGCACCGGCATCGGCGCGGTCGGCGAAAGCAAGGCGCAGGGCCATGGCGGGCCGGGACCGGTGCGATCCTCCGACCGTACCGCGATGCTGCTGTTCCGCGCCGGCGGCGAGCAGAAAATGGCGGTGCCGCTGGGGCTGGTGGCGCGGCTGGAGGATATTCCGCGCGAACGGATCGAAATGTCCGGCGGCGCGCCGGTCACGCAATATCGCGGCAAGCTGATGCCGCTGGTCGCCCTTGCCGGCATGCCGGGCGAAGGGCCGCGCCAGCCGGTGCTGGTCTTTGCCGATCGCGACCGCTCCATGGGGTTGATGGTCGATGAGATCGTCGATGTCGTCGAAGACCGCCTGCATATCGAATTATCCGGCGACCGGCCCGGCCTGCTGGGCACGGCGGTGATCGGCGGGTATGCGACCGATGTCATCGATACCGGCTACTGGCTGACCCAGGCCTGGCAGGACTGGTTCGCCGGCACCGCGCCGGCCGAGGCCGGTGCCGCGCCGCGCCGCGTGCTGATCGTCGAGGACAGCGATTTCTTCCGCCAGCTTCTGGTGCCCACCCTGTCGGCCGGCGGCTATCAGGTGACGGCGGCGGCCGGCGCGGCGGAAGCGCTGCGCCTGCGCGATCAGGGCGCGATGTTCGATGCCATCGTCTCCGACATCGAAATGCCGGACATGGACGGGCTGGCATTCGCCCGCGCGGTGCGCGCCGACGGCGCCTGGACCCAGTTGCCGCTGATCGCCCTGTCGGGCCGCGCCGAAGCGCATGCGGTCGAGGCCGGGCGCGAGGCCGGCTTCACCGATTACGTGGCGAAATTCCAGCGCGACGCGCTGATGGCCAGCCTGCAGCAATGCCTGAGCGAAACGCTCGCGGCCTAGGCGTGGCGCGCTCCCTTTCCCCTGCTCTGCAAGGAGTGCCGCGATGAGCACCGATGTCCTGGAACACCCGGCCGGCCTCGCCGATGACAGCGAACAGGTTTTCGTGACGCTGACGGTGGCCGACCAGCTATGCGGCGTGCCGGTGCTGAGCGTGCGCGACATTCTCGGGCCGCAGACCATCACCTGCATTCCGCTGGCACCACCGGAGATCGCCGGCAGCCTCAATCTGCGCGGCCGCATCGTCACCGCGATCGATCTGCGCCAGCGCCTGCATCTGCCGCCCGCCCCTGCCGGGACGGCACGGATGTCGGTGGTGGCCGAACAGGGCGGCGAATTATACGCCCTGCTGGTCGATCAGGTTTCCGAGGTCATGAGCCTGAAAACCGCCGCCTTCGAGCGCAACCCGCCCACCCTGTCGAGCATCTGGGCGGAATACAGTGCCGGCATCTTCCGCCTGGATGGACGGTTGATGGTGGTGCTGGATGTCGGCCGCCTGCTGGCGCTGACGGCGGGGGGCTGAAGGATGAAACCGCCCGTCTGTCTGGTGGTCGATGACAGCCGCGTGGTGCGCAAAGTGGCGCGCCGCATCCTGGAGGCCAACGGCTATGAGGTGGCCGAGGCCGAGGATGGCCAGAAGGCGCTGGATGCCTGCCGCGCGGCGATGCCCGATTGCGTCCTGCTCGACTGGAACATGCCGGTGATGAACGGCATCGAATTCCTGCGCGCGCTGCGCCGCGAATACGGCCCGGAAAAGCCGACCGTGGTGTTCTGCACCACCGAGAACGAAATCTCCTTCATCGAACAGGCGATCGAAAGCGGCGCCCAGGAATTCATCATGAAGCCTTTCGATGCCGAGATCCTGCTGGGCAAGTTCGCGCAGGTCGGCCTGCTGTGATCGCCCCCGCCCCGACCCGCCCGCCGGGCACCGCGCCGCCCCCGCCCCTCGCCCCCGGCATCGCCCCCGGCATCGCGCGGGTGATGATCTGCGACGACAGCGCGGTGATCCGCGGCGCCATCGCCCGCCTGCTGGAAGCCGATCCGGCGGTGCGCGTCGTCGCCCGCGTCGCCGACGGCCAGGCCGCCATCGCGGAGCTGCGGCGCACGCCCGTCGATGTCATCGTGCTGGACATCGAAATGCCGGTGCTGGACGGGCTGTCCGCCCTGCCGAGATTGCTGAAGGTCGATCCCGGCGTGCGCGTCATCATGGCCTCCACCCTGACCACGCGCGGCGCCGATATCGCGCTGCGGGCATTGCGCCTGGGGGCGGCCGATTACGTGCCGAAACCCAGCGCGCTGAGCCTTGCCGGCGATCGCGGCTTTCAGCGCGAATTGCTGGAAAAGGTGAAGGGCCTCGCCCGGCTGCGGCGCGGTGCGGCAGCGCCCCAGGCGGCCAGCGGCATCGCCTTGCGCGCCGCCGGCACCCTGCCCGCGCGGCTGCTGGCGATCGGCAGCTCCACCGGCGGTCCGCAGGCCTTGTTCACCCTGGTCCAGGCGCTGGGCCCGCGCCTGCCGCTGCCGGTGGTGCTGACGCAGCACATGCCGGCCAGCTTCACGCCGATCCTGGCCACCCATCTCAGCAAGATCGGCGGCCTTCCCTGCACCGAAGCCCGCGATGGCGAGGTGCTGGCCCCCGGCCATCTCTATCTCGCCCCCGGCGACCGGCATCTGCTGATCGAAGGCGGCGCCAGCCTGCGCGCCCGGCTGAGCGCCGATCCGCCGGAGAATTTCTGCCGCCCCGCCGTCGATCCGATGCTGCGCAGCGCCAATACCGCCTGCGCCGGGCGGGTGCTGGTGGCGATGCTGACCGGCATGGGCCATGACGGGCTGGCCGGCACCCGCGCCGTGGTCGAAGCCGGCGGCACCGCCATCGCCCAGGACGAGGCGAGCAGCGTGGTCTGGGGCATGCCCGGCGCCATCGCCCGGGCCGGGCTGTGCCACGCCGTGCTGCCGCTTGCCCGCATCGCGCCGAAATTGCTGGACATGCTCACCCAAGCCCGCCGTGGAGCACCGGCATGAACGCACCGCTCGCGGCCGGACTTTCCGCAGCCGCCTTCGATCATCTGGCGCATCTGCTGCACGCGCGATCCGGCCTGGTGATCGGCCCGGACAAGGTCTACCTGCTGGAAACGCGCCTGGCAGGCATCCTCAAGCAGCACCGGCTCGCCGATCTGAGCGCACTGGCCGAGCGCACCCGCGCGCCGGGCGCGGAAACCCTGATCCGCGCCGTGGTCGAGGCGATGACCACGAATGAGAGTTTCTTCTTCCGCGACGACAAGCCCTTCGCCCATTTCCGCAGCCAGGCGCTGCCGCGCCTGATCGGCGCGCGCTCGCCCGGCCAGGGGCTGCGTATCTGGTCGGCGGCCAGTTCCTCGGGCCAGGAAGCCTATTCGCTGGCGATGATCGTCGCCGAAAGCCGCGCCGCGCTGGGCGGGCGCGGCGTGGAGATCATCGGCACCGATATCGCGCGCGAACAGCTCAATCGTGCCAAGGACGGGCTTTATTCGCAGTTCGAGGTGCAGCGCGGCCTGCCGATGCAGATGCTGGTCAAATATTTCCGCAAGGAGGAAGGCAATTGGCGCATCGCCGAGGCGCTGCGTGCCATGGTGCAGTTCCGCGAATGGAATCTGCTGGCCGATCTGCGCGGCCTCGGCCGCTTCGACGTGGTGTTCTGCCGCAATGTGCTGATCTATTTCGATCAGCCGACCAAGGCCCGCGTGCTGGATGCCATCGCCCAGATGATGCCGCCGGACGGGCTGCTCTATCTCGGCGGGGCGGAAACGGTGCTGGGCATCACGTCCCGCCTCGTGCCGCTGCCGAATGAACGCGGCGTCTACGGGCTGGCCGCCGGCGCCGCCGCGCCCGCCGCCGGCCCGCTGCGCGCCGCCGCCGCTACATGAACGCCCCGCGCGCGGCGACCGGCCACAGGCATTCCACCCGGCCCGCGCGCACGCCGACATACCAGTCGTAGCGATCCACCGTCGGGTCGCAATGGCCCGGCACCAGGCGCAGCTTCTCGCCCAGTTTCGGCGCCGCCGTCTCGGCACCGAATTCCAGCTTGCCGTGCTCATCCGATGCCCCGGTCAGGCGCAGATCGGGGCGCTGGAAGACCAGCGGCAGGCCGCTATCGACGGCATAGGCCTTGTGCCCGGCATCCAGCACCGCAACCCCGGGCTTGGCCGCGCTCATGACGGTGGCCAGCACGAACAGCGCATGGCGGAACGTGTCGACCGGCGCGCCCGCCGCGTTCAGATTGCGCGCGTAATCGGCATCCATGAAGGCATAGCTGCCGGCCTGGATTTCGGTATAGACGCCGGAGGTGCTTTCGAATTCGAACGTGCCGGTGCCGCCGCCGCCGACGATCGGGCAATCGAGCCCCTGCTGGCGCAATTGCTCCACCGTGCGCCGCGCGCCCTCGGACGCGGCGGCGATGGCGGTGCGCCGCTGCTCGGGCGTGCGCCAATGCTGGGCGCTGCCGTGATAGGCCTGCAAGCCGCCGAAGCGCAGATGTTTCGACGCGGCGATCTGCCGCGCCAGCGCCACGGCCGGCGGCCCCGCCTCCACCCCGCAGCGCCCGCCGCCGACTTCGATCTCCACCAGCACCGAAAGCCGGATCGCCGCATCCGCCGCCGCGCGTTCGGCGGCGGCCACCTGCGCGGCATCGTCGACGCAGACCGCGATCCGCGCGATCGGCGCCAGCGCCGCCAGCCGGGCCAGCTTGGCCGCCCCGACCACCTCGTTGCTGACCAGGATGTCGGGCACGCCGCCCCAGGCCATCACCTCCGCCTCCCCGACTTTCTGCACGCATTGCCCGACCGCGCCGCGCGCCATCTGGCGCAGCGCCACGACCGGGGATTTATGCGTCTTGGCATGGGCGCGCAGCTTGGTGCCGGTCGGCGCCAGCAGCGCGGCCATGCGGTCCAGATTGAACTCGAACGCGTCAAGGTCGAGCACCAGCGCCGGCGTGTCGATCTCATCCTCGCGCATGCCGGGGCAGGCGGGCGGCGGTTGCAGCATCGGGGTCTCCTGATGGCCAGGGGCGAGAAGGGGCACCCGGGGCGACCCAGGCGAAGGCCGCAGTGTCGCGCCGCCCGATCCGCGCGACAACCCGCATCCGCCCTTACTGAAACGCGTAGGCATCCATGCGCAGCACGCCATGGCTGGCGCTGGCATGCAGCCGCTCCACCTTGGCCGCCGGCCCGCCCGCGCCCATCGCCACGAAAAGCGGCAACAGATGCTCCTCGGTCGGATGCTGCATCGACGCGAAGGGCGCCTTGGCGCGATAGGCGATCAGCGCGTCGCGGTCATTGGCGCGGAGCGCCGTATCCATCCACGCGGCGAAGGCGGTCACATCGGGCGGCGCGGGGGCATCCTGGCGCGGGTCGCGCAGCCGCCCGAGATTATGGGTGAAACTGCCGGAACCGATGATCAGCACCCCCTCGGCCCGCAATCCCGCCAGCGCCGCGCCGAGTGCCAGGTGATGCGCCGGCCCGCGCGGCGTCTGCATGGCGATCTGCGCCACCGGGATATCATGCGCGGGATAGAGCAGCGATAGCGGCGACCATGCCCCGTGATCCAGCCCGCGCGCCGGATCGATCGTTGCATCCAGCCCCGCCGCCGCCAGCATCGCCGCCGCCCGCGCCGCCAGCGCCGGCGCGCCGGGGGCGGGATAGGTCATCGCGTACAGCTCCGGCGGGAACCCGTAGAAATCGTAGATCGTCTCGTTTACCGCAGGCGCGCTGAGTGCCGGGCTGCGGGTTTCCCAATGGGCCGAGGCGACCAGGATCGCCCGCGGCCGCTCCAGCCGCGCCGCCAGCCCGCTCAGGAAATCGCGCGCCGGGCTGGCGGTCAGCGCCAGCATCGGCGAGCCATGGCTCAGGA
>JAGWRU010000053.1 GCA_028869595.1 Rhodospirillales bacterium
GTATGGCGCATCCAAGCCCCTGGCCGGGGCCCGCATCGCCGGCTGCCTACACATGACCATCCAGACCGCCGTGCTGATCGAGACGCTGACCGCGCTCGGCGCCACGGTGCGCTGGTCCTCGTGCAACATCTTCTCCACCCAGGATCACGCCGCCGCCGGCGTGGCTGCTGCCGGCATCCCGGTCTTCGCCTGGAAGGGGATGAACGAGGAGGAATTCTGGTGGTGCATCGAACAGACGGTGCGCGGCCCGGATGGTTGGACGCCGAATATGATCCTCGATGATGGCGGCGATCTGACGCAGCTGATGCATCAGAAATACCCGGCGATGCTGGCCGATGTGCGCGGCCTGTCGGAGGAAACCACGACCGGCGTGCATCGCCTGTGGGACATGGCGCGGGCGGGCACGCTGCTGGTGCCGGCGATCAACGTGAATGACAGCGTCACCAAGTCGAAATTCGACAATCTCTATGGCTGCCGGGAATCGCTGGTCGACGGCATCCGTCGCGGCACCGATGTGATGATGGCCGGCAAGGTCGCGGTGGTGGCGGGCTTCGGCGATGTCGGCAAGGGCTCGGCCGCCAGCCTGCGCAATGCCGGCTGCCGCGTGCTGGTGACCGAGATCGATCCGATCTGCGCGCTGCAGGCGGCGATGGAAGGCTATGAGGTGGTGACGATGGAACAGGCCGCCCCGCGCGGCGACATCTTCGTGACCGCCACCGGCAATGTCGACGTGATCACCCTCGATCACATGCGGGCGATGAAGCATCGCGCCATCGTCTGCAATATCGGGCATTTCGATAGCGAGATTCAGATCGAATCCCTGCGCAACTACACCTGGGAAAACGTCAAGCCGCAGGTCGATGAGGTGATTTTTCCCGATGGCAAGCGCCTGATCGTGCTGAGCGAGGGGCGGCTGGTCAATCTCGGCAACGCCACCGGCCACCCCAGCTTCGTCATGAGCGCCTCCTTCTCCAACCAGGTGCTGGCGCAGATCGAATTGTTCAACGCCAAGCCCGGCACCTATGAGCGGCGGGTCTACACCCTGCCCAAGCATCTGGATGAGAAGGTGGCAGCCTTCCACCTGGCGAAAGTCGGTGCGACGCTGACCAAACTCAGCCCGAAACAGGCCGAATATATCGGCATCAGCGCCGCCGGGCCGTTCAAGCACGAGCTCTATCGCTACTGATCGCGACGCGCGGCGCCTGGTCCCTCGATCAGGCGCCGCGTAACGCCGCGGCCAGCTGCGCCGGATCGGCGATGGGCAGGCCGCATACCCCGGACTGACACAGATAGGCGAGCGCTCCATCCGCGGCGGGGCCTTTGCCATGTGCGGGATGTTCCGCCGGCAATGCCGCGTGATCGGTGGCACGCAGCACGATGATCGCCGGATCCGGCGCGGCCAGGGCGATCCGCACCATGGCTTGAAACCGCGCCTCGGTTTCCGCGCCCGCGATGACCACGCTGCGCCCGCCATCCAGCACGCAAGCCGCCGCCAGCAGCGTCGGCATGGCCGACAGCCGGCTGGCATCGCCACTGAAGGCTGCGATGGTGCGCGCGGCGGCTTCCCGCCATTCCGCGGCCCCGGTCAGATGCCACAGCCGGGCGAAGCATTCGGCCATCACCCCGTTGCCGGCAGGCGTGGCGTTGCAGGCGGCATGGCGCGGGCGCGACAAGGGCACGTCGGCGGCATCCTCCGCGGTCAGGAAGAAGCCGCCATCGGGGGCCGCGAAATAGGCCAGCGCGGCGCGCGCGATCCGCTCCGCATCGGCGCGATACCTTGGATTGCCGGTGGTTTCGAACAGGGCGATGGCCGCGCGGGCCATGCAGGCCTGATCGTCGATCAGCCCCGCAGCAGTGACACGGCCCTGCCGCCAGGCATGCCGCACCCGCCCGTCCGGCGCGCCGAGCGATGCCAGAACGGCGGAAAACGCCGCCTCGGCGCTTTCGAGCCAAGCGGGTCGCGCGAATACCGCGCTGGCCCGGGCGAGGGCTGCGATGGTCAGCCCGTTCCAATCGGCCAGTACTTTGTCGTCACGGCCCGGACGGATGCGATGCGCGCGGAGGGCGAACAAGGTTGCGCGTGACGCGGCCAGGCCCGCCTCGTCCGCCGTACCGAAGGGCAGCGTCCGTTGCAGGATCGTCCGGTCCTCCCAATTGCCGCCCGAGGTCACGTCGTAGGCCGTTTTGAACGCTGCGGCCTCGGCGCCGAGTGCGGCGTCGATCTCGGCCTCGGTCCAGACGTAGAAGCGGCCTTCCTCGCCCTCGCTATCGGCATCTTCCGAGGCGGCGAAGGCGGATTCGGGCTCTGTCGGTGTTGCGCGCATATCGCGCAGCAGCCAGCCCACGGTTTCCTCCGCTCGCGCAGCATAGAGCGGTTCCGGCCGGTCGGCATAAGCCAGCGCCAGCAGATCGAGGATCTGGGCATTGTCGTACAGCATCTTTTCGAAATGCGGCACCAGCCAGCGATCATCCGTGCTGTAGCGCGCATAGCCACCGCCGAGATGGTCATAGATGCCGCCTTGGGACATGCGCGCCAGCAGCAGATGCAGCGCCGCCCGCGCGGCAGCTGCCTCGCCGGCTTCGGTCGCTACCTTGCTGCGCCAGGCATTTTGCCAGAGGAAGCGGAAGATCGGCGGGTTGGGAAATTTCGGCGCGCCGCGCAATCCGCCCTGCACCGGATCGGTCAGGCCGAGCAGCGTCGTCGCCGCCTGATCGAGCGCGCCCGGGCCGATCCCGGCACCAGGGCTGGCCGCCGCCATGCGCGCCAGACCTGCCGACAAGGCGCCGGTATTGCGGGTCACGACCGCGCGATCGCTGTGCCAGGCATTGGCGACACCCTGCAGCACCTGGCGGAAACTGGGCCTGCCCCAGCGCGGTTCCGGCGGAAAATAGGTGCCGCCCCAGAACGGCGCGCCATCGGGGGTCAGGAACATGGTCAGCGGCCAGCCGCCCTGTTCGCCCAGCATGTGCAGCGCCGACATATAAAGATGGTCGATATCCGGCCGCTCCTCCCGATCGACCTTGATGCAGACGAAGAGCGCGTTCATCAGCGCCGCCGTCTCGGCGTCTTCGAAGGATTCATGCGCCATGACATGGCACCAGTGGCAGGCGGCATAGCCGACCGAAAGCAGGATCGGCTTTTCCGCCGCATGCGCCGCCGCCAGTGCCGCTGCCCCCCAGGGGCGCCAATGCACCGGGTTCTCTGCGTGCTGCAACAGATAGGGGGAGGTCTCGTGACGCAGCAGATTGGCCGGCTCGTTCATGCGCGTATCCTTGCCAGCGTGTTGGGCTTGGTTAGATAAGGGGCTTCGCAGCCGGAAGGAACAGAGATGGGCACGCGCCAGGAAGGCGATCCGCCGCTTTTTTACGAAGAGCATGTCTTCGTATGCACCAACCGCCGTCCCGACGGGCATCCGAAGGGCAGCTGCGCGGAAAAGGGCAGCGAAAAGCTGCGCGACTACATGAAGGCGCGGGCCAAGGAGCTGGGATTGTCGCATGTGCGGATCAATGCTGCCGGCTGCCTCGATCGCTGCGAGCATGGGCCGTGCCTGGTGATCTATCCCGAGGGCGTCTGGTATAAGATTGAATCCAAGGCCGATGTCGATGCCGTGCTGATGGATCATGTGCGCGATGGCGGGCGCGTGCCCTCGGCGATGCTGCCGCGTGAAGTTCGCTGAGCGGGACACGATTTTCGCGCTTGCTTCGGGTGCCGCGATGGCGGCGGTGGCGGTGTTGCGCATCAGCGGCGCCGATAGCGGGCGAATCCTTGCCGCGCTGGCCGGCGCGGTGCCGCCGCCGCGCCGTGCGTCGCTGCGCCGCTTGCGCGATGCGCGTGGGGAAACCCTGGATCGTGCCCTGGTGCTGTGGTTGCCCGGACCCGGCAGCTTCACCGGCGAAGACGGGGCGGAACTGCATCTGCATGGCGGGCGCGCCGTGCTGGATGGCGTGTCGGCAGCCCTGGTCGCGCTGGGCGCGCGGCCGGCGGAACCCGGGGAGTTCAGCCGCCGCGCTTTTCTGAACGGACGCATCGACCTGACCGAGGCGGAGGGCGTGGCTGATCTGGTTGCGGCCGAAACCGCCGCGCAACGCCGTCAGGCATTGGCGCAGATGGAAGGCGGGCTGGCAGCACGGCTGACCGGCTGGGCGGATCGGTTGCGTCTTCTTCTGGCTGCGTGCGAGGCGCGGATCGACTTCCCCGAGGAAGCGATGCCGGAAGAAGCCGAGGATGCGGCGCATGCGGAAATGCGGGTATTGGGCGCGGAAATGCAGGCGGCGCTGGCGGAGGGCGCGCGCGCGGAGCGCCTGCGCGACGGGCTGGTATTCACGGTCGCCGGGGCGCCGAATGTCGGCAAATCATCGCTGGTGAACGCGCTGGCCGGGGCGGAGATCGCCATCGTCTCGGCGATGCCGGGCACGACGCGCGATGTGCTGGAAACCCGGCTCGATCTTGGCGGTATTCCGGTGGCGTTGATCGATACGGCGGGGCTGCGCGAAACCGATGATCCGATCGAGGCGGAGGGCGTGCGCCGCGCCCGTGCTCGCGCCGCCAGCGCCGATCTGGTGCTGGCGGTGGGTTGCCCTGGCATTGCCGCGCCGGCGCATCCCGATGCGCTGGTGATCGCGAACAAGATCGATCTCGGCGGGACGGTGCCGGCGGGTGCGCTGGGCGTCAGCGCGCGCACCGGACAGGGAATGGCGGAGCTGCGGGCGGCGCTGGCGGAAGCGGCGCGGCGCCTGACGGCGGCAGGCAATCCCGCGCCGCTGACCCGCGCACGTCATCGCGCCGCGCTGGCCGAGGCGACCGCCAGGCTGGAAGCGGCCGCATCGACCGATCTGGCGGAGCTGGCGGCGGAGGATTTGCGTCTGGCCTTGCGCGCGCTGGGACGGATCACCGGGATGGTCGGCGTGGAAGATCTGCTCGATACGATCTTCCGCGCTTTCTGCATCGGAAAATAGACCCCGCGAGAGGCCCGGCCGCGCTACCGGGCGGCGGCGGGACGCGGGCCTTGGCTGGGCATCTGGATGTCGATCTCCAGCGTCGAAATCGAATCCTGCCGATCGAGCTTGACCTGCACCTTGTCGCTTTCCACGGCGATATGCTTCGCGATCACAGCCAGGATTTCTTCCTTCAGGATAGCGACGAGATCGGTCTTGCCGGTCAGCGTGCGCTCATGCGCCAGCAGGATCTGCAGCCGCTCTCGCGCGACAGGGGCGGAGGAGCGGCGGTTGAAGAAGGCGAGCAGCGATTTCATGCAACCCTCCGGCCGAACAGGCGACCGAACAATCCCTTCTTTTCGCCCGGCACGGACATCGCGACGGTCTCTCCCTTCAGCCGGCGCACGGCATCGAAATAGGCGCGCGCCGGGGCGCTGTCGGGATTGCTGAGCGTGACCGGAGAGCCGAGGTTGGAGGCGCGCAACACCTCCTCGCTTTCCGGGATGATGCCCAGCAGCGGGATCGAAAGGATCTCGATGACGTCTTCGGTTTTCAGCATCTCGCCGCGCGTCGCACGGCCCAGATCGTAGCGGGTGATCAGCAGGTGCTTCTCCACCTTCTCGCCCTTGGTGGCGCGGATCGTCTTGCTGTCCAGCAGGCCGATGATGCGGTCGGAGTCACGAACCGACGACACTTCGGGATTGGTCACCACCACCGCCGTGTCGGCATGCAGCATGGCAAGCTGCGCGCCCTTCTCGATCCCGGCGGGGCTGTCGCAGATCACCCAGTCGAATTTTTCCTTGAGTTCCTCGATCACCCGGCTGACGCCCTCGGCCGACAGCGCATCCTTGTCGCGGGTCTGCGAGGCGGGCAGGAGCGATAAGGTTTCGATCCGCTTGTCGCGCACCAATGCCTGGGCGAGTTTCGCATCGCCCTGCACGACATTGACCAGATCGAACACCACACGGCGCTCCGCGCCCATGATCAGGTCGAGATTGCGCAGCCCGACATCGAAATCGACGACGACGACTTTCTGCCCCCCCTGGGCGAGCGCCGCGCCGATGGCAGCGGTGGTCGTGGTTTTACCCACGCCGCCCTTGCCGGATGTGACGACCACCACACGGGCCATATCAGAATCCTTCCCCCAAAAGCATCAATCGAGCACGGCCATCATCATGACCTCTCCGGCAAGCCAGGCCTGGACGGCGCGTCCGCGCAGGGCGCGGTCCATGTCGTCGGCGGTGCGATACAGGCCGTCGATGGCGATCAGTTCCGCTTCCATCTTGCGGCAGAAAATACGCGCCTTGGCATTGCCGGCGCTGCCGGCGACGGCGCGTCCGCGCAGCGTGCCATAGACATGGATCGATCCACCGGCGATCACCTCGGCGCCGGAGGCGACGGAGCCGACGATGATCACATCTCCCTCGGGGAAGGCGACGGTCTGACCGGAGCGGACCGGGCTATCGATGAGCAGTGACCGCGGCTCCGGTTCCGGCGGCGGTTTGGCCGGCGTGCTGACCGGGGCGAGGGCGATGCCCTGGCCGGCGCCGGCCAGGGCAGGCAGGCCGGCAGTTTCCGCGACCCCCCAATTCGCCGCCGCCCCTTCCGTGCCGATCAGGCGGATATTGCGCCGGCGCAATTCCCCGATCAGCGGGGCGAGGCCGGGATTTTCCCGCGGCAGGCCGGTCAGGTCGAGGACGACGGGCTTGCCCTCGAAAAATGCCGGCGAGCGGGCGATCTGCGCATCGAGCGCCACCAGCCACGCATCGAGCGGCGGTTCGGGGGCGAGCAGCACCGCCATGAAGCTGCGCCCACGGACGCGGATGGTCGGGGGAGGAGACGCGACGCGTGTCACGATGGGAAAGCCCGCCTGGAGAAAACACGCCGAATTTACCACATACTGTGGCCTATCAAGCGAGGATAACACTACCAGTAGTTAATCCGGGGGGAAAGAGCGAATATCGGCAAAGCCCCGAACGATCCGTCAGACCGGCCCCGATCCTTCGTCTCGCCCCGATCCTTCATCGCGTGCGGCCATGTCGGCCAGCATGCGCTTTTCGTGGCGGCGCACCAGCAGGAAAGCGATGATCAGCGCGGCGATGCCGAGGGCGCCCAGCACCATGCTCATGGGGCCGGCAACCGCTTTCATGGTGTGGCCCAGCATGAAGCCGGCAACACCGTACAGCCCGGCCCAGGCCACGCTGCCGGCGACATTCGCGGCGGTGAAGCGCGCGCAGCTCATTTCCGTGATGCCGGCCAGCAAGCCCGCGACGGAGCGCAGAATGGCAATGAAGCGGCCGAAGAAAACCACTTTTTCACCGTGGCGGCTGAACAGATCGTGGCCCAGCATGACGCGTGGCGGCGTCAGCCCGATATAGCGCCCATAACGATGCAGAAGCGCGGTGCCCAGGCTGCGCCCGATCAGGAAGGCCGCTGTCTGGCCCAGCACCGATCCCAGGATGGCGGCCAGGATCACCAGGCTGATATGCAGCTGATGCGACGTGCCGGCATAGACCGAGGCCGCGACCAGCAGCGTTTCCCCCGGCAGGGGAAGGCCGACGCATTCCAGCCCAATGATCACCCCCAGCGCGCTATAGCCGTACTGGTGGAGCAGCCCGATCATCCAGGCATGGGAAAAGAGGGTCATAAGAGCGCCGCAGAAGGGGAAGCCGACCCGCCAGCCGGCCTGTCTGCTTAAACTACGCCGCCCCGCCGCGAAACCCCGAGCGCTGGGGATCGCGCGGGAAATCTGCTATAGGCCGCGCAATTCCTGGCAGGCGGCGGATGATATGAATTCCGGCTTCGATGTGATCGTGGTGGGCGGCGGGCATGCCGGGTGTGAGGCGGCGGCGGCGGCGGCGCGCATGGGCGCGCGCACCCTGCTGCTGACCCATCGGATCGCAACGATCGGCGAAATGTCCTGCAATCCCTCCATCGGCGGCATCGGCAAGGGCCATCTGGTGCGGGAGATCGACGCGTTGGACGGGTTGATGGGCCGCGCTGCCGATCGGGCGGGGATTCACTTCAAGCTGCTCAATCGCAGCAAGGGGCCGGCGGTGCGCGGGCCGCGCGCGCAGGCGGATCGGGCGCTGTATCGCCGCGCCATGGCCGATCTGCTGGCTGAGACGCCCGGGCTTTCGATCCGCGAAGGCGCGGCGGAAGATCTGGTGCTGGACGCTGCCGGCGCGGTGGCAGCGGTGGTTCTGGGTGATGGCGAACGCATTCCCTGCGGTGCGGTCGTGCTGACGACGGGGACGTTTCTGCGCGGCGTCATTTATATCGGTGAGGAGAAAACCCCAGCCGGACGGGTGGGAGAGGCGCCGAGCCTGGGGCTGGCGGCGACGCTCGCGCGGCTTTCTTTGCCGATGGGGCGGCTGAAAACCGGCACGCCCCCGCGCCTCGACCGCCGCAGCCTGGATTGGGACGCGCTGCCTGTCGATCCTGGTGATGCCGAGCCCGAACCGTTCAGCACCATGACGACGGCGCTGCCCACCGCGCGTGTGGCCTGCCGGATGACCGCGACCACCCCGGCGACGCATGCGCTGATCCGGGCCAATCTGCACCGCTCCGCCGTCTATGGCGGGCATATCGAAGGGGTGGGGCCGCGCTACTGTCCTTCGATCGAGGATAAGGTCGTCCGCTTCGCGGCGCGGGAAAGCCACGCGATCTTCCTGGAGCCGGAAGGGCTGGATGACGACACGGTCTATCCCAACGGTATTTCGACCAGCCTGCCGGCGGCGGTGCAGCAGGCGATCCTGGCGACCATTCCGGGGCTGGAGAAGGCGCGGATGATCCGCCCGGGCTATGCCATCGAGTATGATTACGTCGATCCGCGTGCCCTGACGCCGGGGCTGGAGCTGCGCGCTTTGCCGCGCCTGTTTCTGGCAGGGCAGATCAACGGCACCACCGGTTATGAGGAGGCGGCGGCGCAGGGTGTGCTGGCCGGGATCAATGCCGCCCGCAAGGCCGCAGGGCAGGGGGCGGTGACGCTGGATCGGGCGGAAGCCTATCTCGGCGTGCTGGCCGATGATCTGACCACCCAAGGCGTCAGCGAGCCGTATCGGATGTTCACCTCCCGCGCGGAGTTCCGGCTAAGCCTGCGCGCCGATAATGCCGATCTGCGCCTGACCTCGCACGGCATCGCCTGGGGCTGCGTCGGCGCGACGCGCGCGGCGGCCTTCACCCGGCACGCCGAAGCGGTGGCAGCGCTGCGCGCGCGCGCCATGCAGGAAGGGGCGCTGCCCTCCGCATTGCGGGCGGCCGGCTTGACCATGCCGCGCGATGGCGGCTGGCGCTCGGTCATGGAGTTGCTGGCCCAGGAGCAGACGGAGCCGGACGCCTTGGCGCGCGCCTTTCCCTGGCTGCATGACGCCGATCCCCGCGCCCTGACCCAAATCCGGACGGAGGCCCGCTATGCCGGCTATCTCCGCCGTCAGGATGCCGATATCCGCGACTTCCGGCGAGAGGAGGCGGTCAGCCTTGCGGGGATCGATTTTGCCGCGGTCGGTGGCTTGTCCACCGAATTGCGCGACAAGCTGCATCGCGCGCAGCCCGCTTCCCTCGGCGCGGCGGCGCGGGTTCAGGGGATGACGCCCGCCGCCCTGGCCGCGCTGCTGGCCCATCTGCGCCATCAGCCCAATCGTTCCGCCGCGTGAGCGCTTCACGTGGAGCATAATTCGCCGTCGAACAATGCTTCCCGTGAAGCGGGAACCATGGCGTGGGATCAAGCGGGCTTCACCACGCTGTTCCTGAAATGGAATCGCCGCCTCAATCTGATCGCGCGCGGGGATGAGGGGGCGTTGGCTAGCCGCCATATCGAGGATTCCCTGCAATTGGTGCCGCTGATCCCGCGCGGTGTCACGCGTGCCATCGATCTGGGCAGCGGCGGCGGGTTTCCGGGTCTGGTGTTGGCGCTGGCGACCGGCATTGCCTTCGAGCTGGTGGAATCCGATCAGCGCAAATGCGCCTTTCTGCGAGAGGCCGCGCAGCGCCTGTCCGCCCCGGCGCGTGTGCATCCCGTGCGGATCGAGGCCGCCACGATCGCGCCTGCGCCGCTGGTCACGGCGCGCGCGTTGGCACCGCTGGAGTTACTGCTTGGGTACGCCGCGCCGCTGCTGGCGCCGGGGGGCTGCTGCCTGTTTCTGAAAGGCGCGCGCGTGGCGGCGGAATTGACGGCGGCCGAGGCACGATGGCACATGCGGGTGGAACGCTTCCCCAGCCGCACCGCGCCGGATGCGACCATCCTGCGGATCAGCGAGATCGCCCGTGTCCCAACGCAACCCTGACCTTGCCCCCCCAGCCGGTTCGGCGCGGGTTCTGGCCGTTGCCAATCAGAAGGGCGGGGTCGGCAAAACGACGACGGCGATCAACCTGGCGACCGCCCTGGCCGCGGTCGGGCAGACCGTGCTGCTGGTCGATCTCGATCCGCAGGGCAATGCCTCGACCGGCCTGGGCATTTCGCGCACCGATCGCGCGCGGGGCGTCTATCGCCTGATCGTGGAGGAAATGCCCGCCCAGGATGCACTGCGGGCGAGTTTCATTCCCGGCCTGTCGCTGCTGCCGGCCGAGCCGGATCTGGCGGGGGCGGAGATCGAGCTGGTAGCCCTGGATCGGCGCGAATTTCGCTTGCGCGACGGCCTGGCGCCGATACGCAGCCGCTTCGATTTCATCCTGATCGATTGTCCGCCCAGCCTGGGATTGCTGACCCTGAATGCGCTGGCGGCGGCGGATGCGGTGCTGGTGCCGCTGCAATGCGAGTTCTTCGCGCTGGAAGGGATCACCCAGCTGGTCCGCACCATCGATCTGGTCAAGCGCGGGCTGAACCCCGCGCTGCACCTGCAAGGGATCGTGCTGACCATGTTCGACCGGCGCAACAACCTCTCCGAACTCGTCGCTTCCGATGCGCGCGGGTTTTTCGGCGATCGCGTCTATGACACGGTGATCCCGCGCAATATCCGCGTCTCCGAAGCGCCCAGCCACGGCAAGCCGGTGCTGCTCTATGATTTCCGATCGCCGGGCGCGCAGGCCTATGTGCGCCTGGCCGGTGAAGTGCTCCGTCGTGAACGCCCAGCCCCCCCCGAGGCCCCCCGATGAACGCCCGCGAAACCAGTCCGCGCCTCGGTCGCGGCCTCGCCGCCCTGTTGGGAGAGGCGACGATGAACGCCGACAGTGCCGCAACCACGCGCGCATTGGCGGTCGATATGCTGGAGCCCAGCCCGTTCCAGCCGCGCGGCGACATGAACCCCGAGGCGCTGGCCGAGCTTGCCGCATCGATCAAAGCAAGTGGCGTGTTGCAGCCTTTGCTGGTGCGTGCCCACCCGGAGGTGCCGGGGCGCTATCAGATCATTGCCGGGGAGCGGCGCTGGCGGGCCGCCCAGGCCGCCGGCCTGCACGAGGTGCCGGCTCTGGTGCGGGTGCTGAACGATACCGAGGCGATGGCCGCTGCCCTGGTGGAAAACCTCCAGCGTCAGGATTTGAACGCGATGGAGGAGGCTGCCGGCTATGAGCGGCTGGTCGAGGAATTCGGCCTTACCCAGGAAGCGCTGGCCGGCGCGGTGGGCAAGTCGCGCAGCCATGTCGGCAATACGATGCGCCTGCTGGCGCTGCCCGCGCCGGTGCGCAACATGGTGGCCAATGGTACGCTCACGGCCGGGCATGCGCGCGCGCTGCTGACCCACCCCGATCCGGAGCAGGCGGCCATCGTCGTGCTGGCGCGCGACATGAGCGTGCGCGAGACCGAGGCCTTCGTCGCCCGGCCGCAGGCGCCGGCACGCGCGCGCGGTACTGGCGCGACCGGACGCAGCAACCCCGATATCGCGGATCTGGAGCGGCGCCTTTCCGAACATCTGGGCCTGCGGGTGGAGGTTTCGGCGCGCGGCCAGGCGGGCACGATGCGGATCCATTTCCGCACGCTGGATCAGCTGGATGCGTTGATTACCAAACTAAGCTGATGGTCAGCCCCGCGGTCGAGCCGCCGCGGCCGCGCGACGGGCGATGGTCAGCACGGCGTTGCGGCAGATCGTGTCATCGGGCGCGCCGGTGCGTTTGCAGGCCCGTTCCGCCTCGTTCAGCCCCAGCATCGCCGCGCGCAGCGCGGTAGGCGACCACAGCGACAAAGCGCGGGTGAAGGCCGGCACGCGGCGGAAGAAAACCGGCGGGCGGGCGCTGCGGGCCGCCTCCGCGGCGGGCGTGCCTTCGGCGACCGAGAGCGCCACACGATGCAACCGGTCGAGATGCGACAGCGCGGTCCGCAACACGCCGACCGGGCTGGCGCCCTCGGCCATGGCCTGCTCCAGGGCACGATCGGCCATCGCCACCTGGCCGGCTGTTGCTGCAAATAAGGCATCATCCAGCGACAGCCCGGCCAGATCGCCCACCGAGGCACGCGCCATCTCCAGATCCACCACGCCGCCCGTGCCCGCATACAGCGCCATCTTCGCCACTTCCTGGCGGGTCGAGGCGCGGTCGGCACCAAGCTGCCCGGCGACCCAGTGCAACGCCTCCTCCTCGATCCGCACATCCGCCTCACGCAGCCCGGCGCGGATGGTTTCCTCCAGCGCGCGGCCTTCCTCGGGGTAGCAAGCGATGGCGGCGGCGTCTTGTGCCGCCTCGACCAGCTTCTTCAGCGCCGAACGCGCGGTCAGGCTGCCGGCCTCCAGCACCACCAGCGCCGTACCGGGACCGGCCAGCGCGGCCTCGGCCGGCTTGGCCGCGGCCTCGCCCGCCTCGCGCACCCGCACCACGCGCCGCCCGCCCATCAGGGATTGCGATGCCGCCTCCTCTGGCAGGCGGGAGAGGTCGGCAGGATCCAGTTCGCTGACCCGGAACGGATCGTCCAGCGCACCGGCAACGGCGCGCACCAGCGTTTCCGCCCGTTCCCGGATCAGGCCGCTATCCTCGCCATGCAGCAGCACCATCCGCGTCGCGCCGGGATCGCGCAGGAAAGCCTCCACCCGGCGCGCATCGAGCTTCATGCCTATTGCTCGGCGGCGCGTGCCGCGTCGGGATGTTCGTCGAACCACGAGGCCAGTTGCAGCGTGATCTGGCTCGCGATCGCCTCGGCCATGCGCTTGGTCACGGCCTCGTTCTCGAGATCGGCGGCAAAATATTGCTGATTGAGGATATCGAAGGCATCGACGTCCCGCGCGCTGCCGGTCTGGATGGTTTTCGGTTCGGTGGTGTTGGTCTGCAGCGTCCAGTTGGCGTGGGCGATCAGGCGCACGCGGGTCGTGTTGTCGTCGGGTTGAATGGCGATGCCCTCGCCATTGATCCAGAACACCACCCCCAGACGGTATTTCGCCCCGGTCAGCGAGCCGTCACCCTCCAGGCGCTGCTGCAGCGCCTGACGCAGCAGCATGCCGGGCCGGCCGGGAATGACCGAGACCGTGACATTCGCCAATTCGCGCGTTGCCGGCCCGACCGAGCCGTCGGGATTGCGGCCATAGACCGGATGAAAGCCGCAACCGCCCAGGGCGGCCAGCGCCGCAAGCAGCGCGCCGTGCCGAAGGAACCCGCGCCGTGTCCGCGCGGCGGCCATTCAGCCCGCCCCGTCGGCGACGACGAAATTGACGATGCGGTTGGGCACATGCACGCGCTTGACGACGCGCCTACCCTCCAGCAGCCGGGCGACGTTCGGGTCCGCCTCGGCGGCGGCCAACACCTGCTCGGCCGGGCTGTCGGGCGGGAAGCTGACCGTGGCGCGCAGCTTGCCGCCGACCTGCACGGCGATCACCACCCGATCGGCGGCGACCAGGGCGGGATCGGCTTCCGGCCAGGGCGATTGCGCCAGCATCGCGGCGTCGGCGCCATGCAGACGGGCATGCACTTCCTCGGCCAGATGCGGCGTCATCGGGGCCATCAGGCGCACCAGCATGGCCATCGCTTCGCGCCGGGCCGCTGCCATTCCCGGCGCGTGCGCGTTGCGTTCCGCCTCGGCGATCGCATTGGCGAATTCATGCAGGCGCGCCACGGCGACGTTGAAGGCAAACCCTTCCAGCGCGTCGGTCACGTTGGCAATGGTGCGATGGGTGATCTGGCGCAGCGTCCGTGCCGGTCCCTCGGCCTCATGCAACGGTGCCGTCGCCGGCAGCGTCTGCACCGCCTCGGCCAGGCGCATGACCCGCTGCACGAAGCGCCAGGCACCGGCAACGCCTGATTCGGTCCATTCCATGTCCCGCTCGGGCGGGTTGTCGGACAGGATGAACCAGCGCGCCGTATCGGCACCGAAGCGGGCGATGATCGCGCCCGGATCGACCGTATTGCGCTTCGATTTGGACATCGCTTCTACGCGGCCGATGCTTACCGTCTCGCCCGTGTCGCGATGGGTCGCCGTCCCGTCCGCGGCAATCGCCACTTCCTCGGGGTAGAGCCAGCGCCCATCGGCGCCACGATAGCTCTCATGCGTCACCATGCCTTGGGTGAACAGGCCGGCGAACGGCTCCGACACATTCAGATGGCCGGTTTCACGCATCGCGCGGGTGAAGAAGCGCGAATAGAGCAGATGCAGGATCGCATGCTCGATGCCGCCAATATACTGATCGACCGGCATCCAGTGATCGACCGCGTCCCGCGCCACCGGCTCTGCCGCGCGGGGAGAGCAGAATCGGGCGAAATACCAGGAACTGTCGACGAAAGTGTCGAACGTATCCGTCTCCCGCCGCGCCGGGGCGGCGCAGCGCGGGCAGGCGACATGCTTCCAGCTGGGATGATGGTCGAGCGGGTTGCCCGGCTTGTCGAAGGTCACATCCTCGGGCAGGCGCACCGGCAGGTCGGCATCGGGGACCGGCACGACGCCGCAGGCATCGCAATGGATCACCGGGATCGGGCAGCCCCAATATCGCTGGCGGCTGACGCCCCAGTCGCGCAGGCGCCAATTGGTCACCCCTTCGCCGACACCCTGCGCGGCCAGCGCGTCGATCGCGGCGCGCTTGGCGGCATCGACCTCCATCCCGTCCAGGAAGCCGGAATTCACCAGCGTTCCGGGTCCGGCATAGGCTTCCTTGGCGATCAGCGCCTCCGCCGCGTTGGCATCGCCGCCGGGGGCTACGACCGGGCGGATCGGCAGGGCGTATTTGCGGGCGAATTCGTAGTCGCGCTGGTCATGCGCCGGGCATCCGAAAATCGCCCCGGTGCCGTATTCCATCAGCACGAAATTGGCGATCCAGACGGGAAAACTCTGCTCCGGCAGGAAGGGATGACGGACGCGCAGACCGGTATCGAAACCCTGTTTCTCGGCGGTTTCGATCGCTGCCTCGCTGGTGCCCAGGCGGCGGCATTCGGCGATGAAGGCGGCTGCCTGCGGGTTGGTCTCGGCCAAGGCCGCGGCCAGCGGATGTTCCGGCGCCAGCGCCAGAAAGGACATGCCGAACAGCGTATCCGGGCGGGTGGTATAAACCTCCACCGTGTCGAGGCCGCCGGCCGGCGCGGTCAGCGCGAAGCGCAGCTTCGCCCCTTCGCTGCGTCCGATCCATTTGCTTTGCATCAGGCGCACGCGCTCGGGCCAGCGATCCAGCCCATCCAGCGCGGCAAGCAGGTCGGGGGCGTATTTCGTGATGCTCAGAAACCACTGGGAAAGCCGCTTCTTCTCCACCGGCGCGCCAGAGCGCCAGCCGCGCCCGTCGATCACCTGCTCGTTCGCCAGCACGGTGCCGTCCACCGGGTCCCAGTTGACCCAGCTTTCCTTGCGTTCCACCAGCCCGGCGCGCAGGAAGTCCAGAAACAGCTTCTGCTGATGGCCGTAATATTCGGGATCGCAGGTCGCGAATTCGCGGCTCCAATCCAGCGACAAGCCCATGCGCTTCAGCTCGGCGCGCATATTGGCGATATTCTCGTATGTCCATTTCGCCGGATGGGTGCGCCGCTCGCGCGCCGCGTTTTCCGCCGGCAGGCCGAACGCATCCCAGCCCATCGGGTGCATCACATCAAAGCCGCGCGCCCGCTTGTAGCGTGCGACCACGTCGCCCAGCGTGTAATTGCGCACATGCCCCATATGGATCTTGCCACTGGGGTATGGAAACATTTCAAGAACATAGTATTTCGGCTTGTCCGCCTGCGGCGCGTCGGCCACGCGAAAGCAGCCGGATTTGTCCCAGGCTTCCTGCCAGCGCAGTTCGGTGCCCTGGAAATCGTAGCGGGCAGCTTCGCCCTGCGTCTCGCTCATCCGTTGGCGCTGCCGGTTGCCTGATCGCGAAGCTGGCGGGCGCGATCCAGCACTTTGTTTTCGATATCGCCCACCGTGGCCGGGCTGACATCGGCGTCTACCCATTGGCCGTTCTGCAATACCTGCCGGAAGATGGAGATGCGCACCCCGTCGGCCCGCAGCTGCCGGCCGAGAATATAGGCGGTTGCCTTGAAGCGTTCGCCGGTGACGCCGGGGGGCGAATACCAATCGGTGATGATCACCCCACCGAACGGATCGGCGGATGCCAGGGGCATGAAACTGAGCGTATCGAGCGCGCCGCGCCACAGAAAGGCGTTCACCCCCAGCGCGCTTTGGTTGCCCTTGTTGCTGTTCTTGCCGACACCGAACGTGATGCCGTTATCGCTCAGCAGCGACCCGCCGCCCTGATATCCCGGTTCGTTATTATATTCGCTGTCGGAAACCGGGCGCGAATTGGCGCAGCCCGCCAGCAGTAGCAGCCCCATTGCCGGGGCGATGATCCGGGAAGACGCGAGGAACGATCGCAGCACGGTCATATCCTTGGCCAGAGATGGGGTCGCTTGCGCGAACCGGTCGCCTATCTAGCCCGAAGCCCCGCTTGCGCCAAGTCGCGGCGGGCGAATGCTGCCGGGTTCGGCGATCAAAGAAGACAAAATAAAACGGCGGGGGACGAACCCCCGCCGTTCCATATCCCGTTTCGGTTCAAGCGAACCGAAGCGGCTTACCACATGAAGCGCGTGCCCAGGGTGATGACCTGAGAATGCACTTCGTTGTTCGAGCCCGTGCCGGTGGCGCCGGTCAGCAGGTTCACGCCACCCTGACGGATATCGCCGTACAGGTAGGACAGGTAGGCCACCAGGCCCGGAGCGATGGCATAGGTGCCACCCGCCGCGACGCCGGTGTTCGAGCGCTGGGTGCCAACGCCGAACGTGCCCTGATCCTGATAGTTGAAGTAGGAGGCGCCGATCACGACCGGGCCGGTGGTGTACTGCGCACCGGCGATCCAGGCCACGCCCTGCTTGCCGCCCTTCGGCATCAGGCCCCACTGGCCGTTCATCTGGCCGCCTTCGACGTTGCCGCCGACGGTCACGCCCGCATAACTCAGCTCGAGGCCGAAATCGCCGACGCTCAGGCCGTCATACTTGTTCGGGCCAGAGGAGTTGGTGACATAGCCGGAGCCGATATAGGCCGCCGAAGCCGCCACGCCGAAGCCGGAGAAATTGCCGCGATAGCGACCGGCGACTTCCACCGTGTTCTTCGCCTGGGCAATGCCAGCAGCGCCCGCCGCGACGGAGGACTGCATCGCGCAACCCGTGTAGGCCGCGGTGCATCCGCCGCCATCCTGGATGCCGGCCTGGCTCGGCGCGAAGCTGATGCCGAAATCGAAGCCAGCGAGGTTCGGCGACAGGTATTCGATCTTGCCGGTGGTGTAGAGGTTGCCGACGTCGGCCCACGCCCAGACCGGCTGCACCGCACCCGGCACCATGGCCGGCACGTCGCCGTTCCAGCCACCGTCGTTGAAGCCTTCGAAGGTGCCCAGCAGGAACAGGGTGGCGGGACCGTCGGTCTGGCCGAAGCGGAACGTGCCGAGCTGATCGGTGCCCATGTAGACATAGTCACGACGCACGAACAGCGTGTTGTACGTGCTGTTGCCGCTGGCGCCAGCGCCGAAGCCGGTGCCCAGGGGCGAACCGAAATTCTGGCGGACTTCCAGGGACATACCATATTTCAGGCCGTTGGCGGCGAGGCCGTCAGCGCCGAAATACATACGGTTGTAGCCGACCATGCCCACGGCCGACTGCTTGTTGCCGGCGACGTTATTGGCGCTGGAGCCGGCGACACCGAAATACACGTTGGTGCGCAGGTCGATATGCACCACGATCTGGCCGGGCGAGAGCTTGGCAACCGGCGGCACATACCAGGAACCGGCATCGGCAGTCGACTGGAACATGCTGGCGTGGGCCATGCCCAACGACGCGCCCAGCATGACCGTCGAGGTCAACAGGAGCTTGCGCATTCAATCCTCCTCATAGCCGGGAACGCACCCCCGGCGGTGTTTGCAGGCCGTGCCCCGCCCCATCGTCCACCCGGACGCCCAACAAGGACGCTCCCACGGCTTGGGATAGCCAGACCTGGAGCGAAGTATTGGCGGGAGTTTCCCAGACCCGCAACGGCAGACCGGGGCGAGTCATGGCATTCTCGAAACACTGTTGCGCGTCAGCCACAGATTTCGGCCGGTCAGGCCGGGCGCAGCGCCCCGATCGCCCCCACCGCCGCAGCCCGGCGCCCCAGCCGCCGCACATTGGCCGCGCCCACGCCCCCCAATGCCGCGACCGCCAGTCCCGCCCGCCCGGCCAGCGCGGCGAAACGCACCGCACCCAGCGTCGGCGCGCCGGGATGGCTGTCCGTGGCGAAGACCGGTGACAGGAAAACAAGCGCCAAGCCTGCCCTGCGTGCCCGCACCAGCCCGGGCACGCCATGGGCCGAACCGGTGCGAAGCCCGGTCCGCCTTGTTGCAAGGTCGGGCCGGCGCCCTTCCCGCCAATGCGTGCCGGCGCCCAGCCTGGCGGCCAGCCTGCCATCGCCGGCCACCGCCAGCGCCAGGCGCCGCGTCCGGCACAAGGCCGCCAGGGCCCGGCCCAGGCGCAGTTGCTCCGCCGCGCCCAGCCCTTCCGGCCGATAGATCACGCCGGCCGCGCCGCGCGGCAGCGCCGCCACCGCCGCCAGCGGATCGGCCATCCGGCGCGCATCGGTGAACAGCCACAAAGCCGGAATCGCCGAACGCTCCGCCCGCGCCGCCGCCCAGCGCCTCAATCCGTGCTCCATTCCCACTCCTTGCACCTTAACTATAGAGCGCGGGTCGCCAGCGTCATCGCCCGGCGCTTGACCGGGCCCCGCCCGCCCGCCCAGTTTGCGTCCATGGTCCCGATCGCAGCCCCCAGCCCCATTGCCGCCAATCTTGCCCGGGTGCGGGCCGAGATTGCCGCCGCCGCCACCGCCGCCGGACGTCCACCCGGATCGGTATCGCTGATCGCGGTATCCAAGACCAAACCCCAGGACGATGTGCGGGCAGCCCTCGCCGCCGGGCAGCGCCTGTTCGGCGAGAACCGGGTGCAGGAAGCGGCCGCCAAATTCCCGCCGCTGCGCGCCGCGTGGCCGGAGATGCGCCTGCATCTGATCGGCGGATTGCAGACCAACAAGGCGCGGGATGCGGTGCGCATCGCCGATGTCATCCAGACGCTCGACCGCCCGCGCCTGGCCGATGCGCTGGCCGATGCGATCCAGCGCGAAGGCCGCCATCCCGATCTGATGGTGGAGGTCAATCTGGGCGACGAGCCGCAGAAATCCGGCATTCCCCGGGCCGAGGCCGATGCTTTCATCGCGGCCTGCCAGGCCCGCTTCGGTGCCAGGCTGGTCGGATTGATGGGCGTTCCGCCGGCGGATGCCGATCCGGCGCCCTATTTTGCAGCCCTCGCCGAGGCCGCGCGCCGGCACGGCCTGGCCCAGCTTTCGATCGGCATGTCGGGCGATTTTCCCGCGGCCATCGCCGTCGGTGCCACCATGGTGCGGGTCGGCAGCGCGATTTTCGGCACTCGCCCGCCGCCCCCGCCGCCGCCGGAGCGCGCGGCGTGAGCGTTGTCTTTACGGCGGCGGAAGCGTATCCGTCCGCCCGCCCGGCCATCCGCCCCCCGGCCCCGTGGCGCAAGGAGCGTGCATGACTGCAACCCAGGATCGGCGCGCCGGCCTGCCCTCCATCCGCCTGCTGCTGGGCGTGCTGGGCGTGGTCTATGGCGATATCGGCACCAGCCCGCTTTACGCCTTCAAAAGCAGCCTGCAATTCTTCTCTCACGCGCCGCTGACCAATGTGGAGATCCTGGGCGTCCTATCGCTGATCTTCTGGTCGCTGGTGCTGATCGTCACAGTCAAATACGTGATGCTGGTGATGCGCGCCGATAACCATGGCGAAGGCGGCATTCTGGCGCTGATGGCACTGGCCCAGCGGGTTTCCGCCGGCAGCCAGATGCGCAGCGTGCTGGCCTTTGTCGGCATTGCCGGGGCTTGTCTGTTCTTCGGCGACGGGTTGATCACGCCGGCCATTTCGGTCCTCTCGGCAGTGGAAGGGCTGGAGGTATCGGCCCCGGGTCTGCGCGAATACGTGCTGCCGATCTGCGTCGTGGTGATCGTCGTGCTGTTCGCCGTGCAGTGGCGCGGTACCCAGACGGTCGGGCGGGTTTTCGGCCCGGTCATGGTGGTGTGGTTCCTGGCCATCGGGCTGCTCGGCCTGGGCGAGATCCTGCACCATCCTCTCGTGCTGATGGCGGTCTCCCCCAGCTTTGCCGTGGCGCTGTGCGTGCATTACGGGCGCATGGCGTTCATCGTGCTGGGCGCCGTCGTGCTGTGTGTCACCGGCGCGGAAGCGCTGTACGCCGATATGGGCCATTTCGGCGCCGCGCCCATCCGCATCAGCTGGACATTCTTCGTGCTGCCCTCCCTGGTGCTGAATTATTTCGGCCAGGGCGCGCTGATCATCAGCCATCCGGCGGCGATCGAAAATCCGTTCTTCCTGCTGGGGCCGCATTGGCTGCATCTGCCGATGGTGGTGTTGGCCACGGCGGCCACCGTGATCGCCAGCCAGGCACTGATCTCCGGCGCCTATTCCATGACGCGGCAATGCGTACAGCTCGGTTTTCTGCCGCGCATGACGGTACGCCATACCTCCGAGACCGAGGAGGGCCAGATCTACATGCCCCAGGTCAATGCCGGGCTGTTGATCGGCGTGCTGGTGCTGGTTCTGTCCTTCAAGACCAGCGACAATCTGGCCGCGGCCTATGGCATCGCGGTGACCGGCACCTTCCTGTGCACCTGCGTGCTGGCCACCGTGGTGTTTCGCCGGCAGTACCATTGGCGGCGCTGGCAGGCGCTGGCCGTATTCGGCGGCTTCTTCGTCATCGACAGCATCTTCTTCGGCGCCAACGCGCTGAAAATTCCCGAAGGCGGCTGGGTGCCGTTGATCCTCGGTCTCGCTTTGATGGCGCTGATGACCTCGTGGAAGCGCGGGCGCGATCTGCTGCTGGCGCGCTGGCGCCAGGACAGCCTGCCGCTGGCGTCCTTCCTTGCCCGATTGCCGCAATCGCGCACGGTGCGGGTGCCGGGCATGGCGGTGTTCCTGACTGGCAATCCCGATTACGTGCCGGCCGCCCTGCTGCACAATCTGAAACACAACAAGGTGCTGCATGAACGGGTGCTGTTCGTCACCGTGCAGAACCTGGACGAGCCGGAAGTGCGCGGCGACGCGCGCATGCAGATCACCGAGCTGGCCCCCGGCATCCATCGCGTCGAATTACGCTACGGCTTCATGGAAAGCCCGAATATCCCGCGCGCGCTGGAGGATTTGAAAAATCGCGGCATCGCCTTCGAGCCGATGCAGGCCAGCTACTTCCTGGGTCGCGAAGTGCTGGTCCAGGCGATGGTGCCCAAAATGCCGATCTGGCGCCTGTGGCTGTTCCTGGTGATGGCCCGCAACGCCGTCTCGGCCACCGAATTCTTCCGCATCCCCAGCGACCGCGTGGTGGAGCTGGGCGTGCGCGTGGCCATCTGACCCACCATGGCGGGCCCCGACATCCTGGCGCAGCAATTACAGGAAGGGGTGCAGCGCCATCGCGCCGGCGCGCTGGATCAGGCCGGCGCGATCTATGACCGGGTGCTGGCGCATGCGCCAGCCAATGCCGAGGCGCTGCATCTTTCCGGCGTGCTGGCGCTGGATCGTGGCGAGGTGGATCGCGCCCTGACGCTGCTCCGTCTGGCGCGCGGGCTGATGCCCTATTCGGCAACCGTGCTGGCGGCGATCGGCGCCGCCCATGCGGCGAAGGGCGACACCGCCCAGGCGATCGCATTCCATCGCCGCGCCCTGGCCCAGGATGGGGACCTGGCCATCGCCCATCTGCGGCTCGGCGAATTGCTGTTTGCCTCGGGCGAGGCGTTGCAGGCCGCAACCCATGCCGCCGCCGCCGTCACCGCCGATCCGACCCTGGGCGAGGCCTGGGGGCTGACCGGACGCATCGCCGCGCAGCAGAGCATGCATCGCGATGCCGCCATCGCGTTTCGAGAGGCGTTGTTGCGCCTGCCGCATCGGGCCGATCTGCACGCCGCGCTCGGCAATGCGCTGCTGGCGCAGGGCGACGGCGCGGCGGCGGCGGAGAAATTTCACGACGCGCTGGCGATCAACGCCGACGACCCCGAGGCATTGCTGGGCTGCGCCCGCGCACGGATCGCCGCGGAAGATGTCGACGCCGCCATCGACCAATTGCACCAGGTCGTGACGCTCGCGCCGGATCACGCCGATGCCTGGAACACGCTGGGGGACGCGCTTTCCGTGCGCGGCGATACCGAAGCGGCGATCGCCGCCTTCCGCCGTGTCGTCGCCCTGCGTCCCGATGCGGCGCCGGCCTGGCGCAGCCTTGCCGCGGCTGCGGCGGTCGAATACGACCCGGCATTGATCGCGCGCCTGCAAAGCCAGTTCGCGGATCCGGCGCTGCCGATGGAACAGCAGCTCGCCGCCGCCTTCGCCGCCGCCATGATCCTCGACCGGCACGGGCGGGAGGAGGAGGCGTTTCCCATCCAGGCCGCCGCCAAGGCGCGCCTGCGCCGGGCCGAGGCCGAGGCCGGGCGTATCTTCGATCCCGATATTCTCGCGCGCTATGTCGGCCATCGCATCGAGACCATGGGTCGCAGCTTCCTGGCTGCGGCGCGCGACGGCGTGCCGCGCGTTTCGCTGCCGGTTTTCGTGGTCGGCATGCCGCGTTCCGGTACCACGCTGGTCGAGCAGATTCTCGCCAGCCATCCGGCCATTCACGGGGTTGGCGAAGGGCCCAGCATCGGCGCGCTGGAATCGAAGCTGCCGCGCCTGCCCGAGGGGTTCGACCCGGCGCGCTGGGCCCCCGATCTGGCGCAGGAAGTGGCGCGCGACCATCTGGCGCGCCTGGCCGCCGCAGCGCCGCAAGGCACGCTGCGCATCGTCGATAAGACGCCCGACAATATCTTCCATGTCGGGCTGATCGCCGCCCTGTTCCCCGGCGCGCGGATCATTTTCTGCGAGCGCGATCCCCGCGATATCTGCCTGTCCTGCTATTTCCAATGGTTCAAGGAACCGCTGGCCTTCGCCAATGATCTGGCCGATTGCGCAACGCGGCTGATGGCCGTCGACCGGCTGCGCCGGCACTGGAACCGGGTTCTGCCGCAACCGATGCTGACCCTGCGCTATGAACGCCTGATCGCGGCCCCCGAGGCGGAGGCGCGGCGCCTGATCGCCTTTCTCGGTCTCGATTGGGATCCGGCCTGTCTCGATTTCCATCGCAACGGCCGCGCGGTGCGATCTTCGTCGCTGTGGCAGGTGCGCCGGCCGATCTATGACCGCTCGGTCGGGCGCTGGCAGCGCTACCGGCGGTTCCTGGCGCCGCTTCTATCGGCGTTCGGCGATGCCGAGCAGCCGGCGATCTGGCCGGACGAGGCGGGGGCACTTCCTACGGCTTCGTAATGTCGCGGCATGAATGCCGACACGCGGGCACGCGCATACTCCGCATCCTGTCGTCGGGACAGGCGGCGGTGCGATCGAGGCGCGCGCATCCGGGGGCCGCTCCCCTGGCGGTACCTCGGAAAGCGTTTGCGATCGCACCGCCCGCATCCCGGCGACAGGAGCGTGACGGCACGGTCTGGGCAAATCCCGCCCCGGCCCTGCGCGCCACCGGCCGCAAGAAAGGTCCGGGCGACATGAGCTTCCTCGACGAAAACGACGATCTGGCTGCTGTGCTGCGCACCGCCATCGTGGAACTGGTGCGACGAGACGGTGCCGATCTGTCGGCACGGCAGATGGCCGTGTTTCTGACCTGCTATCTGGAAAACGAGGCACAGACCGTGCGCGGATTGGCGGCGCGGTTGAACGTGTCGAAGCCCGCGATCACCCGCGCGCTCGACCGCCTGACCGAGTTCGATCTGGTGCGCCGCAAGGCCGATCCGCTGGATCGGCGCAGCGTGCTGGTGCAGCGCACCCCGGCGGGCGCGACTTATCTGCGCGATCTGCGCGCGATTCTGACCGATGCCGCCAAGAAGCCCAACGGCACCGCCCCCGCCGCGACCCCGGTGGTCGAACGGATGGCCATGCCGATGATGCGCGCCGCCCACTAAGGGCGGTTACCCATCACCCAAGACGCGCGTCAGGCAGGCGGATCGCCCCGGCTCAGGGCGATTCCGCCGATGCCGGCGGATCGTTGAACGAAACATCCTCGGCTGAAGTCGAGGCGGGCGGGTCGATCTTTTTCCGGCCGCGCGCGGCGCACAGCCCGTCCAGCCACTCCGCCGCCTGGCCGGCGCGGCGCAGGGCCTGATCCAGCGCCGCCATCGTCGCCGACAAATCCTCGCTTTCGTCGCTGCGCCAGGCCCGCACCGTCCACAGCCAGACTGCCAGCAGACCGCGCATCCGCCATTCGCCGGTCAGGCCGCGCGCCGAAACCCCAGCGCCTTCCAGCAGCCAGCGCATGCTGCGGCGTGTGGCCAGGCCCAGCAGCAACGCACTGGCCGGATCGGTGGGCAAACCGCGCAGCAGCGCCAGCATGCCGGGCCGATGGGCCTGCAGCACGTCGATGCGCCGCATCAGCATATCGAACAGACGTTCATGGATCGGCGCGGGATCGTCGGCGGGCGGCAGATCGGTCAGCGCCGCCTGATCCGCCAGCACGCCGAAGCGCATCAGGATCGCGCCCTTGTTGGGAAAGCGCGCGCGTGCGGCGGCAAGGTCGAGCCCGGCTGCCCGCGCCGCCGCCGCAACGCCGACACTGCGCCAGCCGCGCTCCGCCGCCAGGCTGAACGCGGCGGCGATCAGCGCGCGATCGAAATCCGCCGGATCATGGGCTGCGCTCATCCCGCCAATTCCTGGGAGCGCCGGGTCGCGGCGGCCACCGCGCGCTCCAACGTGGCCGGCCAGGCATCCTCGGCCATCAGCACCGAAAGTGCCGCCTGGGTGGTGCCGCCCGGGCTGGTCACCGCCTTGCGCAGGCTCGCCGCATCCTCCGCGCTCGCGGCCAGCAGCGCGCCGGAGCCGGCCACGGTCTGCCGTGCCAAAGCGCGCGCCAGACCGGCCGGCAGACCCTGGCGTAATGCCGCCTGTTCCAGCAATTCCGCGAGCAGAAAAACATAGGCCGGGCCGCTGCCGGAAACCGCCGTCACCGGGTCGAGCAGGGCTTCCTCGGTCACCATTTCCACCGCGCCGATCGCCTCCAGCAGGCGCCGGCACAGCGCGGTTTCGGCCGCGGCCACGCCCGGGCCGGGGCAGAAGACGGTGATCCCCTGACGCACGGCGGCCGGCGTGTTGGGCATTGCCCGCACCACCGCCGCGTTCGGGCCGAGCAAGGCGGCCATGCCCGCGATGGTGCGCCCGGCCATGATCGACAGGAACACTGCCCGCCCGGCGAACCGGGCATAGGCGGGCAACACGGCGGCGGCGTTCTGCGGCTTGACCGCCAGCACCACGGCGGCCGGGGCGAAATCGGCGTCGATCGCCGCCGCATCGGTCACGACGCGCAGATCCGGCCCGGCCAGCGCGGCAGCATTTGGGGCCGGGTCGACCAGCACCGAGGGCGCCAGCCCGCGCTCCCGCCAGCCGGCCAGCATGGCGCCGCCCATCTTGCCGCCGCCGACCAGCAGGATCGGCGGAATGGCCGGGTGATCGGTGGTGTTCATGCCTCTCCGACGCATTCCAGCATGGCGGCGGCCAGCGCATCCGCCGGGGATTTCCCGCCCCAAAGCACGAACTGGAAGGCCGGAAAGAAGCGCTCGCATTCCGTGATCGCGATATCGACCATGTCTTCCAGGCTCTCGCTGGAGGCACCGGGCGCGCCGCGCAGCAGCACGGCATGGCGGAATAGCGGCATGCCATCGTCGGCATCCATGCCGAAATGGCCGATCCATAGCCGTTCATTGGCCAAAGCGAGCAGCTCGTACAGCGCCGAACGTCGCTTTTCCGGCACTTTCAGGTCGAAGGTGCAGGTGAAATGCATCGCGCTGATTTCGTGCGACCAGGAGAAATACAACCCGTAATCGCACCATTTGCCCGGCGCCTCGGCGGCCATCTCGGAATCGCTGCGCCGGTCGAAGACCCAGTCATTGGCCGTCGCGATCTGTTCCATCAGATCGAGCGGATTGATGGCGGCGTCCTGGCTGATGCTGGAAAGGGCGGTCATGCTGGGTCTCCCGATTGGAGGAAGGCCGGGCGGGCGGCAACGGCAATGCCGCCCGGGTGAGGGCAGCCTTCCGGGCAGAGCCGGCAGAGGGGCCGGCCAGGCCGGAACGCCACCGGAGTGAGCCTAACGATCCGGCGCGCCGCGCCGCAAGGCCCGGCAGAGCCCGGACCTTATGTTATTTTTCGCACTGCGGCGAAGCCGGCGCGACGGCTGCGGCGGCATCCAGCCTGGCTTCCAGCGCGGCCAGGCGCGCCAAGGCCTGATCCAGCCTTGCTTCCGCCGCTTCCTGGCCGGCACGGGCATTGGCGGCCATTTCGGCCAAAGCCTCGATTTCCTCGCGCTTGACCAGATCGAGGCGGCGGATCGCCTCGTCCAGCCTGGCGCGGACCATCGCCTCCATCTCCTCGCGCAGGCCCATCAGGGCCGAGACGGCGCCGCCGGCCATCCCGGCCAGGTCGTCGATGAAGCGCGGACGTTCCGTCATGCATTCAATCCTTTCGGCGAAGAAGCAGCGCCTTCCGTCCGGCGCATGCCATCCCTATAACCTGCCCGTATGATTATGGTCACGGGTGGCGCCGGTTTCATCGGGTCTTTTCTGCATGCCGCGCTGGCCGCGCGCGGGGTAGAGACGGTTGTCGTCGACTGGCTGGGCACCGAGGAGAAGTGGCGCAACCTCGCCAAGCACCCGCCCGCCCGCATCGTCACGCCGGAGACGCTGGACGATTTCCTGGCCACCCGCCCGCCGCTGGAATGCGTGATCCATCTGGGCGCGATCAGCGCCACCACCGCGCGCGACGCCGATCTGACCTGGCACACCAATGTGACGCTCAGCCTGCGCCTGTGGGAATGGTGCGCCGCGCACGGGGTCCGCTTCCTCTATGCCTCCTCGGCGGCGACTTATGGCGATGGCGAGGCCGGGTTCGAGGATGATGGCGCGCTTGCCGCCCTGCAGCGCCTGCGTCCGCGCAATCTGTACGGCTGGACCAAGCATGCCTTCGATCTGCGCGTCGCCGCGCTGCTGGCCGCCGGTGCGCGCCGGCCGCCGCAATGGGCGGGGCTGAAATTCTTCAACGTCTATGGGCCGAATGAATACCACAAGGGATCGATGATCTCGGTGGTGAAGGTGAAATATGACGAGCTGGCGGCGGGCAACCCGGCCCGGCTGTTCCGCTCCGATCGTCCCGGCCTTGCCGATGGGGCGCAGGCGCGCGACTTCATCTGGGTGGGCGATGTCGCGGATGTGATCCTCTGGCTGCTCGATACGCCGCAGGCGAACGGCCTGTTCAATGTCGGCACGGGTCAGGCGCGCAGCTACCTCGATCTGGCGCATGCGGTCTGCGATGCGATGGGCCGGCCGCGCGCGGTTTCGTTCATCGACATGCCCGCCGCGCTGCGCGGCCAGTATCAATCCTTCACCCAGGCCAGCACGGCGCGGCTGCGCGCGGCGGGCTATGGCGGCCAGTTCACCCCGCTGGAAGACGGCATCCGGCGTTATGTCCAGGATTTCCTCATGCAATCCGATCCCTACCGATGATGTCCGTTCTGTACTACCCGCATATCAATCCGGTGATGGTGCAGTTCGGCCCCATCACCATCCGCTGGTACGCCATGGCCTATATCACCGGGCTGGTGCTCGGATGGCGGCTGGCGCGCCGGCTGGTGCAGCAGAGCCCGGTGGTGGCAACCCCCCTGCAGGTGGATGATTTCCTGTCCTGGGCGACGCTGGGCGTGGTGCTGGGCGGGCGGGCCGGCTACGTGCTGTTCTATCAGCCGGAGCTTTATTTCGCCCATCCGCTGCAGATTTTCGAAGTCTGGCATGGCGGCATGAGCTTCCATGGCGGCGCGATCGGGGTTGCCATCGCGATCACCTGGTTCTGTCGGCGGGAAAAGATCGCGCTGCTTCCCTTCGCCGACCGTGTCGCGGTGTGCGTGCCGATCGGCCTTGGCCTGGGGCGCATCGCCAATTTCATCAATGGCGAGCTTTGGGGACGTCCGGCGCCGTCCTGGTGGCCCTGGGCGATGATCTTTCCCAGCGCCGGGCCGATCCCGCGCTTTCCCAGCGAGATCTATCAGGCGATTCTGGAAGGGCTGATCCTGTTCACGGTGATGTACTCGCTGTCGCACAGCGACCGGCTGCGGGCCAGTCCCGGCTTCCTGACGGGCGCCTTTCTGTTCGGGTACGGCGTGGCGCGCATCATCGGCGAATGTTTCCGCGAGCCCGATCCGTTCCTGGGATTTCTCTGGGGCGGGCTGACCATGGGCCAGATCCTCAGCATTCCGATGCTGTTTCTGGGCGGCTGGATGATGTGGCGCAGCCGGCGCCTGCGCACGGCATGAGGGGGGCGGAACGGCTCGACGCCTTCATGGCGCGGGCCAATGCCGCCTATTATGCCAGCCATGATCCGTTCGCCGATTTCACCACCGCACCCGAGATCAGTCAGGTCTTCGGCGAGCTGCTGGGCCTGTGGGCCGGCATAGCCTGGCAGGGGATGGGCGCGCCGGCACGTTTCCTGCTGGCCGAGGCCGGGCCGGGGCGCGGCAGCCTGATGGCCGATGCCCTGCGCGCGCTGGCCCAGGCATTGCCCGCGTGCCGCGCGGCGGCGGCGGTGGCGCTGATCGAAACCTCCCCGCGCCTGCGCGCTGCACAGGCGGCGCGCGTGCCCGAGGCCGTCTGGTACGACGATCTTGCCGCCCTGCCGGACGGGCCTTGCGTGCTGCTGGCCAATGAATTTCTCGACGCGCTGCCGATCCGCCAGTTCCGTCGCCAGGGAACCGGCTGGCAGGAGCATTTCGTGCAGGATGGCGGTTTCCTGACGCGCCCTGCCCCGGCACCCGATCACCCGGCCGCGGCGGATGCCGCCGATGGCGCGATCATCGAAATCGGCGCGGCGGCGCAGGATTTCGTGCGCGCCCTGGCGCAGCGCCTGTGCCGGCAGGGCGGTGCGGCGCTGCTGATCGATTACGGCCCCGAAATCAGCGCTGCCGGCGACAGCCTGCAAGCGCTGCGCGAGGGCGCGCCGGCCGATCCGCTGGCCGATCCCGGCCGCGCCGATCTGACCGCGCATGTCGATTTCGCCGCCCTTGCCCGGGTGGCGCGGGCCGCCGGGGCGGCGGTGTTCGGGCCGGTGCCGCAGGGAAAATTCCTCGCCGCGCTGGGGCTGTTTCAGCGCACCGACCGCCTTGCCCGCACCCAGCCGCCGGGCCGGGCGATGGCATTGCTCGATGCCGCGCGCCGCCTTGCCGAGCCCGACCGCATGGGCCGGCTTTTCAAGGTGCTGGCAGTTTGCCACCCTGCCCTGCCGCCATTGCCGGGATTCGAACCCTGACCCAACCCCCCTTGCCGCATCCGCTTCGCGCCGCCGCGCTTGCCGTTCCGCATGGTTTCTTCACGCGGGAGGGCGGTGTTTCCACCGGCCCCTTTGCCAGCCTGAATTGCAGTCTTTCCAGCCAGGACCGGCGGGAGAATGTGCTGGAAAATCGCGCCCGCGTCGCCCGCTGCCTGGGCGGGGCGCCGGATGCGCTGCTGGGCCTGCATCAGGTCCATGGCATCGCGGTGGCGCGGGTTCGCCAAGGTTGGGCGACCGGCGAAGGCCCGCAAGCCGATGCGATGGTGACGGCGCAGCCGGGCTTCGTGCTGGGCATCGTCACTGCCGATTGCGCCCCGGTGCTGTTCGCCGATGCCGCGGCCGGCATCGTCGGCGCCGCCCATGCCGGCTGGCGCGGCGCGGTTGCCGGGGTGCTGGAAGCGACGATTGCCGCGATGTGCGATCTGGGCGCGACGCGCACGCGTATCGCGGCGGCGGTGGGGCCGTGCATCGCCCAGCCCTCCTATGAGGTGGGCGCCGATCTGCGCGACGCGGTGCTGGCCCATGATGCCGGTGATGATCGGTTTTTCGCATCGGGCCAGCGGGCCGGGCATTGGCAGTTCGACCTGCCCGGCTATTGCGCCGCCCGGCTGCGCGGCGCGGCGATCGCCCAGGTGGAAGTGCTGGGGGCGGACACCCTGGCCGAGGAGGCGCGGTTTTTCAGCCATCGCCGTCGCACCCTGGCCGGTGGCGGACCGATCGGTCATCAGATGTCGGCCATCGCGGTGGCGGCGTGATGCGGTGGTTGCGCTTCCTTCTGCTTTGCCTGCCGCTTTGCGCACTGGCCGCCTGCGGCGATCTGCCGGAGCCGTTTCTCGGCAATCCCGGCGGCGCGGCAATGGTGCTGCGCCACCCGCCGGCGCCGCGTCTTTCGGTGCTGCCGCCCGGCCAGGCGCTGCTGTCGGATCAGGCGGCGCATTCCTTCGCCGATGCGATGGCCGCGGCGTTGCAGGGTCAGGGCGTGCCGGCCTACGAACAGAAGCCGGCGCCCAGCGACTGGCGGCTGGCGATCACCGCCAGTCTTCGTGGCGATGCGGTGGTGCCGCATTACCAGCTGCTGGACGGTAAAGGCACCAGCCATGGCGCGGTCGAGGGCCCGCCCGTGCCAGAGGCGGCGTGGTTGGCCTCGGCGCCCACGACGCTGGCCACTGTCGCCCTGGCCGGCGCGCCGAAGATCGCCGATCTGCTGAATTCGATCGAGACCGGCTTCATGAAGGCCGATCCCAACAGCCTGTACAATCGCGCCGCCCGCGTCGACGTGCCGACGGTGATCGGCGCGCCGGGCGACGGCGATGCGGCGCTGACCCGGGCGATGCGCATCCAGCTGGCCGGGCTGGGGCCGAAAGTGCAGGACAATGCCAAAGGGGCGGATTTCATCGTCCAGGGCCAGGTGCGGATGGTACCGATTGCCGGCGGCCAGCAGCGCGTGGAAATCCAGTGGATCGTCAGCGCCCCCGGCACCGGGCCGGACAAGGGCGAGCGCGGGCGGGTAGTGCAGCTGAACGACGTGGCTGCCGGCTCGCTCGATCATGCCTGGGGCGGCACGGCGGATGCGGTGGCGGTGGAAGCCTCGAAGGGGGTGAACCAGGTGATCCTGCGCCAGTCGCGCAAGTTGCCGGCCAGTCCGAAGGCCGGGACCTGACGCAAAAATGACGGTTCATGGACTCCGCCCCGCCCGGTTGCTAGAAGCCCCAGCAGAATGCGGCCCCGGATCGGGCCGCCCCCGCCCGAGTGTCCCAGGGACAAGCGCCGCATGAAAATCGTCGCCTGCAACAGCAATCGCCCCCTGGCCGAAGCGGTCGCTGCCGCGCTCAATCTGCCGCTCACCCGCGCCTCGGTCCGCCGCTTCGCGGATATGGAGGTGTTCGTCGAAATCCACGAAAACGTCCGCGGCGAGGATGTGTTCGTGATCCAATCCACCTCGTACCCCGCCAATGACAATCTGATGGAGCTGCTGATCACGCTGGACGCGTTGCGGCGCAGCTCGGCGCGGCGCATCACGGCGGTGATCCCCTATTTCGGCTATGCGCGGCAGGATCGGAAATCCGGCTCCCGCACGCCGATCAGCGCCAAGCTGGTGGCCAATCTGATCACCGAAGCCGGCGCCCAGCGGGTTCTGACCATGGACCTGCATGCCGGCCAGATTCAGGGCTTCTTCGATATTCCGGTCGATAATCTCTATGCCGCACCGCTGTACAGCAACGACATCAAGGAGCGTTTCGCCGGGCGCGACATCATGATCGTCTCCCCCGATGTCGGCGGCGTGCTGCGGGCGCGGCTGATCGCCACCCGGCTGAACTGCGATCTGGCGATCATCGACAAGCGCCGCGAACGGGCCGGCGTGTCGGAAGTGATGAACGTGATCGGCGAGGTGGAGGGGCGCGATTGCATCCTGGTCGACGATATCGTCGATAGCGGCGGCACGCTGTGCAACGCGGCAGAGGCGCTGATCAAGGCCGGCGCCCGCTCCGCCAGCGTCTATACCACCCATGGCGTGCTGTCGGGCGGGGCGGTCGCACGCATCGCCTCCTCCCCCATCGAGATGATGACGATTACCGACAGTATCCTGGCGACCGAGGCGGTGCGGCTGGCGCAGAATGTCCGCCAGGTCACCATCGCCCCGCTGCTGGCCGAGGCGATGCGCCGGATCAACGACGAAAGCTCCGTCAGCTCGCTGTTCGATTGATCTTCGTTCCAGAGGGAGACACGGTCATGAAGCTCTATATGGCACCCGGCGCCTGCTCGCTCGGGATCCACATCCTGCTGGAAGAGATCGGCAAACCATACGAGACGGCGCCGGTAAATTTGCGGGAGGGCGCGCAGTACCAGCCCGCCTACACCGCGATCAACCCCAAATCCAAAGTGCCGACGCTGGTGCGTGACGACGGCTCGATCGTGACCGAATACCCGGCGATCGCCTTCTATCTCGCCCGCACCAATCCGGAGGCGAAGCTGCTGGGCAGCAGCGTGGAGGAGGAGGTGCGCGCGCTGGAAGCGATGGATTACGCGGTCGCCACCATCCACATGCAGGGTTTCGCGCGGATGTTCCGCTCCTCCAACTTCACCCCTAACCCGGCGGATGAGGATGCGGTGAAGGCGCGTGGGCGCGAATTGGCCGAAAAAGGCTTTGCCCGAATGGAAGCGGCCCTGGCCGGACGAGACTATCTGGCCGGCGCCTTCTCGGTGGCCGATACGGCGCTGTTCTATGTCTCGTTCTGGGCGACCGCGCGGGTCGGTATGACGCTGCCGGAGCGCTGCGCGGCGCATTACCAGCGTATGCTGGCCCGCCCCGCAGTCGCACGGGCAATGGCGCAGGAAGGTCTGGCCTGACCCGCATGTCCGATCCTGCCGCCGGGCTGGCGCCGATCCCGTTCTGGTATCTCCGCCATGGGGAGACCGATTGGAACGCGCAGGGCCTGTCGCAGGGGAATGTGGACATCCCGCTCAATCCCACGGGCGTCGCCCAGGCACATGTCGCGGCAGGGCTGCTGCGTCATCGCGGCATCGGCTCCATCGTCGTCTCGCCCTTGTCGCGGGCGCGCGACACGGCGGCCCTGGCGGCGGTGGCGCTGGGACTTTCCGTGACGGTGCAGGACGATCTGCGCGAGGTTTCCTTCGGCGTGCAGGAAGGCAAGCCGATGTCGGCCTGGTTCGATGATTGGGTCGCCGGGCGCTATACGCCCGAGGGCGCGGAGAGTTTCGTGCAACTGACCGCGCGCACCGTCGCTGCCGTGAACCAGGCGCTGACTCATACGCCGGCGGTGCTGATCGTCGCGCATGGCGCGGTGTTCCGCGCGCTGCGCGGGGCGATGGGGCTGCCGCCGAACGAGCGTACCCGCAATGCCTGGCCGATCCTGTGCCAGCCGCCGGCGCCGGGCAGCGCGGCCTGGACCCTGCATCCGGTGCCGGAAGCTTAAGCCGGCGCCTCGCCCAACCCGGCGAGCAGCGGGCCGAGATGGTCGCGATACTGCCGCCAGCGCCCGACCGAGGTCGCGTAGAGCGGTTGGCGCACCTGCCACAGGCTGGATGTCACCACGGCGCGCTCCGTCTGGTGAAAATTCAGACAGGAAGCTTCCCATTCCAGCCCCAGGAAGGCGATCAGCCGCCGGCTTTCGCCTTCCAGATCGGCAACCAGGGATTCGTAGCGCATCTCCATCATGCGCAGCGGCAGCACGCGCTGCCAATGCGTCATCAGCCGAACGGTCTCCCGCGCGCGCAGCGCCAGTTCCGCCTGATCGGTGGTCCAGACCAGCGGATCGGCGAAATGCTGGAAATAGCAGGACAGGCAGACATCGCGCAGATCGCGCCGGCACAGGATCACCCGCGCGCCGGGAAACAGCGCGGCAATCTGGCCCAGCACGCGGGCATTATCCGGCAGCTTGTCGATCACCCGCGCCGCACCGGGGCCGAGATCGCGCAAATGCGCGATATGCGCGGCGGCTTCCCGCAGTACCGCATCGCGATCCCAGCCATCTGGGCCGGGCGCCGTCGCCGCGCCATCCAGATCGCGCAGAATGCGGTCAATGTCCTTGCGTTCCCCGGCGCCGAAAACCTGGCTGTGGCTGGCGGCGATCTGTTCCACCAGCGAAGTACCCGAACGCGGCATGCCGACCACGAATACCGGCAGGTCGGAAGGATCGCCCAGCGCTGCGTGCCGGGCACAGCGCGCGGGCGTGAAATATTCGATGGCCCAGTCGACATAGCGGCACAGCCCGGCGGCATCGAAGCTTTCCCCCGCCTGAGTCCAGCCGGCGCGGACCAGCCGGTTGGCGGCCTCGAACGCGGCGAAGGCGCGGTCGTACTCGCCTGCCGCATCCAGCGTCCGCCCGATCGTCATGCTGGCGGAGATGCGCTGCGCCATCGGCGCGGACGCATCGGCGGCAATGGCGTGAAGGCGCGCGATTTCCGTCGCATCCGCAGCCGACCGGCCAATCACCGCCAATTGATTCCGCGCCGCGACCATCTGCGGATCGCGGCTCAGGACTTCATGGCAGCACGCCTCCGCCTCGGCAAAGCGGCCTAGCGCTGCGAAATTACTGCTTTGCATCAGCCACAGATCGACGCGCTCCGGCGCCAATGCCAAAGCGCGCCGGCATGCGGCGATCGCGGCTTCGGGCTGCTGGCGCTTGTTCAGCGTCATCGCCAGCGCGGCATGGGTGATCGCCTGATCCGGCGCGGCGGCGACGGATTTTTCATGCCATGCCTGCGCCTCGTCGAAACGTTCGAGCATGGCCAGCGCGACACCGCGCTGGATCATCATCTCTACCCGCTCGGGCTCCTGCGCCTCGGCCATGGTCAGGATTTCGAGGGCACCGGCCGCATCCTCGGTCCGGATCAGCGCGCCGGCGAGCAGCGTGAGAATGCGCGCGGGCTGCGGCGCCAGAGCGAGCGCCTGACGCAGCGCGATCGCCCCGCCCGCATCATTGCCCCGGGCGATCAGCGCCTGGCCGAGATTGAGATGCGCCTCCGCCAGAGCGGGGTCCAGCGCGAGGGCGCGGCCGGCCTGCTCCACCGCGCCCGCATGATCGCCCGCCAGATACAGCCCGCGCGCGAGATTGCTCAGCGCTTCGGGAAAATCCGGCGCGACCGCGATGGCACGCCGCAGCAGGGCCAGCGATTCTTCCAGCGCGCCGCGTTCCTGCATCAGCGCGCCGAACAGGTTCAGCGCATCCGGCTCCTCCTTGTTCAGGCGCAGGATTGTGCGATAGCCGGTTTCGGCCAGATCGTGCCGGCCGGCGGCGTGATCGGCCAGCGCCATATCCAGCATGCGCGCCAGATCGACGCTGGCCGGATCGGCGGCGCGCGGCCCGTTCATGCCGGCGGGGCGGTGCCGCGTTGCTGCGCGGCGACGAAGCGGACCAGTTCCTGGCGCATGATTTTGCCGTTCGCGTTGCGCGGCAAGGCATCGACGCGCAACACGAATTTCGGCGGATGCGCGGCCAGCGGTCCCTGGCACACCGCATCCAGCGCCGCTTTCGGCACGGGGCCGGTCGTGACGATGGCGGCCCAGATCTGCACCACCCCCATCGCATCCGGCGCGCCGAACGCGGCGGCGTCGGTGATTTCGGGCAGGCTCTGCAACGCCTCCTCGATCACCTGGGGCAGCACCTTGACGCCGCCTGCGTTGATGACATCGCTGACGCGACCGCTGATCGTAACCACCCCGTCCGCCGTCACCGCGCCCAGGTCGCCGGGATAGAACCAGCCGTCGCGGAAGATCGCGGCATGCGCGGGATCGGCGCCGAGATAGCCGGCGGCGACGTTCTGACCCCGTATGCGCAGCGCGCCGGATGTGCCCGGGGGAAGCGGCTTGTCATCCTCTCCGACGGCCTGCACCTCCACCCCGGCATGCACCACGCCGACCGCGCCTTGCATGCCTGCCAGCAGATCGAACGGTGCGGACGCGATGCCGCCGGTTTCGGTCGCGCCGAGATAGGACACGATATGCGCACACAGGCGCTGGCGGGTCGGCGCGAGCAGATGGGTCGGCATGGCACTGCCGCCCATCACGATCGTGCGCAGCGAAGGCGGTGGCGTGCTGGCTTCGGGCAGCGTGGTGAGCAGTGCGGCGAGCGAAGCGGGGGCGATCAGCAGCGTATCGACGTGATGGCGCCGGATGCTCTCCATCGCGCGGGCGGGGCTGGTCATGACCAGGGTATGCCCGGCCCACAGGGTCTGCAGCACCGCGCAGAATCCCATGGTGATGCCGTAATTCACCGCGCAGATATGCACCCGCCCCGGCGGACCCATCGACAGCGTGTTGCTGAGGATGCGCCGGGCGATCAAGGCATGGCTGATCGCCGTGAATTTCGCCGTTCCGGTGGTGCCGGAGGAGGAGAAGATGCGGCAGAGCGCATCGCCGCCCGGATGCAGCGGGCGGACCGGCAGATGCATCCGGGGCGACACCTGCGTCCAGCCGGCGTCGAAGGCGATGCTGCGCAGATCGGTCCGCGCCGGGGTGCCTGCCTGATGCAGGGAGAGCTGCATCCGATCCGCCGCGAGGCCCGGATCGGCGCTGGCGATGCCGGCGCGTGCCAGGGCGAGCGCCAGGATCAGCGCGGGAAATTCATCCGGTCCGGTGATCGCCAGCCCGGCGACCTGCCCGGCGACAAGGCCGGTGCCATCCAGGCGTGACGCCGCTGCATCGATCATGCGGTCGAGGTCGCGAAACGTCACCGCCGTATCGTCGGCGCGCAGAATGGCGATAGCATCCGGCGCCACGCGGGCAAGGCGGCGGAGGGGTTCGGTGATGTTCATGGCCGCGTCGCGTCAGGACAGGGGGGGAACGCCGCGCGGGAAGGGCCAGCCGCCGTTCCGCCGCGCAGGGATCCCGATTTTACGCGCCGCCCAGCGATGCGGCGGGACGCTGCTTGCGCCGGCGCAGCACCAGCCCGGTGCCGGCAAGGCCGGTCAGCAGCAGCGCGGCGCTGGCGGGTTCGGGGACTGAGGCCGGGACCGTCAGCACGCCGCTGATCGCATAGATCGGATTGGCGAAGGAGGCGCCGAAATTGCTGCCGCTGAAGATGCTCGGGTGCTGGCCGGTGCCATTGGTCGCGGAGGGGAGGCCAACGGAGGGGCCGCTATCGCCCATCGCATTGCCCGTGGCGATCTCGCCGCTCGAAGTCGATCCCGTCCAGACGTAATAGGGGTTGCTGGTCGCGCCGCTCTGCGTCTCGTAGATGGCGGTCTTCAGCAGGCCGCTGAACAGCGCGGCCTGGTTGGTGGCGATCAGGGTGGTGGCATCCACCAGATAGATCGGCGCGTTCAGGCAGGCGCTGGTGGTGCAGACCGCGTCGATATTGGTGATCGCGCTGGTCGCCTCGGTGCTGGTGATCGCGCTCCAGGTCGTGGAGGGCAGGCTGGAATTCAGAGCCGCTTCCGAATTCGCGAAATTATTATAGGTCGCCTCGTTGGAGGAGGTGGCCTGGATCGTATCGGCGGTGACGAAGATCAGCCGGTAGTTGGAGCCCGCCGCCAGATTGGGCGCGATGTAGCTGGCATGGGCGACGACCGGCAGGCCGAGCAGGCAGACCATGGCCACCGACATGCCCAGCAAAGGGGGCGTGCGCGAAGCGGCGGACGGGCCGATCGGTGACAGGGACGAACTGGCGCGGAATTCATCGGACATGCTGTTCACCTGACCCGCCACGGGTCATCCCTGTTCGGCCAGTGAGAGTGCAACCGGACCGTAACAACCAAAACGTATTACAATTGCGACATTAGCAGTCAGTTTTATGATTTGTAAACCAATCCCGCATCGCGGTGTCCCAATCCAATCCCGCATCGCGGTGTCCCAATACCGTTCTACACATCCACCACCACGTAATCTTCCTCGACCGATACCCGCACCGTCTCGGCCACATACGGGCCTTCCACCAGGCTGGTCCCCGGCGCCACTTCGACCGGATAGGATTTGGCGCGCACCCGGGACGGATCGCACCAGGACTGGCCGGTGCGGATATCGAATTCCCAGCCATGCCATGGGCAGCGCACGATCTCCCCCTGGCGGGTGAAGCGGTATTCGCCGGGATTGTCGGATTCCACCAGCCCGGTCAGCACCCCGGCGCAGAGACTGCCACCCTGATGCGGGCAGCGATCGAGCAGCCCGTACAGCGTGCCGGCGAGGTTGAAGACCGCGATCGGCCGGCCGCGCACCATTACCCGCTTTCGGCTGCCCGGCGGCAATTCGCGCAGCGTGGCGACGACATGCTTGCTCATGCGGCGTTTCCCTGGATGGCGGTGCGAGCCTAGCCCGACGGGCGGGGGTGGCCAATCAGGCGCGTGCCATCGCCGCGCCGATCGTCTCGGCGGCCTCGCGCAGCGGGGCCAGCAGACGGGCACGCATCTCCGTCTCCTGCACTCGCGCGGCCGGCACGCCGCTCGCGATGCCGATCCGCGTGCCGCCGGTCATGCCCGGCACCGGCACCGCGATGGAGCGCAGGCCGAGCAGAAACTCCTGATTGCTGACGGCGAAGCCCTGGCCGCGCACCATGGCCAGGCGGGCACGCAACGCCTCCCCCGTGGTCAGGGTGTGCGGGGTGTAGGGGTCGAGTGGTGCAGCGGCCAGGAAGCGGCGCAGTTCCGGCGCCGGCAGGCCACTCAGCAGGACATGCCCGACCGCTGTGGCATGCGCGGCCCGGCGCATCCCCGCGCCGACCGGCACGCCGGGCGGACGGACGGGCGCGGGCACGCGATCCAGATAGATCACGTCCTGGCCGACCAGCATGGCCGCCGAAGCCGCTTCGCCGGTACGCCGTACATAGGTTTGCAGCACCAGCCGCACGATTTCGATCTCCGTCATGCCGGCAAGAAAATTCTGGCCGATCTCCAGCACTGCGGCGGTCAGTTCGAAATGCTTGCCATCGCTGCGGGCCAGCCCGGTGTCGCACAGCGTCAGCAATAGCCGCCGCGCGGCGGCGCGCGACAGGCCGGTGCGGGTCGCCGCCTCACTGATCGTCTGGCGACGATGCGCGCCGCTGAAACTGCGCAGCATGGCGATGCCGTTGCGAAAGGCGGCGACGGTTTCCCGGCTTTCCGGCATGTTTCCCCTGCGTTCGCTGTGCGAACAAATCTTCCTTGTGCGAACGCATGATTGACCGTTCCTCCGCCACGCTGCAAGGATCGCGCCGACAACAAGCCGGGAATATCCGGCGGCCCTGTTCTGATTCGGGAGGAAACAGGAATGACCCGCTCTTCGACGATGCGTGCGGCCGTGGTGTTGGCCGGGCTGGCCTCGGCCGCGACGCCGGCCTTGGCCAAGGACATCCAGCTTGGCGCGATCCTGCCGCTGACCGGCCCCGGTGCCGTGGTCGGCACGCAGGAGGAACGCGGCATTCAGTTCGCAACCGATCAGATCAACGCCAAGGGCGGCATCGACGGCCACAAGATCGTCGTGCAGTTCGAGGATAATCAGGCCAAGCCCGATCAGGCGGTGCTGAGCTTCAACAAGCTGGTCGATCTGCAGGGCGTGCCGGCGATCTTCACCGGCTATTCCGGCCCGACGCTTGCCATCGCCCCGCTGGCGACGCGCAAGAAAGTGCTGCTGATCAATGCCGGCGCGCAATCGGACAAGCTGGCGACCGCTTCGCCCTATCTCGTGAACACCCTGCCCACCACGCAGGACGAGGTGGCGATCATGAGCAAATATCTGATCGCCCACGGCAAGAAAAAAGCCGCCGTGCTGTATGAAAACGACGCCGCCGGGATCGGCGGGCGAGACGATTTCGTGCGCTTGTTCAAGAAGGATGGCGGTACCATCCTGGCCCAGGAACCGGCCCAGTTCGGCCAGACCGATTATCGCCCGGCGCTGCTGAAACTCTCCGCCGCCAAGCCCGACGTGCTGTTCGTGGTGATCACCGCCGGCATGGTGCCGCTGGCCGATCAGCTCGCGCAGATGAAAGTGCCCTATCTGGTGGCCGGCACCTCCTTCATGGCCGATCCGGCGGCGATCGCCGATCCCAATTCCACCGGGCTGATCCATACCCAGGTGCATATCGACGCCCCCGCTGATCTGGCCAGCGCCTTCCATGCCAAGTTCAATGCGGACATGGATTTCTTCGCCCGCCAGTACTACAACGCCGCGCAGATCACTTTCACCGTCATCAAGAAGGTGCTGGATGAGAAGAAGCCGGTCACCGGCAGCAATCTGCGCACCGCGCTGTTTCAGATCCGCCACTTCCAGGGTCTGATCCCGATGGATTTCGCGACCAATACCGCCGTGGTGCCGGTCGATATCAACCGGATGGAGCATGGCAAGGACGTGACCATCAGCGCCAACGGCAAGTAAGCACGACCCTTCGGAACGCACGGCCATGGTGGCGCTGCAGCTTTTCGTGAATGGCATCGTCACCGGCTGTGCGCTGGGGGTGGTGGCGATCAGTTTTTCGCTGATCTATTCCACCCTGCGTATCTTCCATGTCGCGCATGCCGGCATCTACACGATGGGCGGCTATGTCGCCTACTCGCTGGTGATGCATGGGGTGCCCGATATTCTGGCGCTGCTGCTGGCCATGGTGGCGGCGGCGATGGCCGGGGCGGCGATCCAGGTGCTGCTCTATCAGCGTCTGGCGGCGCGCAAGGGCACGCATCTGGTGGTGCTGATCGCCTCGCTCGGGCTGCTGGCGGTGATCCAGAATCTGCTGGCCGCCATCTACAGCGCCAATATCCTGCAATTTCCCGGCGCGTGGAGCGGCGAGATCGTCAATCTCGGCGATGGTATCCGCCTGACCAAGGTGCAGTTTCTGACCGTGATCGTCTGCATTCTGGCCTATATCGGCATGATGCTGTTCGCCCATCGCACGCTGCTGGGCAAACGCATCCGCGCCGTTGCGTCTAACCCGTTTCTGGCGGAGATCACCCGGCTGCGTCCGCAGGCGGTCTATGTCTATGTCATCGCCATTGCCTCTGCCGTGGTCTGTCTGCCCGGCGTGCTGGTGCCGTACGATCTCGGCCTGCAACCCTATGGCGGCGTCACGCCGCTGCTGACCGCGACGATCGCGATGATCGCCGGCGGCGTCGGCAGCATCACCGGCGCCTTCCTGCTGTCGGTGGCGATTTCGGTGGTGCAGAACCTGTCGCTGCTGGTGATGCCCGGCGAATGGAGCATCGGCGTGACCTTCTTCGTCTTCGTCATCTTCATGCTGTTCCGGCCCACCGGCCTGTTCGCCGCGCGCTGAGGGGGAACGATGGATTTCCTTCTCAGCTATCTGGTGCTTGCCGAGATTTATGTGCTGCTCGGCCTGTCGACCAATCTGCTGGTCGGCATCGTCGGCATCTTCTCTGTCTCCCAGGCGGCGGTGTTCGGGGTCGGGGCCTATATCGTCGCCTTCTTCCTGATGAACACCTCGGTCAGCTTTCTGCCGGCGCTGGCGGTGGCAGCGATCTGCTGCGTGGTGTTGAACATTGTCGTGACGCTGCCCTCGCTGCGGGTGTCGGGCGATTATTTCGTGGTGACTTCGTTCGGTATTCAGTTGCTGGCGACGGCGGTATTCACCAACTGGACCGGCGGCACCGGGGGCGCGAACGGGCTGCCCGGCATTCCCCCGCCCGATGTGTTCGGCATCCAGCTTGCCAGCAACGCCCAGCTTGCCCTGCTGACCAGCATCATGGCCGGGCTCGGCTGCATCGCCTTCTGGCTGCTGATGCGTGCCCCGTTCGGCCGTCTGCTGCGGGCGATCCGCGAGGATGAGCTTGCGGTGGCCGCCGCCGGCAAGAACGTGCTGCGCGCCAAGGTTTCCGCCGCAGCACTGGCCGGCGCCTTCGCGGGTGTGTCCGGCGGGCTGTATGCGACGTTTCTCAGTTTCATCGACCCGTCTTCCTTCGATCTCGATGCCTCCATCCTGCTGCTGACCATGGTGGTGGTGGGCGGGGCGCGGACCCTGGCGGGATCGATCCTCGGGCCGTTCGTGTTGCTGGCCCTGCCGCAATTGCTCTCGCTGGTCGAAATTCCCACCACCATCGCCGCTGCGGCGCGCCAGCTTGTCTACGGGTTGTTGCTGATCGTCTTCATGCTGTTCCGCCCGCAAGGCCTGCTGGGGGAAAAACTATGAGCGCGCCGTACCTCCATGTCAGCGGCATCAATAAGCGCTTCGGTGGCTTACAGGCGCTGAACGATTGCAGCTTCACCATCCGCGAGGGTGCGATCACCTGCCTGGTCGGTCCGAACGGTGCCGGCAAGACGACGATCTTCAACGCCATTACCGGCTTCCTGCGGCCCGATAGCGGACAGGTGGAATTTCGCGGCCGGCGCATCTCCGGCCTGTCGCCGCAGACCATCGTCGCCGCCGGTATCGCTCGCAGTTTCCAGAATCTCCGCCTGTTCGCCGAGATTTCGGCCCTGGATAACGTGCTGGTCGGCATGCGCGGTCAGTTCGGAGAGGAGCCGCTGAGCGCCCTGTTCCGGCCGCTGAAAACCGCCCATGCCCAGGCGGCGCGACGGATCACCGGGCGGGAAATCCTCGATCAGGTCGGATTGCTGGCGCAGGCCGATACGCTGGTGCGCAATCTTTCCTATGGCGAACAGAAATTGCTGACCATTGCCCGGCTGCTGGCCACCAAAGCCGATCTGCTGCTGCTGGACGAGCCGGCCTCGGGGCTTTCGGCAGGCGCGCTGGCGGCGCTGATGGCGTTGCTGAGGCGGCTGCAAAGCGCCGGCAAGACGCTGCTGGTGGTGGAACACAATACTCGCGTGGTGCAGCAGATCGCCGATGACGTGCTGTTCCTGCATCAGGGTCATCTGATGGCCCAAGGCACGCCGGAGGCGATCATGGCCGATCCGGCGCTGGCCGAGATCTATTTCGGCGGCGCCTTGCAGGATCACGGCCCATGAAGATCGAAGTTTCCGGCATCAATGCGGGCTATGGCGCCAAGACCGTGATTCAGGACGTCTCCTTCACGTTGGAGCCGGGCCAGATCCTTGCCTTTCTCGGCCATAACGGCGCCGGGAAAACCACCACGCTGAAAACCATCATGGGGCTGCTGGCCCCGCGTGCCGGCAGCATCGCCGCCGATGGGAAGACGCTGGATCGCCTGGATGTTGCCGCCCGGGTGGCGATGGGGCTGCGTCTGCTGCCGGAAGGGCGCGGTATCTTCCCCGATCTCGGGGTCGCGGAGAATATCGACGTGGTCGCCGCCGCCAATGTCGGCCCGGGCGCGACCTTCACGGCGGAGGATGTCTATCGTCTGTTCCCGGTATTGGCCGAGCGGCGCACCACCCGTGCCGGCAGCATGAGCGGCGGGCAGCAGCAGATGCTCGCGCTGGGGCTGGCGATCCTGGGCACGCCGCGCTGCCTGATGCTGGACGAGCCTTCGATCGGCCTGGCCCCCAATCTGGTGGAGCGGATGTTCGATCAGGTGCGCGATGTCTGCCGCAGCCACGCCATGACGGCGATCCTGGTGGAGCAGAACGTCGCCGCCGCGATGCGCATCGCCGACCGGGTGATCATCATGAATAACGGCGCGCTGGTCTTCGACGGATTGCCCGACGAAGCGAGGGGTTCCGATTTCTGGAGCTATTTCTGATCTCTGACCGTGTGATTCACGTCTCCGACCCTCGGCCTCCGACGATCACACGCTACCGGTCGTCGACGGGCTTGTTCGCCACCACCGAAGGCCGCGCATCGAAGCGGTCCTGCCAGGCGGCGAGGGCCGGGTGGCCGGGCCGCCAGTCCAGATCGGCAAAGCGGAAATCGAGATAGCCCACCGCCACGCCGATCGCCAGATGGCCGATACTGAACGGGGTTGCCTCCAGCGCTGGCACTTCGCGTTCCAGCGCATCGACGCAGGCGGTAAGCTTCAGCCGCCATAGATCGAGATGGCCCTGCGATTGCCGCTCCGCCGGGCGGAAGCGTTCGCCCAGCGCCTGCAAGCCGACATCCAGCATGCCGTCGCCCAGCGCGGCGCGGCGAAGCGCCACCACCCGCGCCTCCCATGCGGCAGGATAGAGTTTCGGGCCGTCATGCAGCGTGTCGAAATATTCGCAGATCACCGCGCTGTCGTACAGCACCGTGCCATCCTCGCATTCCAGCGTCGGCAACTTACCCAGCGGATTGATCTTCATCAGCTCCAGATGCGGCGTGGTGCCGCCGACCACCGTGCGCACCAGATGCAGCCGGTCCGCAACGCCGACCTCGTGCGCGCAGATCATCGCCTTGCGCACGAAGGGCGAGCGCGGCGACCAATGCAGCGTCATCATGGCGATCAGCGCCCCGCCTGATAGGCCGCGAGAGAGGCGACATCGACGATCTGGCTGACGGAGGCATCCATCGGTACGATCTGCGCCGGGCGCGCCAGCCCGATCAGCAGCGGCCCGATCGTGGTGCCGCCGCCCAGGCGCGGCGCGAGGCGGGAGGTGATATGCGCCGAATGCAGCCCCGGCATCACCAGAATATTGGCCGGCCCGGTCAGGCGGCAGAACGGATAGAGCGCGCGCAGCGACGGTTCCAGCGCCACATCCGGGCTCATTTCCCCGTCATACTCGAAATCGACGCCGCGCCGATCGAGCACCCTGACCGCATCGCGCATCGTCGCCGCCGCCTCATGCATCGGATTGCCGAAGGTGGAGTGCGAAATCAGCGCGACGCGCGGCTCATGGCCCAGCTGCCGCGCGGCATGGGCGGCACCGATGGCGATATCGGCGAGCTGTTCCGCATCGGGGCGGAAATGGATCAGCGTATCGGCGATGAAGATGCTCGCCCCGCGCATGCCCACCATCAGCGTCAGCCCGAATGCCAGATTGCCGTGCTCCGGATCGGGGTCGATCGCCATGCCGATCCCTTCCAGGCAGACGGCGGCGGAGCGGGTCAGGCCGGTCACCATCGCATCGGCATCGCCGGTCGCCACCATGCAGGCGGCGAAGATGTTGCGGTCCTGGTTGACCATGCGCTGGCAGTCGCGTTGCAGATAGCCGCGCCGCTGCAACCGGGCATACAGGTATTCCGCATAGGGGCGGTTGCGTTCCGACAGCCGGGCATTGTGGATTTCGATGCCGGAGACGTGGCCCAGCCCCAGGCTGGTCATCGTCGCCATCACCCGGTCCTCCCGCCCGATCAGCACCGGGGTGCCGTAGCCGGCATTGCGGAAAGCAACCGCGGCGCGCACCGACTTCTCCTCCTCGCCCTCGGCGAAGACCACCCGCTTGGGATTGGCGCGCACCCGTTCGGTGATCGCCTCCAGCGCATTCGCGGTGGGATCCAGCCGGCCCGATAATTCGCGGGTGTAGCGGCGCAGATCGGCGATCGGCTTGCGCGCCACGCCGCTGTCGATCGCCGCCTTGGCGACGGCGGGCGGCAGCCAGGAGATCAGGCGCGGATCGAAGGCGTTGGGAATGATGTATTCGGGTCCGAAGGTCAGGCGCGAGCCGGCGGAGGCATTATGCACCTCATCCGGCACATCCTCGCGCGCCAGCTTGGCCAACGCCTCGGCGGCGGCGATCTTCATCGCATCGTTGATAGTGCTGGCCCGCACATCCAGCGCCCCCCGGAAGATATAGGGGAAGCCCAGCACGTTATTGACCTGGTTGGGATAATCGCTGCGCCCGGTGGCGATGATCGCGTGCGGAGAGACGGCACGTGCCTCCTCCGGCGTGATCTCAGGGTCGGGATTGGCCATGGCGAAGATGATCGGCTTGTCGGCCATCGAGCGCACCATGTCCTGGGTCAGCGCGCCCTTCACCGACAGGCCGAAGAAGACGTCCGTCCCCTCCATCGCCTGGGCCAAAGTGCGGGCGGAGGTCTGCACCGCATGCGCCGATTTCCACTGGTTCATACCCTCGGTGCGGCCCTGATAGACCACGCCCTTGGTGTCGCACAGGATGACGTGCTCCGGGCGCATGCCCATCGCTTTGAGCAATTCGACGCAGGCGATCGCCGCCGCGCCGGCACCGTTGACCACCAGCCGGGTCTCGCGCAGATCGCGCCCGGTCAGGTGGCAGGCATTGATCAGCCCGGCGGCGGCGACGATGGCGGTGCCGTGCTGGTCGTCGTGAAACACCGGGATATCCATCAGCTCGCGCAGCCGTTGCTCGATCACGAAGCATTCGGGCGCCTTGATATCCTCCAGATTGATGCCGCCGAAGCCGGGGCCGAGATAGCGCACCGCGTTGACGAACTCGTCCACATCTTCGGTGCCGATTTCCAGATCGATGCCGTCGACATCGGCGAAGCGCTTGAACAGCGCGACCTTGCCCTCCATCACCGGCTTCGACGCGACGGCGCCGAGATTGCCCAGCCCCAGCACGGCGGTGCCGTTGGAGATCACGGCAACCATGTTGCCCTTGGTGGTGTAGTCATAAGCGAGCGCCGGATCGCGCTGGATATGCAGGCAGGGCACCGCGACGCCGGGGGAATAAGCCAGCGAAAGATCGCGCGCCGTGGTCAACGGCTTGCTGATGCGGGTTTCCAGCTTGCCGGGCCGGCCGCTTGCATGCATGGCAAGCGCCTCCTCCTCGGAGATGCGCGCGGTTCGCGTGTCCATGCTGCCATCGGCCATGGTCGTTTCCTCAAGGTCTTGCCCGCTCGGATGCGGGGGCACGTTTCTGGTTTGGCCGTCCATCATGGGGCTGGGCGGGCCGGGAGGGAAGCCAGCCGCTTCGCAGGCGCGGCGTGGCAGGCTAAAGCGGGGGAATGGCGCCCCCCATACAAACCCCGCCCGCTTCGGACAAGCCCGCGCCGGGCAAGCCTGCCGCCATTCCGGACGCCGCCGGGGCCAGCCCGGCCATGGCGCAATGGTTTGCCGCCAAGGCACAGCACCCGGATGCGCTGATCTTTTTCCGCATGGGCGATTTCTACGAGATGTTCTTCGCCGATGCCGAGGCGGCGGCCGCCGCACTCGATATCGCGCTGACCCAGCGCGGCGAGCATGCCGGTGCGCCGATCGCCATGTGCGGCGTGCCGGTGCACGCGGCGGAAGCCTATCTCGCCCGGCTGATCCGGCGCGGCTTTCGCGTCGCCATCGCCGAGCAGATGGAGGACCCGAAGAAGCGCACCGGCAAGGCGCCGATCCAGCGCGCCGTGGTGCGGCTGGTGACGCCCGGCACGATCACCGAGGATGCGCTGCTGGAACCCGGCCGGCCCAATCTGCTGCTGGCCCTGGTGGCGGCGGCGGATGGCGGGCAATGCGGCGCCGCCTGGGTCGATATCTCCACCGGCCTGTTCGAAACGGCGGAGATTGCGCCTGCGGAACTGCCAGGCCTGCTGGGCCGGCTCGACCCCGCCGAAATCCTGGCGCCGGAAACCCTGAAACTGGGCGACTGGGCGAACCGGCGGGCGCCCGATCAGCCCGTGGCCCCGGCCGAGGCGGCGCGCGCGGCGGTGGCGCAGGCTTTCGGGGTGGCCAGCCTGGATGCGTTCGGCAGTTTCGCCGATACCGAGGCGATCGCCGCCGCCCAGGTGCTGGCCTATGTGCGGGCCAGCCAGTCCGGCAGCCTGCCGCGCCTGTCGCGCCCGGTACCGTCGGGTGCCGAGGGGGTGATGGCGCTCGATGCCCCGACCCGGGCCAGCCTGGAAATTCTGCGCGGCCGCGATGGCGGGACGAAGCACACGCTGTTCGGCGCGGTCGGGCGCACGGTTTCGGCGGCCGGGGCGCGCCTGCTGGCTGCCTGGCTGGCCGCGCCGCTGACCGATCCCGCCGCCATCGCCGCGCGCCAGGATGGCTGGTCGTACCTGGCTGCCGATGGCGCTGCCGCAACCGGATTGCGCACGGCGCTGCGCGCCGCCCCCGATCTGGCCCGGGCCTTGTCGCGCGTGTCGCTGGGGCGCGGCACGCCGCGCGATCTGGCGGCTTTGCGCGACGGGCTGGCGGCGGCGACCCGGGCGGCGGCTTCGCTCTCGGCAGCCGGCCGGGCGCTGCCCGGATTACTGGCCGGTGCGCGCGCCACGCTGGCCGAGGAAAACCCGCTGGCGCCATTGCTGACGGCGGCACTCGCCGATCCCGCGCCGGCGCGGCTGGAAGATGGCGGGGCGATCCGCGCCGGCTTCGATGGCGAATTGGATGGCGAATGCGCGCTGCGCGACGATACTCGCCGGGTGATCGCCGCCCGCCAGCTCGATTACGCGCAGCGTTTCGGGGTGGCCAGCCTGAAAATCCGCCATCACGCCCAGCTCGGCTACGTGATCGAGGTGCCGGCGGCGGCGGCGGAACGGCTGCGCGCCAACCCCGATCTGACGCTGCGCCAGTCGATGGCCAATGCCGCGCGCTTCTCCACCCCCGATCTTGCCGAGCTCGACCGCCGTATTGCCGAGGCCGCCGATCGTGCCGCCGCGCGCGAACGCGCGATCTTCGCCCATCTCTGCCGCGCCGCGCTGGATCAGGCCGACGCGCTGGCCGCCATCGCCGCCGCGCTTGCCCTGTGCGACGTGCTGCAATCGGCGGCGCAGCTTGCCGAAACCGGGCGCTGGTGCCGCCCGGCGGTCGATGGCGGGCGGGATTTCCATATCCTTGCCGGCCGCCATCCGGTGGTGGAAGCGGCTTTGGCGGGCGAGGCCGCCTTTGTCCCCAATGCCTGCGATCTGTCGCCGGAGCGGCGGGTGCTGCTGCTGACCGGGCCGAACATGGCCGGCAAATCGACCTTTCTGCGCCAGAACGCGCTGATCGCCATCCTCGCCCAGGCCGGTCTGCCGGCGCCGGCCGAGGCGGTGCGGATCGGCATCGTCGATCGCCTGTTCAGCCGGGTCGGGGCGGCCGATGATCTGGCGCGCGGCCGCTCCACCTTCATGGTGGAAATGACCGAGACGGCCGCCATCCTGCACCGGGCCGGCCCCGCCTCGCTGGTGGTGGTGGACGAGATCGGGCGCGGCACGGCGACGCTGGACGGCCTCGCCATTGCCTGGGCGGTGCTGGAGGCGCTGCATTCGGCGAATGCCTGCCGCTCGATCTTCGCAACCCATTTCCATGAACTGGCCGGGCTGACCGACCGCCTGCCGCGCCTTGCCCCGCATACGATGCGCGTCAAGCAATGGAAGGGCAGCGTCGTTTTTCTGCACGAAGTGGCCGCCGGCGCGGCCGGGCGAAGCTGGGGCGTGCATGTCGCAGCGCTCGCCGGAGTGCCGGAAACCGTCACGCGCCGCGCCGCTTCGCTGCTGGCGGCGCTGGAAAAACAGGCCGGCCCGCTCTCGCTGGCGCCCGCCGCGCTGCCGCTATTCGCCGCCGCCCAGCAAGCGCCCGCGCCGCCGCCGGCCGCCCCGTCGGGGCCGGAAGGGGTGGGGGAATTGCTCTCTTTGCTTGCGGAAATCGACCCGGACCACCTCTCTCCCCGCGAGGCGCTGGAGATTTTATATCGTTTAAGGGCCATGCTGCCTGTTTCCGTCGCCGCTTCGACATAGTACGCTGGCTGCAATGACCATTGCGCCCGTTCCGCCGAAAGCCCCCGACGCCATCGCCGCCGCCCTGACCGAGGCGCTGGCAACCCTGACTCGCGAACAGGGCGGCGGCGGGAATGGCGGCGCCGCGAAGGGTGCGCCGCCAAGGGAGGCCGCGCTCGCCGCTTTCCGCCGCCATCTGGCCCGTATCCAGCACCACGTCCAGGACGCCTTCGAGCAGGAGCAGCTGACCGGCTTGCAGGCCGCCCGCCTGCTGGGCCAGCTGACCGACGGGGTGATCGGCGCGCTGTACGACTACACGATGCGCGAAGCCGGGGCGGACGCGCCGGAACGTCTGTCGGTTGCAGCCACTGGCGGCTATGGGCGCGGCACATTGGCGCCGTTCAGCGATATCGACCTGCTGTTCCTGACCCCTGAGGAACCCACAGCGCAGACGCTGCGCGCGGTCGAGGCGATGCTCTATTTCCTCTGGGATCTCGGGTTGAAAGTGGGCCACGCCACGCGCTCCATCGCCGAATGTCTTGCCGAGGGGGCGAAGGATACGACGATCCGCACCTCGCTTCTGGATGCGCGCCATCTGGCCGGCGATGCGCCGCTATTCGCGGCCTTCCACACCAGCTTCCGCGCCGCCTGCAAGGAGGCGGGGGCGGCCGACTACATCGCCGCCAAGCAGGCCGAACGCGATCTGCGCCATCGCCGCTATGGCGACAGCCCCTTCGTGGTCGAACCCAATGTCAAGGAAGGCCGCGGCGGGCTGCGCGACCTGCAGACCCTTTATTGGATCGCCCGCTACGTCTTCGACACCCATACGATGGGCGAACTGGCCGAGGTCAGTGGTATTCTGACCCCGCTGGAAGCGCGCCATGCCCGCCGCTCCTGGGAGTTTCTCTGGACGGTGCGGTTTCATCTGCACTACGTCGCCGGCCGCGCCGAGGAACGCCTGACCTTCGACCTGCAGCCGGTGGTCGGCGCGCGCATGGGCTATACCCGCCACGGACGCCAGGACGGGGTGGAGCGCTTCATGCGCCACTATTTCCTGACCGTGCGCGAAGTGGCCCGCCTGACCCGCGTGCTGGAACCTGCGTTCGAACGCGCCGCGCTGGGCCCGCCGGCGATTGCCGCGGAAACCGACAAGGCGCTGCTGGCGGCGGGATTCGTGCTGGCCGAGGGGCTGCTGATGCCGCTGGCCGGGCGCGATTTCGACGCCGAGCCGATCCAGATGCTGCGCATTCTAAAAATGGCGCGCGACCGCAGCCTCGATCTCCACCCGCTCGCCATTCGATCCTTGATCCGCAACGAACGTCGCGCCGTCAGCCTGCGCGGCGATCCAGCGGCGGCGGCGCTGTTCATGGATCTGCTGATCGGACGCGATTCGGAAAGCGAGCGTGCCGATGGCGCGCGCTGGCTGACCATTCTGAACGAAAGCGGCTTTCTGGGCCGCTATCTGCCGGACTGGGCGCGCATCGTCGGGCAGATGCAGTTCGACACGTATCACGTGTTCACCGTCGACGAGCATACGATCGAGGCGGTGCGCGTGCTGAACACGCTGGAACGCGGGGAGTTGTCGGAGATCGCGCCCGTCGCCTCCGGCCTGGTCGATCACCTTCAATCGCGGCGCGCGCTCTATGTCGCGATGCTGCTGCACGACATCGCCAAGGGGCGCGGCGGCGATCATTCCGAACTCGGTGCGGAAATCGCCCTCGAAGTCGGTCCCACGCTGGGGCTGTCGGCCGAGGAGACGGAGACGGTTTCCTGGCTGGTGCTGCACCATCTGCTGCTGAGCCAGACCGCCTTCAAGCGCGATATCGACGATCCCAAGACCATTCTCGATCTGGCCGACATCATCCAATCGCCGGAGCGCCTGCGCCTGCTGCTGGTGCTGACGGTCGCGGATATGCGGGCCGTCTCCTCCAAAGTGTGGAATGGCTGGAAGGCGACGCTGCTGCGGGAGCTTTATTCGCGCGTCGCCGAAGTGCTGGCCGGCGGGCTTTCCACCACCGAACGCGATGTGCGGGTGAACCGCGCGCGCGAAGCCGCCGCAGCATTGCTGCATGGCTGGACGGCGGAGGAGATCGAGCATTTCACCGCGCTGGGCTATGGCGGCTACTGGCTGTCCTTCGATCCGGAAACCCATGCCCGCCACGCCAGGCTGGTGCGCGAGGCGGAGGCGCGCAAGGCGCCGCTGACCGTCGATACCCAGCCTTTGCCGGCCCGCGCGGTGACCGAAGTGACGGTCTATGCCGCCGATCATGCCGGGCTGTTCAGCCGCATTTCCGGGGCGCTGGCGGTGGCCGGTGCCTCCATCGTCGATGCCCGCATCCACACCATGACCAATGGCATGGCGCTGGACACGTTCTGGATCCAGGATGCGGCGGGCGGCACCTTCGATGCGCCGCACCGGCTGGCGCGGCTTTCGGTGCTGATCGAGCAGGCGCTGTCGGGGCGGCTGAAACTCGCCAGCGAGATCCGCAAGCTTTCCAAAACCATGCTGGGCCAGCGGATGCGCGCGATCCATGTGCCGCCGCGCGTGGTCATCGATAATTACGCCTCCAACACCCATACCGTGCTGGAGGTGAACGGGCGCGATCGGCCCGGCCTGCTGCACGACGTGACGCGCGCCATCACCGATGAGGGGCTGCAGATCGCCTCCGCCCATGTCACCACGTATGGGGTGCGCGCGGTCGACGTGTTCTACGTCAAGGATGTGTTCGGCCTGAAGGTGGAGAACGAGCGCAAGCTGGCGCAACTGCGCGAAGGATTGCTGGCCGCACTCGCCAATCCCGAGGATGCCGGCGCGGAGTCCGTCGCCGCCCCGCCGCCGCGCCGCCGCCGCCGCGCCGCTGCCGCAGGGGCAATATAGGGCGGGCGATATAGGCCGGCGATTGGTCTGGCATGCCTGGCTACGCCTTTCGCCGACCCCTCCGCCCGTGGCACTCTGTCGGCCACAGGAAACGGAGGAAACATCGCCATGTTCGCGCTGCCCGAAGAACACCGCATGCTGCAGGATTTGGTGGCGAATTTCGTCCGCGACGAATTGATGCCGCTGGAACGCACCATCCTGGCCCGCGAAGCCGCCGGACAGCCCGTCTATCTGACGGCGGAGGAAGAAGCGCCGATCCTGGCCCGCTGCCGTGAACTCGGGCTTTGGGGCCTGGATGTGCCGGAGGAATTCGGCGGCGCCAACCTGCCCAGCGTCGCCCTGATCGGCGTCTATGAGGAGATGGGCCGTACTCCCGTGCCCTTCACCTTTCCGCCCGACAGCCCCAACCTGCATATGTTGAGCGCGGTGGCGAGCCCTGAGCAGCGCGCCCGCTATCTGGAACCCTATGCGCGGGGGGAAAAACGCTCGGCCATCGCGATTTCCGAACCCGGCGCGGGCGGCGATCCGGCGGGGATGATCACCCGGGCGACCCGCGACGGTGATGGCTGGCTGATCAACGGGCGCAAGATCTGGGTCAGCCGCGTGCCCAAAGCAGATTTCCTGATTGTAATGGCCCGCACTGGCGATGGTAAGCGCCACGAAGGCATCACCGCCTTTCTGGTGGATTTGCCCAGCGAAGGGTTCCAGATCGAGCGTGAAATCCCGATGATCGGCGGCCAGCGTACCTATGAACTGGTGTTCGAGAATTGCCGTGTGCCGGACAGCCAGGTGTTGGGCGCGCTCGGCCAGGGTTTCGCGCCGATGCAATTGCGCCTGACGGTGCGGCGGTTGCAGATGGGGGCGTGGTGCACCGGCATGGCGCGCAGGGCGCTGGATATGCTGTGCGACTACGCGACCCAGCGCAGCACCTTCGGCGTCAAGCTGGCCGACCGCCAGGCGGTGCAATGGTGGATCGCCGAGGCCGCGACGCGCATCCATGCCTGCCATCTGATGCTGCTGGACGCGGCGGCCAAGCAGGATGCCGGGCAGGACGTGCGCACCGAAGCCTCGATGATCAAGGTCTACGCGACCGAGATGGCGCAGGAAGTGTTGGACAATGCGATGCAGACCATGGGCGCCATGGGCATGACCAAGGAAATGCCGCTGCAATTGATGGCGCAGAAAGTGCGCAGCATGCGCGTCTATGAGGGGCCGAGCGAGGTGCATCGCATGACCATCGCCCGCCGTCTGTTGAAGGCCAGAGGATAGGACGCCGATGATCGAAGCTGCCAACCGCGCGCTGTTTCTGGCGATCGATGCCGGGGCGCATCCGCCGGGGGCGATCCTGTTCGCGGCGCGCGCCTTGGCGCAGGGGCTGGTGCCGGTGGCGGTGGCGCAATTCGTCTTCGCCTGGGTGCGCGGCGATCGCGCCCGGCGCGGCGCGCTGCTGGCCGCGACGCTCGCCATGCTGGTCGGGCTGGGGATCAATCAGCTGATTGGGCTGGTCTATTTCCATCCCCGTCCGTTCATGATCGGCCTCGGCCATCAATACCTGGCCCATCCGCCGGATAATTCCTTCCCCAGCGATCACGGCACTTTCCTGTGGAGCCTGGGGTTCGGCCTGCTGGCCGCCGGCGGCGCGGCGGCGCTGGGCACCTGGATGGTGCTCGCCGGTTTGCTGGTGGCCTGGGCGCGGGTCTATCTGGGGGTGCATTTTCCCTTCGATATGGCGGGCGCTTTGCTGGTCGGGCTGGCGATGGGTGGGCTGGTGCGCGCCCTGCATCGCCCGGTGCGGGCGATCGCGCTGCCGCCATGCCTGGCGCTGTACGAGGCGATGCTGCGTCTGGCCCATTTGCCGCCCGCGTTGTTCCCGCGTGCCGCCGCTCCGGCCCGCCCCCGGTCCCGCCCGCCGGCCTGACTTCCCCCCTCGGCAAAGCGGCGTGGCCATGCTTTGATTTGGCCATGCGCAAGCTGCGACATCCCGACCGGCTGGGCCTGCATGTGCGGGTGGTGCTCGATGGTGCCGTGGTGCTCGGCCCGGGCAAGGCCGATCTGTTGGACGGCATCGCCGCCACCGGCTCCATCGCCGCCGCCGGACGGCGCATGGGCATGAGCTATAAGCGTGCCTGGATGCTGGCGGAATCGCTGAACGCGATGTTTGCCGGCCCGCTGATCGATGCCGCCAAAGGCGGGGCGGGCGGCGGCGGGGCGGCACTGACGCCGCTCGGCCAGCGCGTGCTGGATGCCTATCGCCGGCTAGAGCAGGCCGCGGAGCGGGCCGGTGCCGCCGAACTGACCGCCATGCGCCGCGCGCTTGGTCCCCCTGTACGCAAGGAAGAATGAGCATGCGCTCGACCGTCGTGACCACCGCGTTTCTCGCCGCCCTGTCGCTGGCTGCCGTGGCGGGTGGCGCCTTCGCCGCCGATAGCGGCCAGGCCGCCTTCGCCAAACGCAAGCACGCCATGGATGAGATGGGCCATGCGCTGTTCCTGCAAATCGGCAAGGTGGCGAAAGGCCAGCTCCATTACGGCCCGGACACGGTGCAGGCCGCCCAGACGCTGAATAACGTGGCCCAGACCATTGCCACGCTGTTCCCGCCCGGCTCGGCGGTGAAGGGCAGCCGGATGAACCCCGATATCGTCAAGGACCCGCAGAAGATCGAGGCGCTGGCGATGCAGACCCAGGCCACGACGGCGGCGTTGCTGGTGGCGGTGAAAACCGGCGATCTGAGCAAGATCGGCGCTGCGACGCAGACCGCCGATAAAGCCTGCGCCGCCTGCCACACCCAGTACCGGCTGAAAACCAAGCTCTGATCGCGCGATGATACGTCTGGCGCTGGTCTGCGCGGCGGCGTGGCTGGCCTGCGCCCCGGCAGCGCTGGCGGCGGAGGATGCGTTGCTGGCGCGCGGCGCCTATCTGGCCCGGATCGGCGGCTGCGTCGCCTGCCACACCGCGCCGGGCGGCGCGGCGCTGGCCGGCGGGCTGGCCATCGCCACCCCGTTCGGCACCATCACCACCCCCAATATCACTCCCGATCGCGCCACCGGCATCGGCGCGTGGAGCGAGGCGGAGTTTCGTCACGCCTTGCATGACGGTATTCGTCCGGATGGCAGCCCGCTCTATCCCGCGTTTCCCTATCCGAGCTTCACCGGCCTGCGTGATGGCGATGTCGCGGCGATCCATGCCTGGCTGATGACGCAGCCCGCCGTGCATCGCCTCGATACGCCGCCCGCGCTGCGTTTTCCCTATTCCGTGCGGCCGCTGCTTTGGGTCTGGCGGGCGCTGTTTTTCCATCCTGGCCGCATCCCAGTCGATCCGGCGCATGATGCGGCGTGGAATCGCGGTGCCTATCTCGTGCAGGCGGTGGCCCATTGCGGCGAATGCCACAGCCCGCGCAATGCGCTGGGCGGCATCATCGCCGGGCGCGCATTGGCCGGCGCCGCCAGCGGACCGGACGGGCTGGCGGTGCCGGACATCACCCCTGATCCGGTGCACGGGATCGGCGGGTGGAGTGCGGACGATCTGGTCACGCTGTTGCGCACCGGGCAGACGCCGGAACAGGACACCGTTTCGGGCGCGATGGCGGAAGCGGTCGACGGCGAATTGAAATATCTGACACCGGACGATGCCCATGCCATCGCCGTCTGGCTGCTGGCCCAGAAGCCTATCCGGTGATGCCTTGGCAGATCGGTGCCGTGTGCGTAGATGGCAGCAACACAAAGAAGGGTGCCCGCATGTCCGATGAAGCCAGCGTCCTGGTCCGCCGCGAGGGGCGCGCCGGGCGCATCCTGCTCAACCGGCCCAAGGCGCTGAATGCGCTCGATCTGCCGATGCTGCGCGCCATCGCTGCGGCGTTGGAGGATTGGCGGGACGATCCTTGCGTGCATCTGGTGCTGATCGAAGGGGCGGGGGGACGCGCTTTCTGTGCCGGCGGCGATATTCGCGCCCTGCGACAGAACCAGCTGGACGGAACGCCGGAGCGCAATCGGCTTTTCTTTTCCGAGGAATATGCGCTGAACGCGCAGATCGCCGAATATCCCAAACCCTTCGTGTCGCTGATCGATGGCGTGTGCATGGGCGGCGGCATCGGCGTGTCGGTGCACGGCGCCTATCGTGTGGCCAGTGAGCACGCGATGTTCGCCATGCCGGAAACCGCCATCGCGTTGTTCCCCGATATCGGCGCAAGCTATCTGCTGCCGCGCCTGCCCGGCGTGCTGGGTATGTATCTCGGCCTGACCGGCGCGCGCGTGACCGGCGCGGATGCGGTGCATGCGGGGCTCGCCACCCATTTCACGCCGCGCGCGGCGCTGCCCGATCTGGCGGCGGCGCTGGCGCGCGACGGGGTTGCGGCGCTGGCCGCTTTCGCCGCGCCGCTGCCGGGCTTCACCCTGGCCGCGCAAGTGCCGGCCATCACGCGCTGCTTTTCCGGCGACACCCTGGCCGCGATCCTGGCGGCGCTGGAAGCGGAAACCACCGGCGCACAGGCCGAATGGGCGCGCCACACGCTGGAGACGATGGCGCACCTCTCGCCCTCCTCCATGAGCTGGACGCTGCGCCTGCTGCGCGACGGGGCGGGACGCACGCTGCGCCAATGCCTGGCCGCCGAACTCGCGCTGGGCGTCAGGGTGACGGCGCATCCCGATTTCATCGAAGGGGTGCGTGCCATGGTGGTGGACAAGGATCGCAATCCGCGCTGGCAGCCCGCCCGCATCGATCAGGTGGACGCCGCGGCGATCGCGACGATGTTCGCCTGATCCGCCAGCCCGCCGCCAATAGGCCGGAACGCCGATCCGTGCTGATATCGCTTTCGGGATTGCCGGCCGCACAGCGCGGCCGGATGACAAAGGGGGATGCCCAATGCTGCTCGATCATCGCACCTATGAAGTGAAGCCCGGCACGATGGCCAAACACCTCAAGCTGTACGAGGAATACGGGCTGGCCGCGCAGAAGCGCCATCTCGGCGAGCCGCTGGCCTATCTGATCACCGAAACCGGCCCGGTGAACACCTATGTCCATATCTGGGTCTACAAGGATGCCGCCGACCGCGCGACGCGGCGCGCGGCGATGCAGGCCGACCCGGCATGGCAGACCTACCTCGCGAAAAGCGCCGAGGCGGGGTATCTGATCAAGCAGACCAACCAGCTGATGACGCCTGCCGCCTTCGCGCCGATCGCGCGCTGATCCCGCAGGTTACGCCGGCAGGTTCGGGTGGTGCGCCGCCCAGCCTGCCGCGCGTTCCCATGCCGCCGCCGCGCCCAGCACGCCGGCATCGTCGAAGAATTTGCCGACGAATTGCAGCGATAGCGGCATGCCGTCGCGGGACAGCCCCGCCATCATCGCCACTGCCGGATGCCCGGTCACGTTGAACGGCGTGCGCGCCTGACGGGCATAATAGCGCTCGGTCTTTTCCGCCTGATCGATACGCGTCGCCGGGTCCATCGAACTGGCGCAGAGCAGGAAATCATACTCCGCCAGTACGGCGTCGACGGCGGCGATCATCTGCGTGCGTCGCCGCTGCGCGCCGACATAATCGCCAGCCGAAAGAAACGCGCCCATCATCAGTCTTTCGCGGGCGAGCGCGCCGTAATCCTCCGGCCGTTCGCGCAGCCAGGGCGCGTGGATCGACCAGGCCTCCGCCCCCAGGATCACCCGGTTGACGGCGGAAAATTCGCCCAACGACGGCAGTGTCACGCTGTCCACTCGCGCGCCCTCGGTCGTCAGGATGCGGGCGGCTTCCTCCAGCGCGGCGGCAACCTCGGGGTCTGCCGGCATGTCGGTTTCGTGGAAATGGCGCACGAAGCCGATGCGCAGCCCCTTGAAGCCGCGTCCCAGGGCGCGGCCGAACCCGCTGACCGAGGTCGCAGCACTTCCCGCATCGGCGGCATCGTGCCCGGCAATGACATCGAGCAGCAGCGCCGCATCTTCCGCCGTGCGGGCCATCGGCCCGACATGATCGAGCGAGAAGGCGAGCGGAAACACCCCGCGCCGCGACACCATCCCGTAGGTGGGTTTCAGCCCGATAATGCCGCAGGCACTGGCCGGATTGCGTACCGAGCCGCCGGTATCGGTGCCCAGCGCCAGGGGAAACAGCCCCGCCGCCAGCCCCGCCCCGGAGCCCGAGGACGATCCGCCCGGATGGCAGGCCGGGTTCCACGGATTACGCGCCGGCGGGAAAGGCAGGTCCAGGCTGGGGCCGCCGATCGCGAATTCATGGGTGGAGAGCTTGCCGAACGGAATCGCGCCCGCAGCACGCAGCCGCGCCACCACGGCCGCATCGGCCTTGGCGATGTTGTCGACCAGGATTTTCGAATGGCACGTCGTGGGCAGGCCGGCGACGTCGATGATGTCCTTGATGCCGACCGGAATGCCGTGCAGCGGGCCGCGCTTGCGCCCGGCGGCGATTTCCTGCGTGGCATGGGCCGCCGCCGCGATCGCGGTATCGGCGTCCAGGCGGATGAAGGCGTTGATGACCGGGTCGATGCGCGCGATCCGATCCAACAGCGCGGTCATCAGCGCGGTGGGGGTAAGTGTGCCTTCGATGAAGGCACGCGATGCGGCGGCGGCGCCGAAATAGTCGGGAACCGCGCTCATCGGGCGGCACCTGACGGCACGCCGGGGGCTTTCATCGGCGGCCAGGGTTCGCAGGCGGGGTCGCTGGGCATGGCAATGGCGGCGCCGGCGTCGCGGGCGCGTGTCGCCGCCAGGGCGACCATGGCGGGAAAGAGCGCCTGCGTCTTTTCGAGCCCGGCTGCGCGTACCATCGCCGCCAGATGATCCGCCGGGATCGGGGGAGTATCCATCGCCGCCTCCTGTTCGCACCTGCACAATCACTGTGGCGCAAGCGGCGGCGCATGGGAATGGGTGGGTCGGCCGAAAAGAAAAAGGACGGCGCGGATCGGGGCCGCGCCGTCCAGTCAACCGCGCCGTGGAGAGGAACGCGGGATCAGGGGAGGAAACACACCGATGCCCGGTGTCGGTTGCCATCATTGCGCGGCAAAGGTTGCCCGAAAGTTATCGCCCGGGTGAAATTCTCCCAACCGGGGCATCTTCGTCCCCATCGGCCCAATAACGGAACCCCGCCCCATGCAGCCACCGCCCCAGCGCACCGGTCCCCTGGTCGGCCTGAAAGTGCTGGAAATCGGCCATTACATCGCCGCGCCGTTCTGCACCCGCATCCTGGCCGATCTGGGGGCGGAGGTGATCAAGATCGAACCGCCCGGCGGCGATCCGTTCCGTGGCTGGGGGGCGGCGGTCGACGGCAATTCGGTGTGGTTCAGCGTGCATGGGCGCAACAAGCTGTCGATCGAGCTCGACCTCAAGCGCGACCGCGCGGTGGCGCTGAAACTCGCCGCCCGCGCCGATGTGCTGGTGGAGAATTTCCGCGCCGGCGGCCTGGAGAAGCTCGGCCTGGGGCCGGCCGATCTGCACGCCGCCAATCCGCGTCTGGTGATCGCGCGCATCTCCGGCTACGGCCAGGACGGACCCTATCGCGACAAGCCTGCTTTCGGCGCGATCGGCGAGGCGATGGGCGGTATCCGCCATCTGACCGGCCATCCGGCGGGGTCGAGCGATCTGCCGCCGCCGCGCTGCGGAATTTCGATCTCCGACGATCTGGCCGGGATGTATGCCGCGATCGGTCTGCTATCGGCTGTGTGGCAGCGCGACGGCGCGAATGGCGATCATGCACCGACCGGACGCGGGCGGGTGATCGATGTCAATCTGGTGGACAGCGTGTTCAGTCTGATGGAAGGCATGCTGCCGGAATATGCGATGGACGGGCGGGTGCGCCAGCCGGCCGGCGCGGCGCTGCCGACCGCCTCGCCCACCAACACCTATCCTTGCGCGGATGGACGCTGGCTGTGCATCGCCGGCAATTCCGATCTGATCTTTCGCCGGCTGATGGGCGTGATCGGCCGGCCGGAGCTGGGCAGCGACCCGCTTTACGCCACCAATGCCGATCGCTGCGCCCGGCGGGAGGCGCTGGATGCGGCGATTGCCGCCTGGACCCGCACGCTGCCCGCGAAGGAGGCCGAGGCAGCGCTGGAAGAAGCCGACGTGCCGTGCTCGCGCCTGTTCGACATCGCCGATTGCGCCGCCGATCCGCATTTCCGCGCGCGCGCCGCCGTGCAGGAGATCGCCGATCCGCTGATCGGGCGCACGCTGCATCCGGGCCCGGCGATCCGCCTGGACGGCGATGCGCCGGAGGCGGTGGTGGCCTGGCCCGGCGCGGCGGTGGGCGCGCATACGGATTATGTGCGGAAGGTGTTGCTGGGAGAATAGCGCGGGCGATGCTCTATCCGCGTCACTATGTGCAGTTTCTCGATGGAAGGCGGGGCAAGGCGGCGGTGATCGCCCGCTTGCCGGGCGAGATTGCGGCTCGTTTGCCGGCGCAGACCTTGGATGTGCAGATTGGGCAGGACTATGCGTTAAAACTCATCCGAAAACATAATTTGAATTATGCCGATCTGGCGATGGTGCAGCCGGCAATTGATCTTGGCTGGTGCACGCGGACGAGACCAGCAATGCTCGATTTTCTGTATGTGACGCAAGAGCCGTTTCCGCGCAGATTTATTCTCGGCGTGAAAGTCGCGCGCGGCGGAATGGAAGTCTGGCTACAGACGTTCTATCGCTGCACTGAGAGTGACATCCGGCGGCGTCTGCGGCGCGCACAGGAAGCCAATGCTCTTTTTCGCACACATGCGTGGTAAGCTCGTGGTCGGCAAAGAAGGAAGCGGTCGCTGCCCTGCGACCGCTTCATGCCACGGAGGGACTCCACGTATTTCCCCTCTGATCCACTGCTGGCAATTGGCAGACCAGCCGGGCACGGCCCGGAGAATTCACCGCGTCATGGCTTCGCTCAATATGCGAAGCGCGACTCGCGAAGTCAAGGCTAATCGACGATCAACATATTGGAATCATTGACTCCTTAAGCGCCTGATTTTATTCATTCCCCTACCCCTCGCTATCCAGATCCGCCATCGCCTGCGCCGGGTACCGCGTCCCCGCCGCCGCCTCTGCCGGCACGGCGGCGGCGATCGCGGCGCATTCCTCCGCCGTCAGCGCCAGGTCCGCCGCCCCCAGCGCCTCGGTCAGCCGCGCGCGAGTCCGCGCCCCGATCAGCGGCAGGATCGCCACATCCTGCAACCCCCGCTGCGCCGCCACCCAGGCAATCGCCAACTGCGCGGGGCTGACGCCTCGCGCCTCCGCCAGCCCGCGCAGAACCTCCGCCAGGGCCAGGTTCTTCTCCACATTGCCGGCCTGAAAGCGCGGTGAGTGCGCCCGCCAATCGCCCGGCGCGGCGGGGCCCGCGCGCATATGCCCGCCGATCAGCCCGCGCGCCAGCACGCCATAGGCGGTCATGCCGATCCCCAGTTCACGCAGCACGGGCATGATCCTCGCCTCCACCCCGCGGGCCAGCAGCGAATATTCGATCTGCAGATCGCGGATCGGGTGCGTCGCGGCGGCGCGGCGGATGGTCTCGGGCCCGACCTCCGACAGGCCGATTTCGCGCACATATCCCGCCTTCACCATGTCGGCGATGGCGCCCACCGTCTCCTCGATCGGCACGCTGCGATCCAGCCTTGCGGGGCGGTAGATGTCGATATGCTCGACCCCCAGCCGGTTCAGCGAATAGGCCAGCGCCGTCTTTACCGCTGCCGGGCGCGCATCGAAGCCCAGCCAGCTTCCGTCCGGGCCGCGCTGGGCGCCGAATTTCACGCTCAGTCGATAGCGATCGCGCGGCACGCCCCGCAGCGCCTCGCCCAGCAGCGCCTCGTTATGGCCCATGCCGTAGAAATCGCCGGTGTCCAGCAGGGTGATCCCGGCATCAAGGGCGGCGTGGATGGTGGCGATGCTCTCGGTGCGGTCGGCGGGGCCGTACATGCCCGACATGCCCATGCAGCCAAGGCCGAAAGAAGGTGCGGTCATTTGCGGTCTCCAATTCTGTGCCGGACGGAACATGGCGCCTCGCGCATCATGCGATAATCCGGTATTGTCTGAATGGACTGTGCGGACTTCAGAACAATGGCGGAAGCCGACCACGCCGATCTCGCCGCCTTCGCCGCCGTCGCGCGGGTCCGCAGTTTCCGGCAGGCCGCCTTGCGACGCGGCGTTTCCCCGTCCGCCCTCAGCGAGGCGGTGCGGCGGCTGGAAGCGCGGCTCGGCCTGCGCCTGCTCCACCGCACCACCCGCAGCGTCACCCCGACCGAGGCCGGCGCGCGGCTGCTGGAACGGCTGGTGCCGGCGCTGGCCGAACTCGATGCCGCGCTCGATGCGGTGAACCATTTTCGCGACAGCCCCGCCGGCACGCTGCGCCTGAACGTGCCGGTCATCGTCGCCCGGCTGGTGCTGCCCCGCATCATCGAGGGGTTTCTCGCAGCCTACCCGAGCATCGTGCTGGAAGTGGAGGCGCAGGACGCCTTCGTCGATGTTATCGGCGCCGGCTTCGATGCCGGCATCCGCTATGACGAGCGTCTGGCCCGCGACATGATCGCCCAGCCGATCGGCCCGCGCAGCCAGCGCTATGCCACCGCCGCCGCGCCGGGCTATCTCGCCCGCCACGGCGTGCCGGCGCATCCGCGCGACCTGCTGGGCCATGCCGCGATCCGCCATCGTTTCAGCGGCAGCGGCGCCAGCCCGAGCTGGGAATTCGCGCGGGAGGGCGAAATCCTTCATGTCGATGCTCCGGCGCGCCTGACCGCCTCCATCGCCGATCTGGAAGTCTCGGCCGCCATCGCCGGGCTGGGCGTGATCGCAACGTTCGAGGAGGTGTTGGCCCCCTGCTTTGCAGCCGGCACGCTGGTGCCTGTTCTGGCCGATTGGTGGCCGCGCTTTTCCGGGCCGCGCCTTTACTATCCAAGTCGCCGGCATATGCCCGCGCCGCTGCGTGCCTTCGTCGATTATGTCCGCGACAAGGGGCGCTGGTAGGGCGCGCGCAGCGGAGAAAAGCACGCTTTCCAAAGAGATTATTGCATTTTCCTCATGTCATGTCGAATACTCCGGGCGAATCGCGCACCGCTTTCCGGCGGCGGTCGGCGGAGGATCGGGATGGGGCGCTGCCTGCCATTTCTGGGCCTGGCATCGGTGCTGGCGCTATCGGCCTGCGCCGGCGGCGGCGCGTCCGGCCCGGCGCCGATGCCGCTTGGCCCGCGTGCGGCGCTGGAATGCGCGCCCTTTGCGCGCGCCCTGACCGGGGTCGATCTGCGGGGCGATGCCGCCGATTGGTGGCGCGAGGCGGCGGGCCGCTACCGTCGCAGCGACACCCCGCGCGAGGGCGCGCTGCTGGTGTTTCGCCGCTCCTCGCGGCTGCCGCACGGCCATGTCGGCGTGGTCTCGCGCGTGATCTCCGACCGTAAAGTGCTGCTGACCCAGGCCAACTGGGTGCATCACAGGATCAGCGAGGATCTGCCCGCGATCGACGTGTCGCCCGATAATGACTGGTCTCGGGTGCGGGTCTTCTGGCCGCCGGTCGGCGCCATGGGCACCCATGCGTACCCAGCCTATGGCTTCATCCTGCCCGCCGATCCGGCGGATCACGATGCGCTGATCGCCGCCACCCCCGCCGCAATCCGTCTGGCCGAACGCGAGGAATAGGCGGTGCGGTCGCGCCCGGTCTCGCGTCCGCTGATCGGCCCCCGCCTTGAGGTGAGCCTGCCATGGGCGGCGGCGATCTTCGCTGCCGGGTTGCTGGGTTTCTGGCTGCTGGGCATGCAGGTGCCGCGCATCGTGGGCTGGATCGCCGATGGCTGGTTCGGCCCGCCGTGCTGGAACGCCGCGCATACCGCCGATATTCCGCCCGCCGCCATCCCCGCCTGTATGGCCACCCATCTGCAGGGCTTCGCGCGGACCGTCGTGCATGGGCTCAGCCATCCGGATGCGGCCGAACTGGCCGAGGCGCGCCAGACTTCGACCCAGGCCTGGCTGGGCGCGCTGGCCCAGGCGGCGTTCAACATGCTGGTGGTCGCGGCGTTTGCGCTGGGCTTGATCGGGCTTTGGGCGACCATCGCGCTGCGACTTTCCGCGCGTCTGCGCCGGCGGCGCCGCGACCGCGCATAAATCGTGCTTGCATCGCGCGCGCTCTCGCGCCATGTCCTGGCGATACCCGGACGGGATGGTTCCCTCGGGCGGCGATCTGCTTTAGGGTGATGCGTCGCCGGCTCGGGCGGCCAAGCCGCAAGCAGGCGCGGCAACTATCGAAACACGGCGCGGATCAGGGGCGCGGATCGCTGGGGCCGGAAACGGCTCCGAACGGAGGAGTTTACGATGGGTAGCTTCAGCATCTGGCACTGGATGATCGTCCTGCTGGTCGTCATGCTGCTGTTCGGCACCGGCAAGGTCAGCAACCTGATGGGTGACTTCGCCAAGGGCATCAAGGCGTTCAAGAAGAACATGGCGGAAGACGATACGGACGCCTCGATGGAGGCCTCGGCCCAGAAGCCGGCCGTGCCGCTTTCCGCCCCGCCGCCCGCGGCCGGTGCGACCACGGCGCAGAACACCACCACCACTGCCGCGCATCACGGCTGATCCCGCCCGGGGTCTGGCCGATGGACGGTGCCGGCGAAGCCGTGCCGCCGCAAGCGGCGCGGTCTCTGGTTGCTGCCGGCGCGCGGATGGACCGGTTCGGCTGGGTGCCGGCGACTGCCGGCAATCTCAGTCAACGCCTGGCGGATGGGCGCATCGCGATCACGCGCAGCGGCGTCCATAAGGGCTTTCTGACCGAGGCGGACATCATCGCCGTCGACGCGGCCGGAACGCCGCTGCGCGCCGGCGACAAGGCCAGCGCGGAAACCCTGCTGCATTGCCAGGTCTATCGGCGCGTGCCGGACGCGGGCGCGGTGCTGCACGGGCATTCCGTTGCCGCCACCGTGCTGTCGATGACCGAGGCGGCACCGGCGCTGACATTTTCCGGCTACGAGCTGCTGAAAGCCTTTGCCGGCCAGACCACCCACGCCACCACGCTGGCGCTGCCGATGGTTGCCAACGACCAGGATATGCCGCGTCTGGCGGCGGTGCTGGAACCGTTCTTCACGGCGGGCATGCCGCTCGGCTATGTCATTCGCGGCCATGGCGTCTATGTCTGGGGACCGGACATGCCGACCGCCCTGGCCCGGCTGGAGGGGCTGGAATTCCTTCTGGCCTGCGCCCTGGAACGGAGACGTCTGCGATGAGCCGCCTGACCGTCTATGCCGAGAATGCCCCGGCCCAGCCGATGCTGCGCACCGAGGATGCCGCCCAGATCGCCCAGGCGCTGGGCGCGATCGGCGTACGCTTCGAACGCTGGGAAAGCCCGGTCGCATTGTCGCCCGATGACAGCGCGGAGGCCATTCTCGACGCCTATCGCCCCTATCTCGACAAGCTGATGGGCGAAACCGGCGCGGGCTCGGCGGATGTGATCAAGCTGACCCCCGATCATCCGCAGGCGGCGGCGCTGCGAGAGAAATTCCTCGCCGAGCATATCCACACCGAGGATGAGGTGCGCTTTTTCGTGCATGGCGCCGGCAATTTCATCATGCATGTCGAGGGCCGGGTCTATGATGCGCGCTGCGAACAGGGCGACCTGATCAGCGTGCCCGCCAATACGCGACACTGGTTCGATGCCGGTGCGCAGCCTTTCTTCACCGCGCTGCGCATCTTCAGCGATACCTCCGGCTGGGTGGCGCATTTCACCGGTGACGATATCAGCGCCCGCTTTCCTGCGGCATGAGCGGGACGGTCGCGGCGATCCTGACGGATATCGAGGGAACGACCACCCCGATCGCCTTTGTCCATACCACGCTGTTTCCCTTTGCCGCGGCGCGGCTGGGCGATTTCCTGGCCGCGCATGCCGCCGATCCGGCGGTGGCGGCGATCCTGGCGGAGGTGCGCGCCCTGGCGCCCGGGGTCGATCCGCTGGCCGCGCTGCGTGGCTGGATGGCCGCCGATGCCAAGGTCACGCCGCTGAAGACGCTGCAGGGACTGATCTGGGCCGATGGCTATGCCAGCGGCGCCCTGACGGCGACGCTGTATCCCGATGTCGCCCCCGCCCTGCGCCGCTGGGCGGCGGCGGGGCGGCGTCTGGCCGTCTATTCCTCGGGCTCCATCGCGGCGCAGCGCCTGCTGTTCGGCCATAGCGATGCCGGCGATCTGACCGGGCTGTTCAGCGGCTGGTTCGACACCACGACCGGGGCGAAGCGGGATGCGGCCAGTTATCGCGCCATCGCCGCCGCGCTGGGCCTGCCGGCGGCGGCGATCCTGTTCCTGTCGGACGTGACGGCGGAGCTGGATGCGGCGGTGGCGGCCGGATTGCGCGCCTGCCAGCTGGTTCGCGCGCAGGATGGCACGCAGCCGGGTACGGCGCATCCGGTGGCGGCGGATTTCGACGGGGTGGCGGACTTGTTCGGCCTGTGATCGCGACTTGACGCGGCGCAGCATTCGGGCAGCAATCGTTCGATAACTGCCGGGAGATCGTCGATGGCCACGCACCGCCTAGCCGCCACCCCGAACACCGTGCGCTGGGGTTGTTTCGACGCGAGCTACCCGCCGCTGCTGACCATCGCATCCGGCGACACGGTGGTGCTGGAATGTCTTTCCGGCGGGCCGGAGGTGATGCCTCCCGCCAGTTCCGGCCTGACCGTCCCGCCGGCCCTGGCGGCGATCCATGCCGCGAACCTGCCGCGCCCGCCGGGCCATCTGCTGACCGGACCGGTCGCGGTGGAAGGCGCCGAGCCCGGCGACATGCTGGAAGTGAAGATCGAGGCGATCGAGCTGGGCGCCGAGTGGGGCTATTGCGGCTTCCGCCCGCTGGCCGGCACGCTGCCGGAGGATTTTCCCGAACGCGTCCTCAGCCATATCCCCATCGATCGCGCCCGCAATGTCTGCCGCCTGCCCTGGGGTACGGAATTGCCGCTCGCGCCGTTCTTCGGCGTGATGGGCGTCGCCCCGCCACCGGCCTATGGCACCATCTCCACCATCCAGCCGCGCGAGCATGGCGGCAATCTGGACAATAAGGAGCTGGTGGCCGGTGCCACGCTGTTCCTGCCGGTCTGGGCACGGGGCGCGCTGTTCTCCGCCGGCGACGGCCATGGCGTGCAGGGCGATGGCGAGGTCTGCATCAACGCCCTGGAAACCTGTCTGACCGGCACATTCACCCTGACCGTGCACAAGGGCGGGGGGGCCGCGGCCCCGGCGCTGCGCTATCCGCGCGCCGAAACGCCGACGCATTTCATCACCATGGGGATGAACGAGGACCTCGATCTGGCGATGAAGCAGGCATTGCGCGAGATGATCCGCCTGATCACCGCGCGCACCAATCTGTCGCCGGCCGAGGCCTATCAGTTCTGTTCCCTGGCGGTGGATTTCCGGGTGACCCAGACGGTCAATGGCGAGAAGGGGATTCACGGCGTTTTGCGCAAGGGGTTGTTGTTCTAGGGCAGGTTGTCCACAAGTTTTTGTGGTTTGGACGCAAACCGCCGTTGAGCGGCGGACTCAACCCGGCTACCGTATGTTGTGGCAAACGGGGCGGGGGAACCACAAATGGACTGGAACGACGAGATCATCCAACGCCTGCGTGCCTTATGGGACGAAGGCCATTCGACGGCCGAGATCGGACGTCGGCTGGGCGTCTCCAAGAATGCGGTGGTAGGCAAGGCGCATCGGCTCGATCTGCCGGCGCGGCCATCGCCGATCCGCCGGGAAGGCGCGCCGGGTGTCGCGCCGCGACGGGTCGCGCCGCGCCGTCCGGCGGGACCGACTTTGCCGCCGCTGTCCAGCGCCAGCGCCGCTCTTCCGGCCATGGCCGCGCCACGCCCTGCCGTCGCGGCGCCGCAACGCGCGCCGGCACCGGCGCCTGCGCCGCGCATTCAGGTCGTGGCGCCGCGCCCCTATGCGCGGGAGATCGCCTGCTGCTGGCCGATCGGAGAGCCGGGTACCCCGAGCTTCCGCTTCTGCGATGCCGGCGCCGTGCCGGGCAAGCCGTACTGCGCCGAGCATGCCGCGATCGCCTATGTCAAAGTCCGCGACCGGCGCGAAGACGCCGCCTGATCGGCGTTTCCGTCTCGAAACCGTCACGGCGCCGATTGCGCCCGCCTTGTTCTGTCGCGTATCGTGAACGTGTTCGGCAAGCCGCCTCGATGCAAGGAAGGCGCGCTCCGGACAAAGGGAAGGGCGTCTCGGGCAGGATCCCATCGGTTTCGGGTCCGTGCGCTCCTGTTCACTAGGGTGCGCATCGTCCTGACGGGGCGGCGCCACCCGCAGGCAGAAAGGCAGCACGTCGATGCCGCAGGGCACCGTGAAGTGGTTCAATCCGACCAAGGGTTACGGGTTCATCGCGCCTGATACGGGCGGGAAGGACGTTTTCGTTCACATCAGCGCGGTTCAGAAGGCGGGCTTACGCAGTCTGAATGAAGGCCAGAAACTGGGCTTCGACGTCGAGCAGCAGCAGAATGGCCGCGCTGCCGCCGTCAATCTGGTGGCTTCGGGATAGGCGGCATCGCCGTATCGGCACTGGATGATCCTGCGAAACATGGCGGGACGGGGTGGCGGCCATGGCCATCCCGGCCTGCTGTTTCTGCCGGATCGATCGGCGCACCAGCCCGCATCCCGCATATCCCCTTGCCTACGCGACCGAGGCGGCGCAAAAAAGCGCTTGGGCATCACGGTTGCGCCGTGATCGCCGAACCGGGGTAGAATGCGCCACTTGCCAATGGGCGATCGCATTCTGGCATACAGCGTAAGGGCAGGGGCCGGCCGCCTTGGCGACCGTCTCCCGCGATCAGGGGCAGAATCGCTCGTGGCAGGCAGCCCGGGCGGCGCTGTTTGTGGCACAGGGGCCGGAACGGCAGGAAACAGGGGGTTCGGCGGCGCATGAGCCATACGCTTGAACAGCCTCGCCCGCGCTCTGGCGGTGCGATGCCGCGCGCGGCCATGGATGCCGATGCGGTCCGCAGCGCCTATCGACGCTGGGCTGATTTCTATGATTGGAGTTTTGGCGGCGTGTCCGCCATTGCCCGCCGGCATGCGATCGATGCGGTCAATCGCCTGCCTGGCCGGGAAGTGCTGGAAATGGGGGTCGGTACCGGCCTGGCATTGCCGCGCTACGCGCCGGAGAAGGCGATCACCGGGATCGATCTGTCGGCGGAAATGCTGGCCCATGCGCGCCGCCGCGTCGCCGTCCAGGGGCTTTCGAACATTGTCGGCCTGCATGAAATGGATGCCGAGGCGACCAGCTTTGCCGACGATAGTTTCGACGTCGCGGTCGCGATGTTCGTCGCCTCCGTGGTGCCCGATGCGCGCCGCCTGCTGGCGGAAATGCGCCGCGTCGTGCGCCCCGGCGGCGCCATCCTGTTCGTCAACCATTTCGCCGCCGAGCGCGGGCCGCGCTGGTGGGTGGAACGGGCGATGGCGCCTGCGTCCCGCGCGCTGGGCTGGCACCCGGATTTCGCGATGGAGGCGATGCTGAGCGCGGAGGATCGCGCCCGCGCCGAAGCCGTGCCGATGTGGCCGTTCGGCATCTTCACGCTGGTGCGTCTGGCGAACTGATTCGCGCCGATTGATACTGCGGTGGCACAGGCCGCAGGAAATTTTGTCCCACCCCCCATCGCGGCACTTGGCGGCGCTTGATCATTGCGCAACTGTCAGGTAGCCAGAACGAAACAAAGTGGCACGCACGGATCCGTCCATGCGGCCGCATAAGGCGGGATGGAATTGTCGATGAAGGTTGTACGGCGCCAGGCGGCCGCGATCACGGCACTCCTGTTCGGGCTATCTCCCTTTCTCCTGGCCCTGCTCGTGCTGGGCCTTCCTGGCCGCGCGCTGGCCGCCGGCACGGAACTGATCGGCCAGCCCCATCCGTGGGAAATGGCAATGCAGCCGGCCATGGGGCCGCTCAA
>JAGWRU010000054.1 GCA_028869595.1 Rhodospirillales bacterium
CATCGTAAAGCGTCGAAGGGCAGATTAAATTGCTCCGAAGGCGAAGGTCGCACGTTCGAATCGTGTCGGGTCCGCCATCGCCGCTCATGATGGATGTCGTTCGGCACCCGGGTCGTTTGCTGCCCCGGCCGTGTTTGCCCCGGCCGTGTTTGCCCCGGCTGGTTTCGTGCCCGGCTCTTTCCGCGATCCCGCCATTCTGGCCGCGATGTGATCGCGGGGCGCGTTCCGTGCGCGGTGCCGCGCCCCATATGTCACGATGCCGCCATCGCCCGTTCAGCCCGCCGGTCGCCTGGCCAAAACGCGGCGCGGCGGCGCCTTTGCCCGGGCGGGGCGGTGTGAGAAGCTGAAAGCGGGTGCTTCGCCGCCCGATCACGGAGCCATCGCATGCCCCATCCCGACGGCCCGAGGCTGGAAATCCTTGCCGATGCGGACGCGTTGGCGCGCCACGCGGCGGCATGGCTGCTGGCGGCGGCCACCGCCAAAGCCGGGAAATTCGCGATCTGTCTGTCCGGCGGCTCGACGCCGCAGCGCCTGTATCGGCTGCTGGCCGATCCGCCGTTCCGTACCACCTTCCCATGGGCGCGCGCGCATTGGTTCTGGGGCGATGAGCGTTTCGTGCCGCGCGACGATCCGCGCAGCAATTACCGCATGGTGCACGAGGCACTGCTGTCGCGCGCGCCGATCCCCGCCGCCAATATCCATCCGATCCCGACCGAAGGCCTCTCGCCCGATGCGGCGGCCGCGGAATATGAGCGCGCGCTGCGCGATTTTCACGGCACCGCGCAGCTCGCGCCGGAGCAGCCGTTGTTCGACGTCACCTTGCTGGGGCTGGGACCGGATGGGCATACCGCCTCGCTATTCCCCGGCACGGCGGTGCTGCGGGAACGCACGCGCTGGGTCGCGCCGGTCGTCGGCGCCAAGGCGGAAACCCGCCTGACCCTGACCTATCCCGCACTCGAAAGCAGCCGCCGGACCGCCTTCCTCGTCACCGGGGCGGAGAAAAGCGCGATGCTCGCGCGGCTGCGTCGCGCCGATGACGCCCTGCCCGCAGCCAGGCTGCATCCGATCGGCAGCACATGGATTTTCGCCGACCAGGCGGCGGCGCAAGCCGCATCATGACCGCATCGCCGGCATGGGTGATCGGCCAGAAGGAGAGAAAGACATGAAATCCGCACGCCACGATCACGCGCCGAAAACCCTGGCCATCGATGTCGGGGGAACCGGCCTTAAAGCTTCGGTGCTGGATCATACCGGCAGGATGATCGTCGATCGGGTGCGGATTGCCACGCCCTATCCCTGCCCGCCCGATGTGATGGTCGCGTCGCTGGTCGAGCTGGTGGCGCCGCTGCCCGCCTTCCATCAGGTATCGGTGGGTTTTCCCGGCGTGGTGCAGCACGGCAGAACCGTCACCGCGCCGCATTTCGACGATCCAGCCTGGCCCGATTTTCCGCTTGCCGCCGCCCTGGCCAAAGAGCTTGGCGCACCGGTCCGCATGCTCAACGATGCCGAGGTGCAGGGGTTCGGCATCGTCAAAGGCTACGGGCTGGAGCTGGTGCTGACGCTGGGCACCGGAGCGGGAACCGCATTGTTTCGCGACGGCGTGCTGATGCCGCATCTGGAATTGGCGCAGCATCCGCTGCACGGCAAAAAGACCTATAACGACTACATCGGCAACGCCGCGCGCAAGAAAATCGGCAAGAAGAAATGGAGCCACCGCGTCCATAAGACGATCGCGGTGCTTCACTCCCTGCTGCATTACGACGTGCTGTATCTGGGCGGCGGCAATGGCGGAAAGGTCATCGCCCCGCCCGAGCATGTGGTCATCGAGTCCAACGATGCCGGCATCACCGGCGGCGTCAGGCTGTGGGACACCGATGTCGAAAAGACCCTGTTCAGCAGCGATCCCAGCCCGTCTTTGGCGCTGACCGATTGAGGCGGCCGCTCCCCCGCTTCCCCATCCTGGAGCCCATCGCGGCGCAGGACCGAAAGGACGAACCGCCATGCCGCTGCTCGATCGCCGTCTGATGCTGACCGGCGCCGCCCTGGCCGGGCTCGCGCTTGCCGCAGGGCCCGGCTTCGCCGCCGCACCGCCCGCCGCCGCACCGCCCGCCGGTGTGCCGATGCGCCTGCGCGGCACCATCGTCGCGGTGCATGGCAGCACGATCGCGCTGCGTCTGCGCGACGGCAAGGCGGCCCGCGCGGTGCTGGCGCCGGATGCGCATATTCTCTGGCTGATCGCCACCCGCCCCGATGCCATCGCCAAAGGCAGCTATATCGGCACCGCCGCCATGCCGCAGAAGGACGGCACGCTGCGCGCGCTGGAGGTGCAGGTCTTCCCGCCCGCCATGCGCGGCGTGGGAGAGGGGTTTCATCCCTTCGATACGGAACCGGGCGCGACCATGACCAATGGCACGATCGGCACGCTGACCGGCGCGCATGGGCAGACCATGACCGTGCTGTACAAAGGCGGGGAAAAGACCGTGTTCGTGCCGCCGGGCGTGCCCTTCGTCCGCTTCGCGCCGACCAGCCGCGCGGCGCTGCGCCCGGGCGCGCATGTGCTGGTCAATGCGACCGCAACGGCGGATGGGCCCGTGCTGGCCCACGCCGTGCTGGTCGGCAAGGATGGGCTGGTGCCGCCGATGTAGCCCGCGCCGGGTTGGCAGGCGGCGGCGCAAACACATGGACGCGCCGGGTCGGCGGGCAGCCCGCCCCCTCAGTGCCCGCGCAGGATCTGGCCGAGAAACAGTTTCAGCCGGTCGGTCTGCGGGCTTTCGAACATCTGGGTGGGCGGGCCCTGCTCCACCACCTCGCCACGATCCATGAAGATCACCCGATCGGCGACCTGGCGGGCAAAGCCCATCTCATGCGTGACGCAGACCATGGTCATGCCGGTTTCGGCCAGCCCGATCATGGTATCCAGCACCTCCTTGATCATTTCGGGATCGAGCGCGCTGGTCGGCTCGTCGAACAGCATGATCTTGGGCTTCATGCACAAGGCGCGCGCGATCGCCACGCGCTGCTGCTGCCCGCCCGATAGCTGGCCGGGATATTTCTTCGCCTGCTCCGGGATCTTGACGCGGGCGAGATATTCCATCGCCAGCGCCTCGGCTTCGGCTTTCGGCATCTTGCGCACCCAGATCGGCGCCAGGGTGCAGTTCTCCAGAATGGTCAGATGGGGGAACAGGTTGAAGGACTGAAACACCATGCCGACCTCGCGACGGATGGTATCGAGCGCGCGCAGATCGTCGGTCAGTTCGGTGCCGTCCACCACGATGCGGCCTTCCTGATGCACCTCCAACCGGTTGATGCAGCGGATCATGGTGGATTTGCCGGAGCCGGAGGGGCCGCACACCACCACCCGCTCTTTCTGGCCGACCGAAAGGGAGACGTCGCGCAGCACATGCATCGCGCCGTACCATTTGTTCACCTTATCGAGCAGGATGGCGGGCTGGGTATCGGACATGGCGGCCTGGTTCCTGTTCAGCGGCGGCGGGCGCGGTCGAGCTCGCGCTCCAGCCCGCGGCTGTAGCGTGACATGGCAAAGCAGAAGGCGAAATAGATCAGCGCGAGGACGATATAGACTTCGTTGCCGAAGCCCTGCCAGGCCGGCTCGGCAACCGCCGTGATGCCCGATTTCAGCAGATCGAAAATACCGATGATCAGCACCAGGGAGGTATCCTTGAAGAAGCCGATGAAGGTGTTCACCAGCGGCGGAATGACCAGGCGCAGCGCCTGCGGCAGCACGACCAGCAGCGTCTTCTTCCAGTAGGACAGACCGAGCGCATCGGCCGCTTCAGCCTGGCCCTTGGGCAGGCTCTGCAATCCGGCCCGCACCACCTCGGCCAGATAGGCGCCGGCGAACAGGGTGATCGCCACCTGCGCGCGCAGCAGCTTGTCGACATCGAAGCCGTTCGGCATGAACAGCGGAAACATCACGCTGGCCATGAACAGCAGGGTGATCAGCGGCACGCCGCGGATCAGCTCGACATACATCACGCAGAGCAGCTTCACCGCCGGCAGACGGGTGGAGCGCCGGCCCAGTGCCACCAGTACCGCCAGCGGAAAAGCCAGGGCCAGGGCGAACGTCGCCAGGATCAGGGTGATCGGCAGGCCGCCCCATTGCGACTCGGTGACCAGCGTCAGCCCGAAGACGCCGCCCCACATCAGGATGCCGATCAGCACCATCGCGGCGATCCAGATCAGCGCCAGTTCCTTGCGCCAGAAGCGGCGATTGGCCGAAATGCAGTACAGCGCGATGAACAGCGCAATCACGATGGCCGGGCGCCATTGCTGGGCGTAGGGGTAGAAGCCGAATAGGATGAAACGGTATTTCTCGCCGATCACCGCCCAGCACGCGCCGGTGCCGGCGGCGGCGCGGCAGATATCGGTATTCGGCCCTTTCGGACCCTGCGGCACCTGCCAGATCGCGTGGATCACCCCCCAATCGAGAAACGCCCAGGCGCCACGCAGGATCAGATAGCCCAGCGCCAGGGTCAGCGCGGTCGACCACCAGGTATTGAACAGATTGGCGCGCGCCCAGGCGATCGGGCCGGTGCGCGCGGCGGCGGGGCGGGGGCGGGCGGCGATGCTGGTGCTCATGCCTCAGCGCTCCACCAGCGCGATATGCGCGTTGTACCAGTTCATGAACAGCGAGATCGACAGGCTGAAAGTCAGGTAGACAGCCATGATGATGGCAATCCCCTCGATCGACTGGCCGGTCTGGTTCAGCGTGGTATCGGCGATGGAGACGATATCCTGATAACCGATGGCAATCGCCAGCGAGCTGTTCTTCACCAGATTGAGGTATTGGCTGGTCATCGGCGGCACGATCACCCGCAACGCCTGGGGCAGCACGATGCGGCGCAGAACCAAGCCGCGCGGCAGCCCGAGCGCCCCGGCGGCTTCCCATTGCCCCGCCGCCACGGCCTGAATGCCGGAGCGCACGATCTCCGCGATATAGGTCGCCGTGTAGACCACGAGCCCGGTCAGCAGCGCGGCATATTCCGGGGTGATGCTGATGCCGCCCTGGAAGTTGAAGCCGTGCAGCGCCGGCATATCGACATGCAGCGGCGCGCCGAGGCCCAGCCAGACCAGAATCGGCAGACCGAGCAGCGCGGCCAGGGTGGTGGGCCATGTGCGCGGCCGGCGGCCGGTCGCGGCCTGCCGGCGATCGGCGGCGCGCCCGATCAGCCAGACCAGAACGCAGCCTGCAAGGAATGCGACCAGCGCCCAGAAATGCGCCGCATGCCATGCGATGGTCGGCAGCTTGACGCCGCGATTGGACAGGAACACGCCGGGCAGCGGATGAAACGCCGCGCGCGGCGGCGGCAGGGTCTGCAGCAGGCCGTACCAGAAGAATAATTGCAGCAGCACGGGGATATCGCGCACCGTCTCGACATAGATGGCGGCGATGCGCGACAGTAGCCAGTTGGGTGACAGACGGGCAATGCCAACCAGCGTGCCCAGAACCGTCGCCAGCACCACGCCGGCAACCGCGACTTTCAGCGTGTTCAGCACGCCGATCAGCAATGCCCGGCCATAGGTGGAAACGGACGGCGTGTAACTGAGCAGCGATTCCCCGATCGGGATCGACGCCGCCTGGCCGAGAAAGCCGAAGCCGGTGGCGATATGGCGCTGTTCCAGATTGCGATTGGTATTATGCGCCAGGTACCAGCCCGCCAGCACCACCGCGCCGATGATCAGAATCTGCCAGACGAGATTGCGCAGCCTGGGATCGGACCAGGAAAGCCGCATCCGCCGCCTGGGTGCCACCCGCGCATCGATCAACCGAGGATCCTGCACCGCCTGCCCCATGAAACCCCGCCAGGAACCGAAAAAATCACTCCCTCGTAAAGAATGTGCGGGGGTGCGCCGCGATGCGCGAGAGGCGGGCTTCAGCCCGCCGCCCGGCGGTGATTTCCAGGCACCGGAGCGGAGCGGCCATCAGGCCGTGCGCACCGGAGCACAGGAAATCGCCGTCCGATCGCCACCGCAGTCGCCCCCCCGCGCAATCTTTCAGCGCATCGGCGGGGCGTACATCAGCCCGCCCTTGGTCCAAAGCTGGTTGATGCCGCGCGGCACGCTCATCGGCGCGATGTCGCGGTTCCAGACTTCCTCGGAATTGCCCACCTGCTTGATCACGTTGTAGGCGAATTTATTGTCGATCCCGAGCTGCTTGCCGAGATCGCCATCGAGGCCGAGCAGGCGGCGCACATCCGGATTGGTCGCGCTGGTGACCAGCTGGTCGATATTCTTGCTGTCCACGCCTTCTTCTTCCGCCGTCAGCATGGCGAAGCCGGTCCAGCGCACGATGTCGAACCATTTATCGTCGCCCTTGCGCACGCTGGGGCCGAGCGGCTCCTTGCTGATCAGCTCGGGCAGCAGCACCAGATCGGTAGCCTTGTCGCCCTGGGTGGAGCGGAAAGCGGCCAGCGCCGAGCTGTCGGTCGAATAGACGTCGCACCGCCCGGACAGGAAGGCCGCGCGGATCTGCTGCAGATCCTGAATTTCGATCGGCGTGAACTTCATCTTCTGGGCGCGGAAGTAATCGGCGATGGCAAGCTCGGTGCTGGTGCCCGGCTGCACGCAGATGGTGGCGCCGTCGAGCTGCTTGGCGGAATTGACGCCGGCCGCCTTCTTCACCAGAAACCCGGTGCCGTCATAGAAATTGACCCCGGTGAATTCGATGCCGAGCCCGGCTTCGCGCCCCAGCGTCCAGGTGGTTTCGGCCAGTAGCACATCGATCTCGCCCGATTGCAGGGCGGTGAAGCGATTCTGCGTGGTGACCGGGGTGAATTTCACCTTGTTCGCATCGCCCAGCACGGCGGCGGCGATGGCGCGGCAGCCATCGGCATCGATCCCCTGCATCACCCCCTTGCTGTCGGGCAGCGAGAAGCCGGCGACATCGCCGGACACGCCGCAGACCAACTGCCCGCGCGCGCGCACCGCGTCCAGCGTGGGCGAACCGGAGCCGTCGGCACGTGCCGCCGTCCCACCCGCGAGAAGGGCAAGCCCCACCAAAGCCGCTGCGGCGGCTGTCTTTCCGATCATCATGCATACTCCCCTGGTCGGATGGGCGAACCCATCCATATCGCGACTGTGCGGTGTCGAACGAAAATTGGCAACGATGTTGAAACATTTTTCTGCGGATCGGGCCGGGCGGGGGACATGCTGCATCTGATCAAGCTGGCGGTCGGGGTGCGCGACGTGGCGCATCTGGCCGAACTCCAGGCCCGGCGGCAGGAAACCGACCCGCCGCTGCGCCATCGCACGCGTTCGATGCCGCGCCGCGCGGCGGAGGTGGTGGATGGCGGCTCGCTCTACTGGGTGATCGCCGGCAGCCTGCTGGCCCGCCAGCTTATCCTTGCGATCGAGGAGGATCGGATGGCCGATGGCAGTGCCTGCGCGGCGATCCACCTCGATCCGGTGCTGGTCGAATTATCCGGCCGCCCGACCAAGCCCTTCCAGGGCTGGCGCTACCTCGCCGCCGAGGACGCGCCCGCCGACCGTCCCGCCCTGCCGGACGGCACCGAGGCCAGCCTGCCGCCCGCCCTGCTGCGCGAGTTGCGCGCCCTATGCCTGTTGTGATCCCGGATCCGCCCGCCCCGCACTTATTCCGCTTGCCGAGCGATGGGGGAAGTGTGACATTGCGACAATTGCTTAGCGGCTGAGCTTGCGTTGCCGGGTGAACCTTCCTGGGTGAACCGCCCCGGGTGAACCATCCCGGGGGCAAGCCGGTGCCGCAGGCAAGCCACATCGATCCGGAGCCAAGGCTGTGACCTTCCCCCGACTTTCCCTGCTGGCCGCGCTGGCGCTGTTCTCCTCGGCCAGCATCGCCGCCCCGGCGCTGGCTGCCACGACCGCCACCCACAAGCCGGCGCACACCACGACGCACAAGAAGCCGGTGCACAAGACCACCGCCCATAAGAAGCCCGTGCACAAGACCACCGCGCATAAGAAGCCGGTGCACAAGACCACGGCGCATAAGGCCCCGACCCACAAGGCGACCCCCAAGAAGCCTGGCTAAGCCCTGCGGCCAGCCTATGCAGGATGACCAGCCCCGCTTTCGGCGCATGCCGGGCGGGGCTGCTCGCCTTGATTTTGCCCCCATCGCCCGCGTATGGTGCGGTGCAAAATAAACGGTGCCCCATGGACGTTGCGAAAATCCCTACCGGCCATAACCCGCCCCGCGACATCAACGTCGTGGTCGAAATTCCGCAGGGTTCTGCCGTGAAATACGAGGTCGACAAGGCGTCCGGCGCGATCTTCGTGGACCGCTTCCTGTTCACCCCGATGGCCTATCCGGCCGCCTATGGCTTCATCCCCGGCACGCTGTCGGCCGATGGCGACCCCGCCGATGCGCTGGTGCTGGTGCCAGCCCAGGTGGTGCCCGGCGCGGTCGTGCGCGCCCGCCCCATCGGCATGCTGCTGATGGAGGATGAGGCCGGCCAGGACGAGAAAATCGTCTGCGTCCCGCATGATCGCGTGCATCCCCAGCACAGCCATGTCGAAACCATCGACGACCTGCCCGAAATCACCCGTGCCGCCATCGAGCATTTCTTCGAGCGCTACAAGGATCTCGAAAAAGGCAAATGGGTGAAGGTCACCGGCTGGGCCGGGCGCGATGCTGCCGAAGCCGCCATTCTGCGCGCCCGCAACGCCGCCCTGGGCAATCCCGACAGCGCCGCCGAAGCCGCCGACTGATACGCCGCGCCAGCGGCCGCGCCGACCAACCCCGCCCCGGCCAGTCCGCGGCGGGGTTTTTGTTTGGCCGGTCCGCAACCCGGGACCCTATGCCGACGCCGCCTTCCGCCTTCGTTGCTTCGGCGCGACGCATCTGCCATCGTCGGAACGCTATCCCAAATCGCCTCGGCCGGGGCTTCGGTGATCCGACCTCCGGAACAGAATGGCAATCACGGAGGAACGTCCCGAATGCAATTGGCCTATGACGTCATCGTCGCGTGCGGTGTGCTGGCCCTGATCTACGGGTTCGTCACCAGCCGTCAGGTGTTGGCAGCCGATGCCGGCACCGCCCGCATGCAGGAAATCGCCGGCGCCGTCCAGGAAGGGGCGCGCGCCTACCTCAACCGCCAATACACGACCATCGGAATCGTCGGCATCGTCATCCTGATCGTGCTGGGCGTGACGCTCGGCGCGCATGTCGCGATCGGCTTTCTGATCGGCGCCGTGCTGTCCGGCGTCGCCGGCTATGTCGGCATGAATGTCTCGGTGCGGGCCAATGTGCGCACCGCGCAGGCATCGCGCCAGGGCCTCGCCGCCGGGCTCGACATCGCCTTCAAGGCCGGCGCGATCACCGGCATGCTGGTGGTCGGCCTCGGGCTGCTGGGCGTCTCGCTCTATTATTTCTACCTGCGCGCCACCATGACCGGCGCCGATCTCCGCCCGGTGCTGGAGGCGATGGTGGGGCTGTCCTTCGGCGCCTCGCTGATCTCCATCTTCGCCCGTCTCGGCGGTGGCATCTTCACCAAGGGCGCCGATGTCGGCGCCGATCTGGTGGGCAAGGTCGAGGCCGGCATCCCCGAGGACGACCCCCGCAACCCCGCCGTGATCGCCGATAATGTCGGCGACAATGTGGGCGATTGCGCCGGCATGGCCGCCGATCTGTTCGAGACCTATGCCGTCACCATCGTCGCCACCATGCTGCTGGCGGCGATCTCCTTCGCGCCGGCCGCGCGCGATGCGCTGATGCTGCTGCCGCTCGGCATTGGCGGGGTGTGCATCGTCACCTCCATCATCGGCACGTATTTCGTCCGCCTCGGCCCCGATGGCGGGATCATGCGGGCGCTGTACAAGGGGCTGGTCGTCACCGGCGTGCTGTCGATCGTGGCCATCGCCGTGGTGATCGGCTGGTTCATCGGCTTTTCTGCCCCGCTGGCACTGACCTCGGGCGGCGCCACCACCGGCATGGCGCTGTTCGAATGCTGTCTGGTGGGCCTTGCCGTGACCGGGCTGATCGTGGTGATCACCGAATACTACACCTCCACCGAATACCGCCCGGTGCGCAGCATCGCGCAATCCTCCACCACCGGGCACGGCACCAACGTGATCCAGGGCCTGGCGATGTCGATGGAGGCGACCGCGCTGCCGGTGCTGGCGATCTCGGTCGGCATCATCGTCGCCTTCATGATCGCCGGCCTGTTCGGCATCGCGGTGGCGGCCACCACCATGCTGGCGCTGGCCGGCATGATCGTGGCGCTCGATGCCTATGGCCCGGTCACCGACAATGCCGGCGGCATTGCCGAAATGGCCGATCTGCCCAAGGAAGTCCGGGTCACCACCGATGCGCTGGATGCGGTGGGCAACACCACGAAAGCGGTGACCAAAGGCTATGCGATCGGCTCGGCGGGGCTGGCCTCGCTGGTTCTGTTCGCGGCGTACACCCAGGATCTGTCGCGCGACTTTCCGACGCTGAAAGTCGATTTCAGCCTGACCAGCCCGTTCGTCGTGGTCGGTCTGTTCCTGGGCGGGCTGCTGCCCTATCTGTTCGGCGCCATGGGCATGACCGCGGTCGGCCGGGCCGCCAGCGCCGTGGTGGTGGAGGTGCGGCGGCAATTCCGCGAATTGCCCGGCATCATGGAAGGCACCACCAAGCCGGAATATGGCCGCGCGGTGGATATGCTGACCCGGGCCGCGATCCGGGAGATGATCGTCCCCTCCCTGCTGCCGGTGCTGGCGCCGATCGTGCTGTGGATCGTCGTCGACATGGTGGCCGGACGGGCGGCCGCTTTCGGCGCGCTGGGGGCGATGCTGCTGGGCGTGATCGTCACCGGGCTGTTCGTCGCCATCTCGATGACGTCGGGCGGCGGCGCCTGGGACAATGCCAAGAAATATATCGAGGAAGGCAATCACGGCGGCAAAGGCAGCGAGGCCCACAAGGCTGCGGTGACCGGCGATACGGTCGGTGATCCCTACAAGGACACTGCCGGCCCGGCCGTGAACCCGATGATCAAGATCACCAATATCGTGGCGCTGCTGCTGCTGGCGATCCTGGCCACCTGGCTGCACTGAGCCGCGGCTCCGATCGGCATCGGGAAAATCCGGTCCGGCCCTGCCGGGCCGGATTTTTCATGCGCGACGAACCGACGCCGATCGGGGGCGGAGGCTCAGGTCGCCGGCAGGTCGCCCTGTTCATAGGGCGCGCCGGTCAGCCGCCCGATCAGCGCCTGATAGCGGTCGAGATAATCGGCCATCGCCAGATTTTCCTCGGCATAGCGGCGGGCATTGGCGCGCAATCGCTTGGCGAGCGGCTGATCCTCGATCAATCGCAGGATCGAGTCCGATAATTGCCGCTGATCGAAGAACGGCGTCAGCAGCCCGTTCTGTTCATGGGTGATGAATTCGCGCACCGGCTCGGTATCGCTGCCGACCACCGCGCAACCCATCGCCAGCGCCTCGCGCAGCGACCACGACGCAACGAAGGGATAGGTCAGATAGACATGCGCGTCCGAACGCTGCAGCAGGCGGATATATTCCTGGTAGTCCAGCCTGCCCGAGAAATGCACGCGAGAGAGATCGATCCGCCCGCCCAGCTCGGCCAGCATCGCCTCCCGCCAGGTCTTGCCCTGCCATTTGCCGTCCTGCGGCGGCGGATTGCCGTAGCTGACGCCATCGCCACCGACGATCACCACGCGCAGATCGGCGCGCGCGGCCAGCAGGCGCGGCAGGGTGCGCATCATCACATGGAAGCCGCGATAGGGTTCCAGGTCGCGCGAAAGATAGGTCACCAGCTTCTCGCGCGGGCCGATGCGGGTTCCCGCGACCTCCGTCACGCCACGCCGTCCGCTGGCCGGCTTGCACAGATCGAGATCGACGCCCTCGCGCAGCAGATGGATGCGCGGATGCGCCCATTCGGGATAGGTGGATAATTGCCACTCGGTCGGCGTCTGGCCATGCCCGCCCAGACCCAGCGCCAGAAGATTGGTCGCGTTCTTGGCGCGGATGCGCGGAAAATCCTCGACCGGAGAAGGGAACTCCTCATCGAAGCCGACATCGGCGCGATCCGTGTGGTAGAAGAACTCCATATAACCAAGCAGCGGCACACCCGGCCAGATATCCGGCAGGTTGAGCAATTCGCCCCAGCCATGATGGCCGATGACGATATCCGGGGTGAAACCCAGCGTGCGCAGGCTGGCGGCGGTATGCGCCACCACCGCCGCGCGCCGCCCCGCCGCATCCAGATCGCGGGCAATCACATAGGTCTGTTCGGCGGCCGGCTGCGGCTTGCGATACGGCACCTTGCGCACCCCGCCAATATGGTTGGGGTTGGGCTCGGTGATGAACACCACCTCGTGGCGGCGCCGGCGCGCCAGATGGCGCACCAGATGCAGGAACTGCCCGGGGAAATTCTGGTGGACGAAAAGAAACTTCACCTCGGGTCTGCCCCGCCGCTCAGCGTCCGCGCCGCGCGGGCTTGGCAGGTGGCTTGGACGGCTTCGTCGCACCGGCAGATTTTTTGCCGGGCTGCGCGGGCGCCGGGACAGCCGCCGTCCTGGCGGGTGCGCGCGCCGGCTTGACCTTGGCGGCGGCGGGTTTGCCTGCAGACGGCTTGCCTGCAGCGGGCTTGGCCGCGACCACCGGCCTGGCGGGCGCCGCCGCCGGGGCGCGGCGCGCAATCCCGGCGCGTGGGCGCAGCGTGACCTGAAACGCCTCGATCGCCGCCAGGCTTTCGGCCGCCACCACCTCGCCATCCTGCATCGGCCCGCTGGCGGTGCCATCGACGAAATGCGCGCTGTAGCTGCACGTATATTCCGCCGCCGTCTTGCCCTTCAGGCGCACCCCGATGCCCAGCAGCGGCAGCGCCATGCCACGGCTGCCGCAGAATTTTCCGGCAGTGACCCAGGGCGACAGCCAGTCGCGCCCCAGCAGGGCCTGATATTCGACCTCTTCCGCCGCGATGCCGGGCGGCGCGGCAATGGCGAAGCCTTCGATCCAGTTGCCGCTGCCCGGCGTGCCCATCCATTCGCCCAGCCGCCCGCTGACATCGCCGGAGCGCTGGATATGCGCCATCATCGAATGATCCTCGGGCAGGACCACGCCGGATTGCGCCGGTGCCGGCGCGCCGACCGGCGGGGCGGGCGGCGCGGCCGGTTCCGGCGACAGGCGCAGCACCTGCAGCCGCGGCGCCGCATCGGCCTTGGCATTCTGTGCCTGGTAGATGGTCACCAGCACCTGCGCCGGCCCGCCATCGATCTGCACCAGCACCGCGCTGCCGACACCGTGCAGCCAGCCATCCTCCTCCAGCGCGCTGATCGTCACCGCCTCCGGCCGGCTGGCACTGCCAGGCGGCAGGGAAACGCGCACGCTGGGCAGACCCGATGCCACATCCATGCCGGCGCTACCGGCCGGCTGGAACACGCAGAACGTGCCATCCTCCAGCGTCATCAGATGGCCGGAGACGCGCAGCTCGGTAATCCGGTTGGCGGGATTGGGGCGCGCCGCCTCGGGCGGGTTGGAAACGGCGTTGCCGGCTTCGGACATCATGCAGTCTCGCTGTTCTGTCTATCCAGGCACTTGTCGCATTCCGCCATGCCATCCGGCCACAAAAAGCGCGGCGGCGATGCGGATTTCACTCATCGTTTCTATTCATCGCCCGGCAGCGCCGCCGGAACAAGGGGCGGCGATGCCATCGCCGCGATCAACGCCGAGTTGATCGCCCTCGCCTGCAGGCCGAGCGGCAGCACCAGGCCGTGCCCGTGCCGGCGGATGCGTGCCGCCGGCGCGCCAAGATCGAACACCGCCGCCGCAAGCCCGGCACGCCAGGCTTCCGACAAGGTATAGGCCCAGGTTTCCGGCCCGATCGAGGGCAGAAAGGCGAGCGCGGCATTCTGCTCGGTAATGCGTATCACCGCCTCCGCCCGGTCATAGGGGCCGGTGATGAAGACCCGTCCGGTCTCCAGCAGCGCGGCATCGTCGATGGTATGCCCGACGACGATGAATTCCAGATGAAGCGCGCGCATCGCCGCATCGCGGGCGCAGGCGGCCAGCACGTCAAACCCTTTATGCATGCCGATCGCGCCGATCACGCAGACCCGGCCCGGCACGGCACGCGCCCGCGCCGCCGCGATGGCGGCGGGATCGGGGGGGCAATCACGCTCCGGCGGGACGGCACGAATCGCGATGCCGGGGAAATGGCGGCGCATGCGCGCGGCGGCATCGGCCGAAGGCGCCGTCACCGCCGCTGCGCCACGCAGCAATCCGGCCGAGCGGGCGCGCAGTGCCGGCACCGCGATCGTCTCGCCGCTCAGGCTGCCATAGGCGGCGAGGCAGGCCGCACACCCCGCCGCCGCCGGTTCGCCGCAATAGCGCCCCTCGCCATCGACGAAGGCGATGCGCGGGCAGGCCAGCGCGTAATCATGCACATGCACGCGATAAGGCAGACCGAGCCCGGCCAGACGCGCGGCCAATCCCGGATGATGGCCCAGCGTATGGTGGATTTCCAGGCTTTCGGGATGGGCGGCACGCAGCAGACGGCGCAGCGCCGGCCATTCGCCCGGCATGGCGAAGCGCAGATCGGGCCAGAGCGCGCCATCGCCGCGATCGAGCCGCACCGCGCCATCGGCCGCCGGGCGCAGCACGATCGCCCCCTGCCCGCGCGCGCGCGCCCGCGCCAGCATGGCAGAGACCGCCCGATCGACACCGCCGCCATCGCCATGCGTCAGCACCAGCAGCGGCGCGCGCGGCGGCAGCGCTGTCGCCCGCCAGCGCGCAAGATCGAGGGCACGACGCGCCGGCGCCAGCGGATCGGCGGCGGCAAAGGCGGCAAGCCGCGCGCCGTGGTCGGGATACAGCGCGGCGATCTGCGCCGCGCCATGCGCCCGCAAGGCCTGCCGCGCCGGTGCCGGGCGCGAGGCATCGCCGCGATGGGCGATAAACACCCCGGTCGCGGCAATATGGCGCCAGCCGGCGCTGGCCGCGCGCAGGCAGAAATCGCTGACCGCGCCATCGCCCTCGGGAAAGATCGCCGCGCGCAGCCGCCCGGTCGCGGCCAGGCAGTCATGGCGGAGGTAAAGGCAGAACCCCTCTCCCACCGGCAGATCGACGCAGCCCGCCCCGTTCGCCCGCCAGGCCAGGCGTGCCAGCCGCGCCGTCTCGGCCTCGTCCGGCATCGGGCCGCGCGCCCAGGGCGCGCCATAGCGCGGCGCGGCCGCGTCGGAAGCGAACGGCGTGACACTGCCGATCGCCGCTGCCTCGTAGGCGAGAAGGCGCAGCCGCGTGATGGCATCCGGCGCCAGCAGCGTGTCGCCATGCGCCACCAGCACGTCGCATCCGCCGGCCAGGGCGAGGCCGCGATTGACGCTGGCCGAATAGCCGCGCGGCGCGGCATGGCGGATCAGGCGGATCGCCCGCTGCGCGGCCAGCAGGTCCAACGCCTCGGCCAGCGCCGCATCGTGCGCGGCATCGTCGATCACCACCACGCGGCCATCGGCCGGGCAGGCGACGAGCACCGAATGCAGGCAGGCGCGCAGATCCGCCGCATCATCCTGCCCCTGCACGACGAGGACGACGCAGACCGGGCGGCGGCGCGGGACGCGGCGCGGCGGCAAGGCCGGGCGGCGGGCGCGGCGGGAAGGCGCGGGATCGAGCGGGCTGCCCGCCAGCGCCATGCCCCGCGCGTCGGTCACCGCG
>JAGWRU010000055.1 GCA_028869595.1 Rhodospirillales bacterium
GCCACGGCGGGGGCGCTGTCCTGTGCCGCGGGCGCAGAGGGTGCTTCCGGCGGTGGGGCGGGCGGACGCAGTGGCATGCGCGAGCCGGAGGGGCCGCGGATTTCCGCAAGCAATTTCTGGGTTTCCGCCGAGGGGGCGGCATCCAGCAGATCGGCCAGCACGGCGCGGCAGCGATCATAGGCCTGGATCGCCATGCCGCGTTCGCCGCGCGCGGCATGCGCCCGCATCAGGGCGCGCCAGGCGCCTTCATGGGCGCGGTCGATCTGCAGCAGACGCTGGGCGACGGGGATCGCCGCTTCCGGTTCCACCTGTTCGCGCAGCAGCGATTCGGCGACAGTGCGGGCGCGATCGCGCAGCCTTTCCCGTTCGGTGGTCAGCCAGGCATCGAAAGTCGGGTCGATGCCGTCGAGATCTTCCAGCAGATCGCCATCCAGCAGCGACAGCGAGGCCGGCTGGTCGATGGTGGCGCGCATCACCTCCTCGACATCGATCCACACGGCACCGGGGCGGAGCGAAAGGTGATCGCGGGTGATATTGAGGATTTCCGTGCCCGCCGGGGCCAGGGTTTCCAGCAGGCGGTGGATTTCCTGGCGCAGCGAGGCGCGGGCCTGCTCCTCCGGCCGGCGGCTCCAGAGCAGTTCGGCCAGCCGCCCGCGCAACGCCGGGCGCGGCGCGGACAGGGCGATGACGGCGAGCAGCGCGCGGGTCTTCCGCCCGGCCGGCAGAACATTTTCACTGTTCAGCGTCCAGGCTTCCATTTGCCCGATCAGGCGCAGGCGCACGACCGTTGAGTCGTCGGCGACCTGGCTTGCCGAGGTGGCGCCCGGAGGGCGCTGCGCGGTTCCGACCATTACCATGCTATTCTGCGGACTTCGGTTGCAGAGGCAAGCGCTTCCGCACGCAAACGCAGCAATCCGGGTTACAGTATCGCTTCATTCACGAGATTGCGTACGTCCCCGTGCCAGGAACCGTGAAATCGGGCGAGCCAATGTTCGGCCTGGGTCGGGCCGCCGGCCACGATTTCGGCCAGCGGGGCAAGGAAGCGCTGCTCATCGGCGCCCTGCGAATCGCGCCGGGCGCGGGCGCGCAGCCCGTCCGTGGCGATGGCCAGCGCATCGGCGGCGAGTTCGCGCAGCGTGTGGCCGGCCCATGGCGTTGCCAGGCCCTGGCGCGGCACGGCGCGCCGCGCGGCCTGCGCTTCCGTGACGCCGGCGTCGCCGATCAGCGACAGGGCGGCGTGCAGGGCCGCGTCATCATAGAGCAGCCCGACCCAGAAAGCCGACTGGGCCAGCATCATCGCCGGGCTGCCGGCATCGGCGCCGCGCATCTCCAGGAAGCGCTTGAGGCGGACATCGGTGAAGGCGGTGGTCATGTGGTCGGCGAAATCGCCCAGTGTGGGCGTGATGCCGGCCAGTGCCGGCACGCGCCCGTGCAGAAAATCGAGGAACGAGGCGCCGGCGACATCGATATACGCGCCGTCGCGGTACACGAAATACATCGGCACCTCCTCGACCAGCCAGCGGACATAGCGCTCGAAGCCGAAATCCGGCTCCAGCAGAACCGGGGGAATGCCGGAGCGGGCATTGTCGGTATCGGTCCAGACCTGGGCGCGGTACGACAGGAAGCCGTTGGGCTTGCCTTCGGTGAAGGGCGAATTGGCGAATAGCGCGGTGGCGAGTGGTTGCAGCATCAGCCCGACGCGCAGCTTGCGGCGCATATCCGCCTCGCTCTCGTAGTCGAGATTGACCTGCACGGTACAGGTGCGGGTCATCATGTCGAGGCCGAGGGAGCCGACAAGGGGCATATAGCGGCGCATGATCGCGTAGCGGCCTTTCGGCATCCAGGGCATCGCCGCGCGGCTGGCCAGCGGATGAAAGCCGAGCGGGGCGAAGCCCATGCCCAGCGGCGCGCCGATGCGGCGCACTTCCTCGACATGCGCCGCGAGTTCGGCCTCCGCTTCCTGCATCGTCGCCAGCGGCGCGCCGGAAAGTTCGAGCTGGCCGGCTGGCTCCAGCGAGATGGAGGCGCCGCCGCGGGCCAGCCCGATCGGATTGCCATGATCGAGGATGGGCTCGCCGCCCGCGGCCGCCATCCCTTCCAGCATGGCGCGGATGGTGGCGCGGCTGTCGGGGGCGTCATAGGGCGGGGTGGACAGATCGTTCAGGCGGAAACCGAATTTCTCGTGCTCCGTGCCGATGCGGAAGCGTTCCCGCGGCTTGCAGCCTGCCGCGATATAGGCGGCAAGCTGATCGAGCCCGGTGATGGGCGTGGTGTCGGCGTCTCCGGGGTTGGACATCTTATTCCCATCGGCAGGTTCGGGGCGCGCACCGCGCGGGCCAGGGGCCGGCGCTGCGGACGCGGGATCAGGAAGGGTCAGGCGTGCCGGCCCCGGCTGCCAGCAGCAGCGCGAGTCCGGCGATGGCGGCGGTTTCGGCCCGCAGGATGCGCGGACCCAGGCTCATCTGCGTAACAAGGGGATGCGCATGGAGCGCGTCAAGCTCCGCCGGCGCGAAGCCGCCTTCGGGACCGATCAGCAGCGCGGCGGGGCCGGCATGGCGGGCGGGTGCGGCGGGTGCGGCGCGGCGCTCCACAGCGGCGAAAATCCGCCGCCCGGCGGGCCAGGCCGCCAGCAATTCCGGCAGTTTTTGCGGCGCGTGGAGGACCGGCACGCTCAGCCTTTCGCATTGCTCGGCGGCTTCGGTGGCGATGGCGGTCAGCCGGGCGGGGTTGGTGCGCTCGGCATTGGTGTGGCGGGTGATCACCGGCAGCAGGGCGGCGGCGCCGAGTTCGGTCGCTTTCTGCACCACCAGATCGGTCGCATCGCGCTTGAGCAGGGCGAATACCAGCCAGAGATCGGGTTCAGCAATTTGCAGCCGGGTCTGCGCCTCGACCCCGATCCGCGCCTTGCCGCGCGCGGCGTGCAGCAGGCGGGCGTGAAATTCGCCGTCTTGGCCGTTGAACAGTAGAAGCGGGCTGTCGGCGGCGCGGCGCAGCACATGAACAAGGTAATGCGCCTGCGCCTCGGTCGCGGCGATTTCCGCACCGGCGGCAAGCGGGGCATCGACGAAGAGGCGGGGAATCGAAGCAACCATGTTGACCTGCGAAGCGGGAAGGCGACAGTAGCAGCCATGCAGGCCCGATCCGAAATGCACCGCGCGCCGCCGCCGGCCCATACCGATATCCGCGTCGAAGGCTGGGTGGGGCGCCTGCCTGCCGGGCTGCGTCCCTATGCGCTGCTGGCGCGGCTCGATCGGCCGATCGGCGTGTGGCTGCTGTTCCTGCCCGGGCTGTGGGGCATTCTGCTGGCCCGCCCGGGCGTGGCCCAGGCGCTGCGGCTGATCCTGCTATTCGCCATCGGCAGCCTGGTGATGCGGGCGGCCGGCTGCGTGGTGAATGATCTGTGGGATCGCGATATCGACCGCCAGGTGGCGCGCACGGCGGGGCGGCCTTTGGCCTCGGGGGCGCTGCGCGCGCGCCATGCGCTGGTGTTTCTGGCGCTGCTGCTGGCCGCCGGGCTCGCCGTGCTGCTGCAATTGAACCGCTTCGCGCAGATCGCCGGGGCATCGTCGCTGCTGCTGGTGGCGCTGTATCCGGCCGCCAAGCGCGTGACCTGGTGGCCGCAACTGGTGATGGGCTTCACCTTCGGCTTCGGCGCGCCGCTGGGCTATATCGCCGCGACCGGGCGGCTCGATGCCGCCGGGCTTGCGCTGTACGGGGCTGCGATCCTGTGGGATCTGGGCTTCGACACGGTCTATGCCCATCAGGACCGGGAGGATGATGCGCTGGTCGGGGTGCGTTCCACCGCCCGGCTTTTCGCCGAGAAGACGCGGCCTTTCCTGGCTGCCTGCTATGCGGCGGCGCTGGCGGCGCTGGTGCTGGCCGGGGCGGCGGCGGGACTGGGGGCGGCGTACTTCCTCGTGCTGCTGGTGCCGGCGGGGTTGCTGGGCTGGCAGGTATGGCGGCTCGAAATCGACGATCCGGGGCTTTGCCTGCGCCTGTTCCGTGCCAATCGGGAGGTCGGGCTGGCGGTGGCCGCCGCCCTGCTGGCCGGCTGGTGGTGAAGGATCACGCGGCGTTCATTCGCGCCCAGACGGTTCCGGCGGCGCCGCCTTTGGTGCCGGAACTGACCCTGTATCTGGCCAGCGAGATCACCCCGATCTGGCAGGCGAGCGAGGAATGGCTGGCCGAGCGCAATATCGAGCCGCCTTTCTGGGCCTTTGCCTGGCCGGGCGGACAGGCCTTGGCGCGCCATATCCTGGATCATCCGGCAACCGTCGCCGGCAAGCGGGTGCTGGATTTCGCCGCCGGCGGCGGGATCGCCGCGCTGGCCGCGGCGCGCGCGGGGGCGGCATCGGTGACGGCTGCCGAAATCGATCCGCTGGCGGTCGCGGCCATCGCGCTCAACGCCCGAACCAACCGCCTGGCGGTGGCGGCGAGCCTTGCCGATGTCGTGGGGGCGGCGTGCGCCTGGGATGTGATCCTGTGCGGCGATGTCTGCTACGAAGCGCCGATGACCGGGCATATCCTGCCCTGGCTGCGGCGCATGGCGGCGGAAGCGGCAGTGTGGGTGGCCGATCCGGGCCGCGCTTACCTGCCGCGTGACGGGATGGAGGCGTTTGCCGCCTACGCGGTGCCGACCACGCTGGAGCTGGAGGATCGGACGGAGCGTCAGGTGGTGCTGTACCGCATGGCGGCGGTGCCGAGCGATCGGGAGCGCACGCCATGACCGATCCGCAGGCGGGCGACGCCGTTGCGGCGCGCATTCGCGACAGCTTTGCCCGCCAGGGGCTGATGGCGACGCTCGGCGCGTCGCTGGTCCGCATCGCGCCGGGACAGGTCGAGATCGCCCTTCATCCGGCCCCGGCGATTTCCCAGCAGCATGGCTTCGTCCATGCCGGCGCCTTGAGCGCCATTGCCGATTCGGCGGCCGGTTACGCCGCCCTCAGCCTGATGCCGCCGGGTCGGGGCGTGCTGACGACCGAGTTCAAGATCAATCTCGTGGCGCCTGCCATCGGCGAGCGCATCATCGCGCGCGGGCGCGTGGTGAAGGCCGGACGCACCCTGACGCTTGCCCAGACGGAGGTGTTCGCCGTTCGGGACGGGACGGAGAAACTCGTCGCCCTGCTGACCGCGACGATGATGGCGCTGGAAGGACGGGACGGGGTGACTGATTGATCCGAAGAATGCGCGAAGGGAACCGGGCGATGCGGCGGGGGCTTGGCGTGACGCAAGGCCCTGCCGATCGTCCGATGCAGGTTTATGCCGCTTCGGTATCGCCCTGGCGGTCGGCGCGCTTGCGGGCATGCGGGTCGAGATGGCGCTTGCGCAGGCGGATGGCGCTGGGCGTGACCTCCACCAGCTCATCATCCTCGATATAGGCGATGGCCTGCTCCAGGCTCATGCGGCGCGGCGGGATCAGCAGCATCGCATCATCCTTGCCGGCGGCGCGGATATTGGTGAGCTTCTTTTCCTTGATCGGATTGACGTCGAGATCCGAGCCGCGGCTGTGCTCGCCCAGGATCAGCCCCTCATAGACCTTATCGCCCGGATCGACGAACAGCGTGCCGCGTTCCTGGATATAGAACAGGGCGTAATGCACCGCCTCGCCGCCCTCGGTGGAGATCAGCGAGCCGTTGCGCCTGCCTTCCATCGGACCCTTCCACGGGCCGTAGCCGGCGAACAGGCGGTTCATCACCCCGGTGCCGCGCGTATCGGTCAGGAATTCGCCGTGATAGCCGATCAGACCGCGGCTGGGCACGTTGAAGGTCAGGCGCACCTTGTCGCCGCCCGACGGGCGCATATCGCGCAATTCGCCTTTGCGGCGGCTGATCTTTTCCACGACCACGCCGGTGAAAGGCTCATCGACATCGATCAGCACCTCCTCCATCGGCTCCTCGCGGGCGCCGGTTTCGGGGTTCTGGCGGGTCAGCACGCGCGGCCGGCCGATGGTCAGTTCGAAACCCTCGCGGCGCATCTGCTCGATCAGCACGCCGAGCTGGAGTTCGCCGCGCC
>JAGWRU010000056.1 GCA_028869595.1 Rhodospirillales bacterium
CTGCCGGAGACCACGGATGAGCATCTCGGCGCCGATGCGGTGGCCATCGACCTCGATCAGCCGATGGAGAAAATCCGCGCCCAGCTCTCCGCCCAGCCGGTCAAGACGCGGGTGATGCTGAGCGGCACGATGGTGGTGGCGCGCGACATCGCGCATGCCAAGCTGAAGGAGCGGCTGGATCGCGGCGAGGGCCTGCCCGACTACATCAAGAACCACCCGGTCTATTACGCCGGCCCCGCCAAGACGCCGACCGGCATGGCGACCGGCAGTTTCGGCCCCACCACCGCCGGGCGGATGGACAGCTATGTGGCCGATTTCCAGGCCGCCGGCGGCTCGATGGTGATGCTTGCCAAGGGCAACCGCTCCCGCGCGGTGCGCGAGGCCTGCAAGAAGTTCGGCGGCTTCTATCTCGGCTCAGTCGGCGGGCCGGCCGCCCGCCTTGCGCAGGACTGCATCCGCAAGGTGGAGGTGCTGGAATATGCCGAACTCGGCATGGAAGCGGTCTGGCGCATCGAGGTGGAGAATTTCCCGGCCTTCATCGTGATCGATGACAAGGGCAATGATTTCTACGAAGGGCTGGAGTGATGCGCTTCACCATCGACCGGCTCGATCATCTGGTGCTGAACGTCGCGGATGTGGAAATCGCCGCCTCCTGGTACCAGCGCGTGCTGGGGATGGAGCGCGAGGAGTTCGGCGCCGATCGCCGCACCGCGCTGAAATTCGGCGGCCAGAAGATCAATCTCCGCCCCGCCGAGACCGATCCGCGAAGCTGGATCACCGGTACCAATGCCGGCCCCGGGGCCGGCGATCTCTGTTTCATCACCGCGGTCGGGCCGGAAGAAGTGATCCGCCATCTGCATGAATGCGGCATCGCGATCCTGGAAGGTCCGGTCGCGCGGACCGGCGCGCTGGGGCCGATGCGCTCGGTCTATTGCCGCGATCCGGACGGCAATCTGGTGGAAATCGCCTCCTACCTGCCGGACGCATGAACCCGCGCCGCACCCTCCGCCTGCTCGCCTTCGCCCTGTTCCTGGGCGCGATTCCGCTGGCCAACTGGCTGATCCTGCATGTCGGCACCGTCTGCCTGCCGCAGGGCCCGTGCCTGATCCCGGTGGCTCCCGGCATCCTCGCCCCCTCCGGCGTGGCGCTGGTCGGGGTCGCGCTGGTGCTGCGCGACATGGTGCAGCGCTGCTTCGGGCTGGCGGCCGGGATCGCGGCGATCGCGCTCGGCACGTTGGCCACGCTGGCGCTGGCGCCGGCTTCCCTCGCCCTCGCCTCCGCCGCCGGATTCGCGATCAGCGAGGCCGCCGATTGCGCGGTCTATACCCCGCTACAGCGGCGCGGGCTGATGCGCGCGGTGATCGCCTCCGGCCTGGTCGGGCTGGCGCTCGATTCGGTGGTGTTTCTTGGCCTTGCCTTCGGCAGCCTGGCGCTGCTGCCCGGCCAGATCCTCGGCAAGCTCTGGGCAATGGCGATCGCCCTGCCGCTGATCCGCCTGACCCGCCGCCTCGCGCCGCTGCCGGCCTGACGCGCATGGCCCTCGATCCGGCGGATTACGATTTCGATCTGCCCCCCGGCACGATCGCCCAGCATCCGGCACGCCCGCGCGATGCGGCGCGGCTACTGCATGTCACGCCGGCCGGCTGGAGCGATCACCGTGTTGCCGATCTGGCCGATCTGCTGCGCCCGGGCGATGTGCTGGTGGCCAATGACACCAAAGTCATCCCCGCCCAGCTTGCCGCGATGCGCGGGGCGGCACGGATCGGCATCACGCTGGACCGCCCGCTGGCGGACGGAACCTGGCGGGCTTTGGCGCGCAACGCGCGAAGGCTGCGCGCCGGCGATGCGCTGGCCTTCACCGGCGCGCCGACGCTGTCGGCCATCGTGCAGGCGGCGCCCGAGGATGGCGCGGTATTGCTGCGCTTCAATCTGGAAGGCGCGCCATTTTCCGCCGCGCTGGAGGCGGCGGGGGCGATGGCGCTGCCGCCCTATATCGCCCGCCCCACCGGACCGGAACCGGCCGATGCGGCGGATTACCAGACCGTCTTCGCCGTCCGCCCCGGCGCGGTTGCCGCGCCCACGGCGGGGCTGCATTTCACCCCCGCCCTGCTCGCCCGGCTGGAGGCGCGCGGCATCCAGCGCGCCCTGCTGACGCTGCATGTCGGCGCCGGCACCTTCCTGCCGGTGCGCGGGGAGGATATCGCCGCCCATCGCATCCATGCCGAGCGCGGCATCATCAGCCCGGCCACGGCGGAGGCGATCAATGCCGCCCGCGCCGCAGGCGGACGCATCGTCGCGGTCGGCACCACCTCGGTCCGGCTGCTGGAAAGTGCGGCGCGCGCGGATGGCACCATCGCGCCCTTTACCGGCGATACCGCGCTGTTCATCCTGCCCGGGCATCGGTTTCGCGCCGTCGATCTGATGCTGACCAATTTCCATCTGCCGCGCTCCACCCTGTTCATGCTGGTCGCGGCCTTTGCCGGGCGGGCGCGCATGCAGGCCGCCTATGCCCATGCCATCGCGACGGGCTATCGCTTCTATTCCTACGGCGATGCCTGCCTGCTGGAGCCGGGGGCATGAATTTCGCCTGGCAGGCCGCGGCCACCGACGGGGCGGCGCGCGCCGGAGTGCTGCACACCGCGCATGGCGCAGTGGAAACTCCGGTCTTCATGCCGGTCGGCACCGCCGGCACGGTGAAGGCGATGACGGCGGATGCGGTGCGCGCCGCCGGCGGGCGCATCGTGCTGGGCAATACCTATCACCTGATGCTGCGCCCCGGCGCCGAACGGGTGGCGGCACTCGGCGGGCTGCACCGGATGATGGACTGGCCCGGCCCGATCCTGACCGATTCCGGCGGGTTTCAGGTGATGTCGCTGTCGAAGCTGCGGCGCATGGATGGCGAGGGGGTGACGTTTCAATCGCATCTGGACGGCTCCTCCCACCGCCTGACGCCGGCCCGTTCGATCGAAATCCAGCATCTGCTGGATGCGACGATCACCATGGTGCTGGATGAATGCACGCCGTTTCCGGCGAGCCACGATCAGGCGCGCGCCTCGATGGAACTCTCGCTGCGCTGGGCGGGGCTGTCGCAGGATGCCTTCCGTCCGCGCCCCGGCTACGGGCTGTTCGGCATCGTCCAAGGCAGTGTCTATCCCGATCTGCGCGCTGCCTCCGCCGCCGGGCTGATCGATCGCGGCTTCGACGGCTATGCGGTGGGCGGGCTGGCGGTGGGCGAAGGCCAGGAGGCGATGTTTTCGGTGCTGGAGGCGACGGTGCCGGCCCTGCCCTCCGATCGACCGCGCTATCTGATGGGGGTCGGCACGCCGGATGATCTGATCGGCGCGGTCGCGCGCGGCATCGACATGTTCGACTGCGTGATGCCGACCCGGGCCGGGCGGACCGCGCGCGCCTATACCAGCCAGGGCGTGCGCAATCTGCGCAATGCCCGCTATGCCGACGATACCGGCCCGCTCGATCCCGGCTGCGCCTGCCCGGCCTGCGCGCGGCATGCCCGGGCCTATCTGCACCATCTGTTCCGGGCGGAGGAGATGCTGGGACCGATGCTGCTGACCTGGCATAATCTGCGCTATTATGCCGATCTGATGGCCCGCCTGCGCCGGGCGATCCTGGCCGGGAATTTCACCGCCGAGGCCGCGTCGATCCGCGCCGGCTGGGGCGTCGCGCAACAGGAAGCAGGACGGCAGGAGGGTTCATGAGCGAAATGCCGGCACTGACCCAGCTCGGCCAGGCCACCCGCCAGCCGGCAAGCCCGCAAGAGGCGGTGCTGGAACGCATCGCCAATCCCGCGCCCGGCCAGCATTACGCGGTGCGCTTCACCTGCCCGGAATTCACCTCGCTCTGCCCGATCACCGGCCAGCCGGATTTCGCCCATCTGGTGATCGACTTCATCCCCGATGCCTGGCTGGTGGAGAGCAAGTCGCTGAAGCTTTATCTCGCCAGCTTCCGCAATCACGGCGCGTTTCACGAAGCCTGCACGATGGAGATCGCCAACCGGCTGATCGCCACGCTGGCACCGACCTGGCTGCGCATCGGCGGCTACTGGTATCCGCGCGGCGGCATACCGATCGACGTGTTCTTCCAGACCGGCACCCCGCCGGCAGGCGCCTTCGTGCCGCCGCAGGATGTGGCGCCCTATCGTGGCCGAGGATAGCCCGAAACCCGCGATCCGCGACCGCGCGCTGGCGCTCGGCTTCGATGCCATCGGCTTCGCCGCCGCCGCTTTGGGGCCGCAGGCGCGCCATCGCCTGGCCGATTTCCTTGCCGCCGGCCAGCACGGCGATATGGGCTGGCTGGCCGACCGCGCCGATGCCCGCGCCGACCCGCAGACATTGTGGCCCGAGGCACGCAGCGTCATCGCGCTGGGCCTGTCCTACGCACCGGCGGGCGATCCGCTGGCAACACTCGCCCGGCCCGATCGCGGCAATATCTCGGTCTATGCCCGCAATCGCGACTACCACGACATCGTCAAAGGCAAGCTCAAGCATCTCGCGCAATTCATCGTCGCGCGCTTCGGCCCGGCGGTGAAAGTCTTCGTCGATACCGCCCCGGTGATGGAAAAGCCGCTCGCCATGCAGGCCGGGCTGGGCTGGCAGGGCAAGCACACCAATCTGGTCTCGCGCGCGCATGGCTCCTGGCTGTTCCTTGGGGAAATCTATACCAGCCTGGCGATCGCCCCGGATGCGCCGCACGCCGATCGCTGCGGCAGTTGCACGCGCTGCCTGACCGCCTGCCCGACCGATGCCTTTCCCGCGCCCTATCGGCTGGATGCGACGCGCTGCATCTCCTACCTGACGATCGAGCATCGCGGCCCGATCCCGGAGGAATTGCGCAAACCCATCGGCAACCGCATCTATGGCTGCGATGATTGTCTGGCCGCCTGCCCGTGGAACCGCTTCGCCCGCCCGGCGGCGGAGGCGAAACTGGCGGCACGACCCGATCTGCTGGCGCCGGACCTGCGCATGCTGGCCGGCCTCGACGATGCCCGGTTTCGCGCCCTGTTCGCCGGCTCGCCGATCAAGCGCATCGGGCGCGACCGCTTCGTGCGCAACGTGTTGATCGCCATCGGCAATTCCGCCGATCGCGGCCTGATCGAGATCGCCGCCGCGCTACGCGCCGATGCCGACCCGGTGGTGGCCGAGGCGGCGGGATGGGCGCTGGCGCAACTGCAAGGAAAGAATGGGCCATGAGCGAAACCCGCACCGAAACCGACAGCCTAGGCAGCATCGAGATCGACGCCGCCCGCTATTGGGGGCCGCAGACCGAGCGCGCCCGGCGGCTGTTTCGGATCGGCTCGGAGCGGTTTCCGCGCGGCCTGATCCGTGCCGTGGGTTTGCAGAAGCGTGCCGCCGCCGAGGCCAATCGCGAACTCGGCGAATTGCCCGCCGAGATCGCCGCCCCGATCATCACCGCAGCCGAGGAGATCATCGCCGGCCTGCGCGACGAGGATTTCCCGCTGCCCGTCTGGCAGACCGGATCCGGCACCCAGACGAACATGAACGCCAACGAAGTGATCGCCAATCGCTGTGCCGAATTGCTGGGCGAGGCGCGCGGCAGCCGCGCCCGCGTGCATCCCAATGATCACGTCAATCGCGGCCAATCCTCCAATGACAGTTTCCCGACCATGATGCATATCGCCGCCGCCGAGGCGGTGGGCAGGCTCGATGCCGCGCTCGCCGCGCTGCATGCGGCGCTGGCCGCACGGGCGGGGGAATGGGCCGGCATCGTCAAGCTCGGCCGGACGCATATGATGGATGCCGTGCCGGTGACGCTGGGTCAGGAATGCGGCGCCTGGGCGGCGCAGGTGGCGCTGGGGCGGGCGCGGCTGGCCGATGCCATGGTCCGGCTGCTGCCGCTCGCCCAGGGCGGCACGGCGGCGGGCACCGGGCTCAACCGCCATCCCGATTTCGACCGGGTTTTCGCCGCGAAGCTGGCCGCCCTGACCGGGCTTGCTTTCACCGCCAATCCCAACAAATTCGAGGGCATGGGCGCGCATGACGCGCTGGTGGAATTGTCGGGCGTGTTCAACGTGCTGGCCGTTTCCTTCACCAAGATCGGCAATGATATCCGCCTGTTGGGATCGGGCCCGCGCGGCGGCTTCGGGGAATTCATCGTGCCGGCGGACGGGCTGTCCAGCTCGATCATGCCGGGCAAGACCAATCCGACCCAGTGCGAGGCGCTGACCATGGTCGCCGCCCAGGTGATGGGCAATCATGTCACGGTGACCATCGCCGGCGCCCAGGGACACCTGGAATTGAACGTCTTCAAGCCGGTGATCATCTACAACGTGCTGCAATCCGCGACGTTGCTGGCCGAGGCGGCGGAAAGCTTCGCCGTGAACATGGTGGCGAAGCTGGTGCCGAACCGGGCGCGCATCGCCGAACACCTGGCGAAATCGCTGATGTTGGTAACTGCTTTGAATACACATATCGGCTACGACCGGGCGGTGCGCATCGCCAAGACGGCGATGGCCGAGGATATCACCCTGAAGGATGCCGCCCAGCGTCTGGGCTTCGTGGCACCGGAGGATTTCGACCGCTGGGTGGTGCCGGCAGCGATGACCGAGCCGGGCGGTACCCTGGCAGGAGGTGGCGGCTGAGTACCTTGTTGAAGCGCAGTTTCTCTCTGGCCGGGCATCGCACCAGCGTGGCGCTGGAGCAGGAGTTCTGGCAGGCCCTGCAACGCATCGCGACGGGGCGCGGGCAGAGCCTGTCGGCGCTGGTGGCGGCGACCGACGGGGCGCGCGCGCCAGGCCGGCCGCTGGCCTCCGCCCTGCGCGTGCTGGCCTTGCAGAACGCGCTGCCGGAGACAGCGGGGCGGACCGCGGAAGTGAGTTTGGGCGGAACGTTCATCGCCCATTGAGCGTGACAGCCAGCGGCCACACGCCCTGATGCATTGCGGCGGAGGGGGCGGAGGCGCTAGAACCTGCCTGTACGTTACAATGTATCTGCCCCATGTCGCCTTTCGTCGTCATCCTGGTACTGAACTGGAACAGCGGCGAGGATACGCTGCGCTGCATCCGCTCGCTGGAGCCGCAGAGCTACGGTAATTTCCGCATCCTGGTCATCGATAACGGTTCCACCGACGGCTCGGCCGCCCGGCTGCGCGCCGCCATCGGCACGTCGGAGCGGATCGCGCTGATCGAAAATCCGGTCAATCTCGGCTATGCCGGGGGCAATAATCTCGGCATGCAGCGCGCCCTGACCGAGGGGGCGGATTATATCTGGCTGTTCAACAACGATGCCGTGGCCGAGCCGGATACGCTGGCCAGGCTGGTCGCTGCCGCCGAAGCCGATCCGCGGATCGGCCTGCTCAGCCCGCTGATCCGCGAGGATGGCGGCGCGGTGGTGCAGTTCGCCGGCGGCAGGATCGATCTCGATCTCCCGTCCTACACCCCCACGCAGGAGATCGCGCAGGGCCGCGCCTGGCAGGACAGCGCGCCGGACCGCGTGGTTCTGTGGGGCACCGCGATGCTGGTCCGACGCGCCACCGCGGAACGGATCGGGCTCCTGAACGAAGGGTTGTTCGCCTATTGGGAAGACATCGATTATTCGATCCGCAGCATGAATGCTGGGTTTCGCAACACCCTGGTTTTCGACACCGCGATCTTTCATGCGCCGAAACCGACGATCGACGATCCGTTGCAGGTGAAGCCTTATTATTTCTATTTCATGGCGCGCAACGAATTGCTGCTGTGGCGGAAATTCTGCCGGCCATGGCAGCAGCTGCGCGCCACGTCCTGGAGCCTGCGCCGGCAGGTGGCACAGCTTGCGCACATGCAGGCCAGCGCTGCCCATGTCGATGCGGTGCGGGCCGGGATCTGGGACGGGATTTGCGGCCGGCACGGCCCCTATCGTCCGCCAGGGGCGATCCGACGGCAAGCCGGAGGCGCCATCCTGTCGGTTGCCAAACGCGTCTTCGCCACCGCCAGCGCGTAAGGCGCCGGCCGCCGCAGCGAATGAACCCGCTATAAATTCCGCTCGATGATCGCAGCGATCCTGGTCGAGATCGCCTCGGGGTCGTAGCCGGCATGGACCTTATCCTGGATCGCCGTGCCGAGTGCCCGGCAGCGCGCCTCGTCATGCAGCAGCGCGACGCAGGCTTCGGCGATATCGTGGTCGCTGTCGGCAAGAAGGATTTCGGCCCCGTCGCGAAAATCCAGCCCCTCGGCGCCGATCGTCGTCGATACTACCGGCCTGCCATAGGCACCGGCTTCGATGATCTTCACGCGCGTGCCGCCACCTTGCAGGATCGGGCAGCAGATCACCCGAGATTGCACATAGAGCGTGGCCAGATCTGCGACGAAGCCCAGCATGCGCACCCCCTCGGGCGGGGCGGAAAACGATGCCAGCGCTTCAACCTGCGCGCCTGCGATCAGCAGCGTGGCATCAGGCGCCCGGGCCCGCACCCGCGGCCAGATATGGCGGATCAGACGCTCCGCTGCCGCGACATTGGGGGCGTGGCCAAAGAAGCCGAGAAACAGCACGCTGCGCGCCTCCACCTTCCGATAGATCTTCTCCGGCAATGCAACGGCGTTGGGCACGACATGCAGACGCGGCACGCCGAGCTTCGCCAGATAGCGCCGGTCCGGCTCCGAACAGACAAAGACCGCCCGGGACCGCCGCGCCGCCTGTCTTTCCGCCAGGTGGATCGCCGGGCTCTGGGCCGCATAGGCATAACGCGCCGGCCAGCGCGGCTGCCTCCACGCGGCGCGCAGCCTGGCTTTGTGTTCGACATCGTCGAGGTCGAAAAACAGCTTCATGCCAAGATCGGCTTGCCGCAAAATCGGCACCATCGCCGCCAGGCGTTGCACGAACACGAAATCCGGGCGTCGGGACAGGCAGGTGGCAACCGCCTGCGTCGCCGCTGCCCCCGTGTAGGCGTGAAAGAACGGATGATTGCGGACCGAAAAAGCGCCTTGCACGTAGTGGTTGAGATACCCCTCGCGCCGCCGCGCCAGCGGCGCCAGTGCCACCCGGATCCGCGCATTCCAGAACCGCGATTGCTGACGCGACAAGGCATCGAGGTCCGGTGTGTCGCGGATATAGGCCTCCGGCACCAGGAACAGCATCTCGATTTCCTCGGCGATGCCCCGGATCGCCGCGAGGAACAGCGACAGCCGGCGCATGCCGCCGGCACTCGTCGAGGCATCGGGCGGCGCATCCGGACAGACGACCAGGGCGCGCATCGGCATGGTTCAGCCATTCTTTCCCAATAGAGACCGCATCGATCCGCCCGCACCCTATCCGGGGATGAAAACCCGTCCGTCGAACAGGCGCCGCGCGGTGCGGTAGAAGGATCCGCCGCGCGCAACGAACCCGTCCGCCCCGCGCACCACATCGGCGCCCACCACCAGGATGCCGGACGGCATGCCGATGCGGATCGTCTCCCGCGCCGCCGCCTCGGGACGCAGCGCCTCGGCCACCAGCGTGCCTTCGATCCGCGCGGCAATCGCGGTGCAGAGCGAGGCGGTCAGCGGCAAAGCCCGATGCGGCTGGCCGCTGGAGATGAAGCGCGCGGTCAGGTCGATCTCGCCGGCGGCGACGGGCTGTCCGCTCAGGCTCGGCGCATCGCCGGGCGGAGCGATGAAGCCGATCATCGGCACGTGGTTGATCGAGGCCGCCTCCTCGACACTGGCGGCGATGCCCATGGCGACCGAGGCGGCGCGCCGCACCGCCTGGATGCGGTCCAGCACCGCCTTCATCCCATCGAGTTCGCCCGGCATTTCCGTGCCGCGCAGACCGAGATCGGCGGCGCGCAGAAACACGCACGGATTGGCGGCATCGACCATCGACACTTCGATGCTGCCGAACCCGGCGACATCGAGCCGCTCACGCACCTTGCCGCTGGGCAGCAACCGCCCGGTCACCGAACCGCCGGGATCGCGGAATTCCAGCCGCACCGGCGCGCCCGCGCCGGTAACGCCGGGGATCACCAGATCGCCGCGCTCCGCCGGCGCGCCGGTTTCGGTCAGCGGGAAGGTCGCATGGATCAGTTTTTGCGTATTGGTGTTGAAGATGCGCACCACTGCCTGATCGCCGGTCGCGCGCACGATCCCTTCCTGCACCGCAAACGGGCCGACCGCGCTGCTCATATTGCCGCAATTACCGCGGAAATCGACCCGCGCCTCGGTGATCTGCACCTGGGCGAAAGTGTAATCCACATCGGCATCGGCGCGCGTCGAGGGCGACAGCACACAGATTTTCGACAGGGACGAGATACCACCGCCCATGCCGTCGAGCTGGCGGCCGTACGGATCGGGGCTACCCATCGCGGCAAGGAAGATCGGCACCCAATCCTCCTGCGCGGCGGGCAGGTCGCGGCGATGGAACATGATTGCCCGGCTGGTACCGCCGCGCATGAACACGGCGGGCAGCGAACGACCGGCACACAGGGCGGGGGGCATCGGCATCCTCCGTTTTGCATCGCATGCGATGCACTTTCTTATGGCAATCAACCCAAGACGGCTTGACGGCATGCTCGCCCGCGCGCCACGCTGCCTAGAAGAAGTTCACGCGCCGCCATCAATGACACAGATCGCCGTGTTCGGGGAGCATCACAGAATGAAGCCGGTTTCGTCGCGACGCGCCAGCCTGGCGCCGTTCGGGTTGGCAGCCTCCTTTGCCCTGGCCATGGGCGCGCTCACGCCGGGCTCGGCCCAGGCCGCGCCCTTCAAATGCCCGCATGTCGGGGGCGATTTCGTCTTCGGCCAGGAAGCGAACGTCAACAGCCTGGACCAGATGACCTCCTCGGCCATCTCCACCCGCAACATCGCGCTGAACATCTTCGAAGAGCTGATGACGCGCGACAGCAACAACCATCCGATCCTCGACCTTGCCGACAGCATGACGGAAAGCCCGGATCACCTGACCTATACGTTCAAGCTGCGCAAGGGCGTGAAGTTCCAGAACGGCCAGAAGATGACCTCGGCCGACGTGGTGGCCTCCTTCAACCGCTACAAGAAGGTCGGGCTGGCGCGGTCGATGCTGGTCAACGTCGATCACTGGGACGCGCCGGATGCCGATACCTTCGTCATCCACATGAAGAAGGCACAGCCCACCTTCATCACCCAACTCAGTTCCTTCTCCGTGCCGATCGTGATCATCCCGGCCTCGGAGGAGAACGATCCGCCGCAGCAATTAAAGCCGATCGGCACCGGGCCGTGGCAGGTGGAGCAGTTCGTGCCGGGCAGCTTCGTCAAGCTGAAGCGCTATGCCGGCTATACGCCGAACACGCATTTCGATAACCGCACCGGCTATGGCGGCTACAAGCAGGCCTGCTTCAACACCGTGACTTTCCGCATCGTCACCGAACCGGGCGCGCGCGTCGCCGGCTTGCAGACCGGCGAGTTGCAGGGGGTGGAGGATGTGCCGACCAAATCCGTCGCCGCCCTGAAGAAGGACAAGAATATCGATCTGCTGCCGCTGAAGAACTGGTGGATCCAGATCACCTATCCGAACCTATCCGCCCCGCCCACCGATAATCTGGATTTCCGCAAGGCGGTGCAGGCGGTGCTGAACATGAGCGACATCATGGATGCCGCCTCCGATGGCAGCTACAGCCTGAATGTCGGCTTCCAGTATCCCAACCAGCCGACCTACACCGATGCCGGCAAATCCACCTACAACCTGCATAATGCAGCACTGGCAAAGAAATATCTTGCCGCGTCCGGCTATAAGGGCCAGCCGGTGGTGCTGCTGACCGACAAGGATTACGCGCCGATGTACAACGCGGCGCTGGTCATGCAGAGCCAGTTGCAGGCGATCGGCATCAACGCGCAGTTGAAGGTGACGGACTGGCCGACCTCGATCCAGATTTCCATGCATGATCCGAAGGCGTGGAATTTCTTCTTCTCCGGCTGGGGCACCCAGCCCGCCATCGGGCCGATCGACACGATGGCGTTCCTGGCCCCGCCCGATGCGGTGAACCTGCCCAAGGACGGCAAATACGATCCCGCCCTGGTCGCCGCCTGGAACGGCATGAACGACAAGCCCACCGAAGCCGAGCGTCAGGCCTCCTTCGCCGCCATGCAGAAGATCGTGCTGGACAAGGTCTATGCCATTCCCTTCGGCTCGCTGACCAAGGTGCAGGCGGTGCGTTCCAACGTGAAAGGCTTCGTGCCGGCCCGCATTCCGCGCATGTCCAACGTCTGGTTCGCAAACTGAGGCAGGGATCAGACGCAGGATGGGCAGCATCGCTCTGCGCCGGCTGGCAAGCGCCCTGCCCGTCCTGCTGCTGGTCAGCCTGATCACCTTCGCGATGATCCATCTGATCCCCGGCGATCCGGCAGCGGCCATCGCCGGGTCCAGCGCGACGCCGGATCAGATCGCCGCGATCCGCCATAATCTTCGCCTCGATCAGCCATTGCTGGTGCAATTGGTGCATTGGTACGCCGATCTGGCGCACGGCAATCTGGGCACCTCCCTCCTGCTCGGCCAGCCGGTGCTGGCCGCGACGCTGGCCCGCCTGCCGGTCACCATCGCGCTTTCCCTCTATGCCCTGGCGATCACCCTGCTGATCGGGCTGGGCAGCGGCATCCTGGCTGCGCTGCGCCAGAACACCTGGATCGATCAGGCGGCGATGATCTTCGCGATGCTGGGCATCTCGGTGCCGAATTTCTATCTCGGCCTGCTGATGATCATCTTCTTCAGCGTCGATCTGGGCTGGCTGCCGACCGGGGGCTATGTGCCGTTCACGCATGATCCGCTGGGCTGGCTCGCCACCTCGACCATGCCGGCGGTCTCGCTCGCCTTGCTGCTGGCCGGGCTGCTGGCGCGCATCACCCGTTCCACCATGCTGGAGGTGCTGCGCCAGGATTATATCCGCACCGCCCGCGCCAAGGGCCTGTCGGGCAGCCGCATCGTGCTGCGCCATGCGCTCGCCAATGCGATGATCCCGATCACCACGGTGGTGGGCATCATCGTCAGCCTGCTGATTTCGGGTTCGGTCGTCACCGAAAGCCTGTTCTCGATCCCCGGCATCGGCCAGTTGCTGACCCAGGCGGTGCTCAATCGCGATTATCCCATGGTGCAGGGTGCGCTGCTGATCGTCACCGCGCTGCTGGTGCTGGTGAATATCGGCATCGACGTGCTCTACGCCGCGCTGGACCCGAGGGTGCGCTACGATGGCGGCTGAACCCGATCTGGCAGCCGAAGGTCTGCTCGGCCCGCGCGAGCATCCCGCGCGCATCGCACTGCGCCGGCTGCTGCATCACCGCCTGTTCATGCTGGGCGCGGTGCTGTTCGGCATCATCCTGGTGCTGGGCATCCTCGCCCCGGTGATCGCCCCGGTCGATCCGGACCGGCTGGTGATGCGCGATCGCTTCCTGCCGCCCAGCTTCGCGCATTGGTTCGGCACCGATAATTTCGGCCGCTCGCTGTGGTCGCGCGTGGTCTGGGGGGCGCAGCTTTCGATGTTCATCGGCGGCGCGGTGGTGGCGATCAACGCCATTGCCGGCACGCTGATCGGCGCGGTGGCGGGGTATTTCCGGCCGCTGGACAACATCCTGATGCGCATCAACGATGCGATGATGGCCTTCCCGCCGGTGCTGCTGGCGATCGGCGTCACCGCCGTGCTGGGACCGTCGGTGAACGACGTGATCATCGCACTCGGCATCGTCTACACGCCGCGCACGGCGCGCATCGTGCGCGCCTCGGTCATCGTGCTGCGCGAGATGGAATATGTGCAGGCCGCCGTGGCGGCGGGGGCCGGGCATTGGCGCATCCTGCGCCGGCATATCCTGCCCAATGCCATGGCGCCGCTGATCGTGCAGCTTTCCTTCCTGTTCGCCTATGCCGTGCTGACCGAGGCGACGCTGAGCTTCCTCGGCCTCGGCGCGGTGCCGCCGACGCCCACCTGGGGCAATATCATGGCCGAGGGCCGGCAATACATGACCGATGCCCCCTGGATCATCGCCATTCCCGGCGTCGCGCTGATGATCACCGTGCTCGGCCTCAATCTGCTGGGCGACGGGCTGCGCGACGTGCTCGACCCGAGGCTGCGCATCCAGCAATGAGCCTGCTCGAAATCTCCCACCTGACCACCGCGTTCCAGACCGCGCGCGGCGAGATCGCGGCGATCGAGGACGTCACGCTCGCCATCGAAGCCGGCGAGGTGCTGGGCATCGTGGGCGAATCGGGCAGCGGCAAAAGCGTCACCGCGCTGTCGGTGATGGGCCTGCTGCCGCGCCCGCCGGCCCGCATCGCAGGCGGCACCATCCGTTTCGACGGCCAGGACCTGACCACGCTTTCCGAGCGTCAGATGCGGCGCATCCGTGGCGCCGGCATCGCGATGATCTTCCAGGAGCCGATGACCAGCCTCAACCCCGTCTTTCCCATCGGCGAACAGGTGATGGAGGCGATCGCCGCGCACGAGGCCCTGCCGGCCAAGGCGCTGGCCGAACGCGCGGTCGCCATGCTGGATAAGGTCGGCATCCCCTCGCCGGCCGCGCGCATGGCCGATTACCCGCACCAATTATCCGGCGGGCAGCGCCAGCGCGTGATGATCGCCATCGCACTCGCCTGCCGCCCGCGGCTGCTGATCGCCGATGAACCGACCACCGCGCTCGATGTCACGATCCAGGCGCAGATCCTCGATCTGCTGCTCGATCTCAGGCGTGAATTCGGCATGGCGATCATGATCATCACCCATAATATGGGGGTGATCGCGGAAACCGCCGACCGGGTGGCGGTGATGTATGCCGGGCGGGTGATCGAACAGGCCCCCGTCGCCACGCTGTTCGACGATCCCCGCCATCCCTATACGCGCGGCCTGCTGGCATGCGTGCCGAGCCTCACCGAAAGCCATGCGCGGCTCACGGCCATTCCGGGCAACCTGCCCGAACCCGCCCGGCGCCCGCCCGGCTGCCGCTTTGCGCCGCGCTGCGCCATGGCCCTGCCGGCCTGCAGCGCCGCCCTGCCGGTGCTGGGCGCCATCACGCCCGGCCACGACGCGGCCTGCATCCGCGCCGGTGAAGGGGCCGGCGCATGAGCCGCCTTCTCGAAGCCGTGGCGCTCAGCAAGCATTTCGTGCTGGGCAAGAAGGGGGTTTTCGCGCGGCAGGCGCCGGTCCTGCGGGCCGTGGACCATGTCTCCCTTACCATCGAAACGGGCGAGACGCTCGGCCTGGTGGGTGAATCCGGCTGCGGCAAATCGACCCTGGGCCGCCTGCTGATCCGCCTGCTGCCGGCGACCGAGGGCAATATCCTGTTCGACGGGGTCGATATCACCGCCCTGTCCGCCAAGGCGATGCAGCCGGTGCGCCGGGCGATGCAGATCGTCTTTCAGGACCCGTACGGCGCGCTCAATCCACGCATGACGGTCGAGGATATCGTGGCCGAGCCGCTGCTGATCCATGGCGCGCGCAATGACGGCGAAACCCGTGCCAAGGTCGGCGCGATGCTGGATCGGGTGGGATTATCCGCGCGCATCGGCAATCGTTTCCCGCATGAATTTTCGGGCGGGCAGCGCCAGCGCATCGGCATCGCGCGCGCCCTGATCCTGCGGCCGAAATTCATCGTCTGCGACGAGGCGGTATCCGCCCTCGATGTCTCGGTGCAGGCGCAGATCGTCAATCTGCTGGGCGATCTGCAACAGGAATTCGGCCTGACCTATCTGTTCATCGCCCATGATCTGGCGGTGGTGAAGCATATCTCGACACGGGTCGCGGTGATGTATCTCGGCAAGATCGTCGAGGTGGCGGAGAAATCCGCCCTCTACGCCGCCCCGCGCCATCCCTATACGCGAGCCTTGATCGCCGCCGTGCCGGCCACCCATCCGCGCGAGCGCCAGGCCGCCCGCGCCCGCCGCGCCGGTGTTTCGGGCGATATCCCCAGCGCCCTGCACCCGCCCACTGGCTGCCGCTTCCACACGCGCTGCCCGCTGGCGATCGCGCGCTGCAAAACCGAGGAGCCGGTGCTGAGCGGCCTGCTCGGGGGACACCAGACGGCATGCCATCTGGTGCCCCCTTAGAGCGTGATGACCGAAGGTGGAACCACCGTAGGTCTGAATCACGCGACCAAACAGAGACTTAGAGCGGGATAGGTGAGCGCAAGCGAACCCATCCCGATCTAGCACGTGCCGCTCAATCCCCGGTGGCGGCCACCAGATCGGCGTCGCTATCGGTGTTGATATCCTCCAGCGAGCGGCGCGCGGTTTCCGGGATCAGCACCATCGTGCCGATGGCGCCCAGGACGGAAACCCCGGCCAGCAGGTAGATCACGCCGCTTTCGCCGATCGCGCCGAACAGCAGCGGGAACAGGAAGGCACTGATCGAGGCGCCGATGCGCCCGCCGACCACGGTGATCGACTGGCCGATGGTGCGAATACGGGTCGGGCTGAGTTCGACGCCCAGAATGCCAGCACCCGCCACCGTGCTCGGCCCGGCGGTGATCATCAGGCTGTAAAGCCCGTACAGCAGCATACCCAGCGCCGGAGCGGCCAGCACCTGTTCATGCAGGGCCGCGAACGCCACCAGCATCACCGCCGCGCCGATGAAGCCGATCGTCTGCAACGGCTTGCGCCCGATCGGGTCCATCAGGAATGCCCCGGCCAGCGCGCCGGGAATGATGAACACGCAGGAGGTGATCAGCTGGAACGCGGTGGGCGACAGGCCCAGCCCCTTGGCGATCAGCGACGGGCCGAACAGGATGCCCGAATAGATCACGATATCGAACAGCATCCACAGCAGCGCCGCCCCGAAGATCGGGCGGGCATGCTGGGCCAGCACGGCCTGCCAGGTGCGACGATCCTGCGCCGGGGCATGGGCCGGGGCGCGCCCGGCGATCTCGTTGACCACGGCGGCAGCGGCGGCATCATCGCCCTCCATCCGGCTGAGGAAGCGCGCGGTTTCCGGCATGCGCCGGCGCAGATAGAGCACCGACAAAGCAGGCACCGCCCCGAAGGCCAGCACCAGGCGCCAG
>JAGWRU010000057.1 GCA_028869595.1 Rhodospirillales bacterium
CAGCGCATCGACCATCGCAACCCCCTGGCCGTCGGGCAGCACGATCAGCGGGTTGATCTCCGCCTCGCGCAGTTCGGGAATGGCCGCCAGACGCGAAAACGCCGCGATGGTGCGCGCCAGCGCCGCCAGATCGCCCTTCGGCAGGCCACGATAGCCGCGCGCCGGGGCCAGACCCTTGACCTCGGCGATCATGGCCATCGCCTCGGCCTCGGAAACCGGGGCCAGGCGCAGCACCATGTCGCGATACACCTCGGCCAGCACGCCGCCGGCACCGAGCGCCACCACCGGGCCGACCAGCGGATCGCGGCGATAGCCCAGGATCGCCTCGCCCACGCCCTTGACCATCGGCTGCACCAGGAAGCCCGACAGCGCATCGCCGAGCCTTACCTTCATCGCGGCGGCAGCGTCTTTCAGCGCCTGCGCATCGGCGACGTTCAGCACCACGGCGCCGGCCTCGGTCTTGTGCGCGATGCTGGCCGAGACGCCCTTCAGCGCCACCGGATAGGCAAGCGGGGGCGGGGCATCGGGGTCGATCAGCCGGGCGGTATCGGCGATGCCGAGGGCGGCGAACACGGCCCGCGCCCCCGCCTCGTCTTTGGCCGCCGGCAACAGCGCGCGCACCGCTGCCAGATCGCCCGTGTGGGGCACCGCGCGCGGGGCGGCCCAATCCAGCAGGGCGCGCACCGCGTCCGCGCAGCCTTCCGGCGTGCGGAAGGCGGCGATCCCCGCCTCGGCCAGGAGTTGCAGCGAGACATCGGCCTGCGGCACCAGAAACGCCGCGACCGGATTGGCGCCGGTGGAGGACACCACGCCGGCCACCGCATCCTGCGGACGGAACTGCGCCGAGGAGCCGATCACCGCGATGGCCAGATCGGCATCTGCCGCATCGCGCGCCTCGTTGATCGCCTGGGCCACGGTTTCCCTCTTCGCGCCGGCCAGCGTCGTGTCCACCATCTTCGCGGTGGCGATGCCGGCAATGCCCAGCCGGTCGACCACCATCGCCCCGCCGCCACCGGTCGTGGTGACGACGCGCACCGCGCGCTTCGCCGCCGCCAGAGGCCGGCGGCCGATCAGCAGGGGCGGGATTTCCAGCAGCGTCTCCAGCATGTCGACGCGAACGATGCCATGCGCGGCGAAGAAAGCATCGGATGCCGCATCCGATCCGGCGATCGCCCCGGTATGGGTGGTGGCCAGCGCCGCGCCCGCGTCCGACCGGCCGAGCTTGTAGACGATGATCGGCTTGCCCGCCGCATGCGCCAGTCGCGCCGCCTCGGCATAATGTTCGGGGGCGCGGATCGTCTCCAGGAACATCAGGATGGCGTCGGTTTCGGGATCGCCGGCGAGCAACGCGGCGATTTCGCCGGCACTGAGATCGGCCTCGTTGCCGGTGCCGATCAGCTTGGCGAAGCCGAAGCCGCGTGCGGCGGCGCGCGAGACCAGCGTGCCCATCACGCTGCCCGATTGCGACACCAGCGACCAGCGCCCGGCCAGCAGGGCTTCCGCCTCCAGCGCGGCATTCACCGAACAGGCGATGCGGGCGGGAATATTGATCATGCCCATCGAATTGGGCCCCAGCACGCGCAGCCCGCCGGCATGCGCCGCTGCCAGCATGCGCCCCTGCAGGGCCTGGCCTTCCGGCCCCGCTTCGGCGAAACCGTCGGCCAGCACGCAGGCGACCTGCACGCCCTTGGCGGCGCAATCGGCGATCGCTGCCTCCACATGCGCGGTGCCGACCAGCACATAGGCGAAATCGACCGGGCCGGGCACCTCGGCAAGGCTGGGATAGGCCTTCTCTCCAAGCACCGTCTCGGCACGCGGGTTGATCGGAAACAGCGCGCCCGTGTAGCCGTGCCGGCGCAGATAAAGCTGCGCCCGCGCGGTCAGGCGGGTGGCATCCGAGGAGGCGCCGATCAGCGCGATGCGGCTGGGCGCGAACAAAGCCCGCGAGAGCGGGGAGGGGGACGACATCGCTGCGGCTTTCAGATCGGGTCCCAGCAGAACACCTCGCCGCTGCGATCGAGCGGCATGAACGAGGGCGCCAGCGCCGGCATCGCATGTTCGGCGATCAGGGCGGGCGTCCAGCCCTCGGCGCGATGGACGATGCGCGCCGGACGCGGGGAGGTGAACAGGATCAGCTCGTTCATGCGGCAGCCGAAGACCTGTCCGGTGACGCCGGCGGCGGCGTCGGAGGCGAGATAGACCGCCATCGGCGCGTTCTTGTCCGGCGTCATCTGCTGAATGCGCGCGACGCGGGCCTGCTGTTCCGGCGTGGTCGCGGGGATCGAGTTGGTCATCCGGCTCCAGGCAAAGGGGGCGATGCAGTTCGACCGCACATTGTAGCGCTTCATGTCGAGCGCGATGGATTTCGACAGGGCGGTGATGCCGAGCTTGGCGGCGGCGTAATTGGCCTGACCGAAATTGCCGATCAGCCCGGATGTGCTGCTCATGTGCACATAGGCGCCGCTTTCCTGGCGGCGATAATGCTCGGCCGCGGCGCGGCTGACATAGAAGCTGCCATTGAGGTGGACATTGATGACCGCGTTCCAATCCTCCGGCGTCATCTTGTGGAAGATCACGTCGCGCAGAATGCCGGCATTGTTCACGACGATGTCGATGCGCCCGAAATGATCGATCGCCGCCTGCACGATGCGCTGGGCGGAGACCCATTCGGAGACGGATTCGGTGCAGATCTCGGCGGTGCCGCCGCGCTGGGTGATGATTGCCTTGGTCTGCTCCGCCGGGCTCGCCGAGGCACCTTCCCCGGTCAGGGAGGCGCCGATATCGGCGATGATCACCTTGGCCCCCTCCACCGCCATGGCGATGGCGATCTCGCGGCCGATGCCGCCGCCGGCACCGGTGACGACGGCGACTTTGCCTTCCAGCATGGGGGCTGCGGACATGATTCCTCCGGCTCGTTGGGTTTCTCGGGACGAGTCTTAGGCGCGCCAGGGCGGCTTGTGAACCCGTCCGCCCCCTTGACGGGCGGGGATGGATGGGCCATTTGCCACTCCAATCCGGACCGCTGGGGTCCGCTATGGGCGACCCAGCCAGGGCATTGGCGATGTTGAAACTTTCCAAGCTGACCGACTATGCCGTGGTGGTGCTGGTGCGGCTTTCGCAGGCTGGCGGGGTGGAAACCTCGCCCGGCGTGGCGCAGGCGACCGGCATCCCCGAGCCCACGGTTGCGAAAGTGCTGAAGGCGCTTGCCGGCGGCGGGCTGGTGGCCAGCCAGCGCGGTGCGCGCGGCGGCTATCGCCTGGCCCGTTCGCTGGATGCCATTCCGGTGGCGGATGTCATCGCCGCCATCGACGGCCCGATTGCCCTGGCCGCCTGCGTCGAAGGCGCGCCCGGCCAGTGCGAGGCGGAGCATCAATGCCCGATGCGCGGGCGCTGGGATCCGGTCAACACCGCGATCCGCACCGCCCTGACCGCGATCAGCCTGGCCGATATGCAGAATGCCACCCCGCTGGCCCGGCGCAGCCTCATGCCCGAGGTGGCGCTGCCGTCGCGCCCGGTGCAGCCGCAACTTCCGACCCAACCGGCCGCCGAATAGGAACCGCCGATGCCCGCCGTGACCGAAACGCTGGAAACCGTCCAGGCCCTGACCCAGTCGGGCTATAAATGGGGGTTCGAGACGACGATCGAGACCGAGTTCGCCCCGAAAGGGCTGAACGAGGATACGGTGCGGCTGATCTCGGCGCGCAAGAACGAGCCGTCCTGGCTGCTGGAATGGCGGCTCGCCGCCTTTGCCGCCTGGCAGAAAATGGCCGAGCCGGACTGGGCATCGCTGCATCACGCCCCGATCGATTACCAGGATCTGCACTACTACGCCGCGCCCAAGCGCAAGGCGGGACCGAAATCGCTGGATGAGGTCGATCCCGAATTGCTCGCGACGTACGAGAAGCTGGGCATTCCGCTGCGGGAACGCGCCATCCTGGCCGGCGTCGAAGGGGCCGACGGCGAAATCGTCGAAGGCCGGCAGATCGCGGTGGATGCGGTGTTCGACAGCGTCTCCGTCGCCACGACGTTCCGCGCGACGCTGGAGGCGGCCGGCGTGATCTTCTGCCCGATCAGCGAGGCGGTGCGCGAGCATCCCGATCTGGTGCGCCAGTATCTCGGCACCGTGGTGCCGGTCGGGGATAATTTCTTCGCCGCCCTGAACAGTGCGGTGTTCAGCGATGGCAGCTTCGTCTTCATCCCCAAGGGGGTGCGCTGCCCGATGGAGCTGTCGACCTATTTCCGCATCAATGCGCGCAATACCGGCCAGTTCGAGCGCACCCTGATCGTCGCCGAGG
>JAGWRU010000058.1 GCA_028869595.1 Rhodospirillales bacterium
CCCGATCCTGGCCGCGCTGGGTGCGCCGGCCCGGCCGCTGCCGCCGCGCCTGGCGCCGGCCTTCGCGCTGATCCTGTTCGCGCTTTGCTTCGCCACCGCCAGCGCCGCCCTGCCGGAACGGCTATGGGATGGGCTGGCGATGCATCTGCTGATTCCGACGCAGATCGCCTATTTCGGGCATTTCCCAGGCGATGCGCGGCATCTCGCCTTCTCCTTCTTTCCGCTGGGGGCGGATCACATCTTTGCCGCCGCCTTTCTGCTGGGCGGAGAGGCAGCGGCGAAGGCGGCCAACTGGGCGGCGCTGCTGGCGCTGCTCGGGCTGTTATTTGCCATGGCGCGGGAACAGGCCGGGCGGCATGCGGCGGTGCTGGCGGTGCTGGCGGTGCTGGCGACGCCGGCCATGCTGGCCAGCACCGCCTCGCTTTTCGTCGAGCCGCTGCTGGGCCTGCTGATCCTGGGCGCGCTGGCGCTGCTGGAGACGCGCGGGGCGGCGGCGCGGCTGGCTTTGCTGCTGGTGCTGGCGGCGCTGCCCGGCGTCAAGCTGCATGGCGCGCTGATCGCCCTGGCGGTGGGCGGGCTCGCGCTGATCCAGCGCCCGTGGCGGGAGGCGGGTTTGGCGCGGCTGGCCTGGCCGGGCGGGGCGGCGATCGCGCTGGGGCTGGTGCCCTTCGCGCATGCCTGGATCGCCACCGGCAATCCAGTTTTTCCCATGCTCAACCCGATTTTCCGCTCGCCCTTCTGGCCGGCGCGGGAATTCGCCGATCCGCGCTGGCAGCACGGGTTGGGCCCGATGCTGCCCTGGCGGCTGGTTTTCCATACCGGCGCCTTCATGGAATGCTGGGACGGGGCGCTGGGATTTGCCCTGCCGCTGCTGATCCCGGCCGGGCTGATCGCCGCATTGCTGGGCCGCGATGGCGCGCCGCGCCGGGTGCTGGCAGTCACCGCGTTCTACCTGCTGGTGGTGTTCGCGACGGTGCAATATCTCCGCTATGCCGTGCCGGTTTTCGCGCCGCTGGCGCTGCTGGGGGCGCAGGCGCTGCGGGGGCTTTCCGACCGGCGGAAGCGGCGCATGGCAGAGGCGCTGGTGCTGGCCGCCGCCCTGGCCGGCATGCTGGCCTATCCGACCGGCAGTTGGAGCCTGGCTTCCGGGGATTTCCGCGCCTTGGTCGACCCGGCCCGGCGGGCGGCGCTGCTGCTGCGCGATGCGCCGGTGCGGGTGGCGGTCGCCGTGCTGAACCGGTTGAGCGGCGGGCATCCGCGCGTGCTGATCGCCGCCGATCCGTTCGGCGCCTTGCTGCGCGGCCATCCGGTCTATGTGAACTGGTATAATCCGGCGCTGGCCACAGCCCTTGCCGGCGCGCCCGACGATGCCGCGCTGCTGCGCGTGCTGGGCGGGCAGCACCTGGAATACGTGATCGGCCAGAGCGATGCGGTCGATGCCGCCGCGCGGCGGATCGCCGCCCTGATGGCACGCACCGCCCGGCCGATCGCGCGGATCGGCTCTGTCGCGATCTATCGCGCGGGCGGCATGGGCGGGCGCTGAGGCCAGGGCGGATCAGCCGGCATCGAGCGGCGCCAGGGCGGTGCGGCGCGGCGCGGAGGCGGGCGCCGCCGGACGGTGCGGACCCAGCAGGCGTTGCAGCGGCGCGGTGCAGCGATTGGCGACATCGAAGGCGGCGGCCTGGAGCAGCAATTGCACGCCGAGAATGATCGGCAGCACCGCCAGCATCACCGTGCCGGTAGCCGCCGGAATGCCGCTCGCGACCGAGCGCCACCAATGCAGCGCCCCGAATCCCACCCCGAAGCCCAGCATCGGCAGACCCAGCAGCGTGTTCAGGCTGCCCACATTGCAGTCGCGCAGCAGATAGAGATAGAAAAACCGCTTGAGCAGACAGGCGAGATAGCGGCGCGGGAAATCCGCCAGCACGCGGCCGATGCGCAGGCTGCTGACCTCCCCGCCATAGCGCGCCGCCATCGGCACGTCGCGCACCACGGCTCGGATCGTGCCGAGGCGGAACAGCATGTCCGATTCAAAGAAATAGCGCCGTGCCAGCCGGTCCAGCGGCAGCCGCGCCAGGGCGGCGCGATGGATCGCGGTATAGCCGTTGGTCGGGTCCATCGCCTCCCAGTACCCCGAGGACAGCTTGTTCACGAAGGACAGGCAGGCATTGCCGAACAGGCGGGTGCGCGGCATGCCGCCGAGCAGGCCGAGATCGAAGAAGCGGTTGCCCTTGGTGTAATCGGCCTCCCCCGCCAAAATAGGGCCGACCAGAGCGGGCAGTTCCGCCGGGTCCATCTGCCCGTCGGCATCCATCTTCACCACCACCGCATGCCCGTCGGCCAGCGCCTGACGATAGCCGGTGATCGTCGCCCCGCCGACGCCCTGGTTCTGCGCGTGGCGCAGCACCGTCAGCCGCGCCGGGGAAAATCGTCCGGCCAGGGTCGCGGCGGACTCCTCGGGGCAGGCATCGTCCACCACATAGACTTGCGCGACGCGCCCGATCACCCCGGCCACCACGGCCCGGATGGTGGCCCGGGCGCGATAACATGGAATGACGACGGCAACCGGCAGGACGGCAGGTCGGGGATTGGCGATGTTCACCCAGCGGATGCTAAGACCCGCGTGTCACCAGCGGGTAAACGGGGCTGGCGATGAACTGCACCGCGATGCACTTGACCGGACGGTCAAGACTGGACCGGTCGGTCAACAACGAAGAAGGATGACATTGGTGCGGTCGAGAAGACTCGAACTTCCACGAGGTTTCCCCCACAAGCACCTCAAGCTTGCGCGTCTACCATTCCGCCACGACCGCACCGTGGGTCAGGCACCCTTGCGGGCACCGGCAGGCGGCGGGGTATAGCGGATGAACGACGCGCCAGCAATCGCCCAAACGCAGGAAGATGCCCCTGCCCCGGAATGGCTCTGCGCCCCCGGCCTGACCGAGTATCCGGCCGCTTTGGCCGCCATGCAGGAACGGGCGGCAGCGATCCGGGCCGGCACCGCGCGGGAGCGGGTCTGGCTGGTCGAACACCCGCCGCTCTATACCGCCGGCACCTCCGCGCGGCCGGAGGAGCTGGTCGATCCTGCCCGTTTCCCGCATTACGATGCCGGGCGCGGCGGGCAATGGACCTATCACGGCCCCGGCCAGCGCACCGCCTATGTGATGCTCGACCTCACGCGCCCGCACGGGCAGGTGCCGGCGCGCGACGTGCGCTGCTACGTGCATGGGCTGGAGGAATGGCTGATCCGCAGCCTCGCCCGCTTCGACGTGATCGGCGAACGTCGCGAAGGCCGTGTCGGCATCTGGGTGGTCGATCCGGTGCGGCGGACGGAAAACAAGATCGGCGCGATCGGCGTGCGCATCACACGCTGGGTGAGCTGGCATGGCGTCGCGCTGAACGTCGCCCCCGATCTTTCGCATTTCGCCGGCATCGTGCCCTGCGGCATCCGCCAGCACGGCGTCACCAGCCTGGCAGCGCTCGGGCGCAATCCCGGCATGGCAGCCGTCGATGCGGTGCTGGCCGAGGAATTCGCCGCCGTGTTCGGCGGACCCGCGCGCCCCGCCTGCTCATAGAAATCCGGTGGTGAACCAGGGCACGGCGGCGATCAGCACCAGGGCCGCGACCAGCATCAGCATATAGGGCCAGATGCGGCCCAGTGCCTCGTCGGAGGAGGCGCGGCTGATCAGGCAGGTCTGGTAGAACCCGACCCCGAAAGGCGGCGAGAACAGGCCGATCCCCATCGCCAGGATCGATACCAGCGCATATTGCACCACGTTGATGCCGACCTGCTGGGCGATCGGAAACAGCAGCGGGCCGAACAGCACCATCGCGGGCAGGCCTTCCAGCACGCTGCCCAGCACGATGAACAGCAGGATGGAGACGGCCATGAAGCCGATCTTCCCGCCCGGGATCGCCGTCATCATATCCGTCAGCGTCTGGGCGAAACCGGCCTGGGTCAGCGCCCAGGCCATCGCGCTGGCCGCGCCGATGATCAGCAGAATGGCGCCCGACAGCGCGGCGGTTTCCACCAGCACGGGATAAAGCCGCTTCCAGGCGAAACCGCGATAGATCACCGCGCCGACAAACATCGTGTAGGCGACGCCGATCGTCGCCACCTCGGTCGCGGTGGCGATGCCGGCCAGTACGGCGTAGCGGATCACGAAAGGCAGGATCAGCGCCGGGATGGCGATGACCAGCCGGCGCAGCTTCTCCCGCCCCGGCACCTTCTCGCCATGCGGCTGGTCCTTGCGCGAGCGGAACCAGATCAGCGCGATCAGCCCCAGCGCGCAGACCGCCGCCGGCATCAGCCCGCCATCGAACAATGCCGCCGTGGAAACCCCGGTCACCGCCCCGACGATGATCAGCACGAGGCTGGGCGGAATCGTCTCCGACATCGCGGCGGCGGAAGCGAGCTGGGCGACCAGTTCGCCGGGCGGCACGCCGCGACGCTTCATCTCCGGCAGCAGCACCGGCGCGACGGCGGCCTGATCCGCCGCCTTGGAGCCGGAGATGCCGGCGATCAGGTAGATGGCAAACACCAGCACATAGGAAAGCCCGCCGCGATAGCGCCCGACCAGCGCGCTCAACAGATCGATCAGCGCGCGCGCGATGCCGGCGATTTCCAGCAGCAGGCCGAGGATGATGAACATCGGCACGGCCAGCAATTCGATAGAGGCCATGCCCTGGTCGATCTGGTTGATCTCGATCGACATCGGCACGGTGGAGGTGAAATTCAGATAGGCGATGGTGGAGATGCCGAAGGCGAAGGCGATCGGCACGCCGCCCAGGATGCAGGCCCCGGCGATGACCACGAAGAACACCACCAGCGCGCCATTGCCGATCGCATCGAAAACCGGCTCGGCCTGCCACAGCCCGACCACCAGCGCGGCGGCCAGCACCGCAACGCCGGCCAGTTCGCGCCAGGTGATATCGGCGAAAAGCTGACGCAGCGCGACATAGAGCAGCATGGCCAGCGCGATGAGCTGGCCCGCCACCTCGGTCGAGCCGGAGACGTGCAATGTCGGCGTGGTGATCGCCGCCTGTTCGCGCATATAGCCGATGCCCGGCACCAGCAGCACGAAAACCACGAAGGCGGTGATCACCCGCGCGCATAAGGCGGCGAAGCGCTGGGCGCGCGGGCCGAGCCGGCCCAGCACCACGGTCATGCGCATATGCTCGCCGCGATTGAGCGCGACCACCGTGCCCAGGCTGACCAGCCACAGGAACAGAATGCCGGCCAGCTCGTTCGACCAGATCAGCGGCCGGTCGAGCAGATAGCGAAACACCACGCCGGCCAGCAGCAGAACGACCTCCACGGCGACCAGCGCCGCCGCGATGCCCTCGCTTGCATGCCGGACCAGAAGATCCAGGCGTCGCAGGACGCCGGAACCACCCTGCGATGCCATGGACCTTCTCCGTCGCTTAGGCGAGTTTGCCGGCGTAGTGCTCCAGCGCAGCCCACAGCGCGGGGCTGAACTTGGCCTTCCACTCGGTATAGAAGCCCGACTTCACCAGCGCCGCCTGGAACTGCGCCGGATCGGTGGTGTTGAAGGTCATGCCCTGCTTGGTCAGCGTCGTCTGGAGCGAGTTGTTCAGCGTGTCATTGGCCTTGCGCTGCACCGGCGCCTGATCGTTGAACGCCGCCTCGACGATCTTCCGATCCGCCGCCGGCATGGAGTTCCAGAACCCCTCATTGGCGATCAGCCAGTAGCCCACCCACATATGGTTGGTGAGCGAGCAGTATTTCTGCACCTGGTAGAATTTCTGCGTCTCGATCAGGCCCAGCGGATTCTCCTGGCCTTCGACCACCTTGGTCTGCAGCGCGGTGTACAGCTCGGCGATGTTGAGCGAGGTCGCGGCGGCGCCGAGATGCTTGAACAGCGAGACGGAAATCGGGCTGGGCGGGACACGGATCTTGAAGCCCTTGAGATCCTCGGGCGTCTTGATCGGCTTGGTGCTGGCGGTGATGTCGCGGAAGCCTTCGTCCCAGATGCGGCGCATCGGATAGAGGCCGGCTTTCTTGATATCCTCGGCCACCAGCGCCCCCACCTGACCGTCGAGCGCGTTCCACGCATCGTCGATCTTCTTGAAGGCGAAGCCGAGATTGTCGATCGCCGCCGAGGGCACCAGGCTGGACAGGATATTATCGCCGATGCCCATCATCTGGATCGCGCCGGAGCGGACTTCGGACAGCATGTGATCGTCATTGCCGAGCTGGTTGGCCGGGAAGACCTGGAGCTTGACGCGCCCCTTGGTCTCGGCGGCGATCTTCTTGCCGGCGGCGATGGCGTTCTGCGTGGTCGGGTGATCGAGCGGCACATCGACGCCGAACTTGATGGTGATCGGGCGTGCCGCCAGCGCCGGACGCGCCGCCAGCGCGACCGAGCCCGCCGCCGCACCGGCGCCGAGCAGGAATTGTTTGCGGGTAAGTTTGATGGACATGACGTCATTCTCCGTCGCGGATCGCCGTCCGTCTGGCGGCATCCGAGAGGGCTCTATATCCGCGCCCCTGGGCTTTGACAAACCGAAAGGCGCTGGAAAATCCAGGATCGTTCTGCCATCGATCCGCCCGCCGCGATGCTGGGTGTGATCATCACATAGCAACCGAGGCCAACCGGGCGATCAGCGATCGCTGTCGTCGCCGGCCAGCGCGTCGAGATAGCGCGCCACCGAGCGCATCACCGCGCCCTTGCCGTCGTCCAGGATCTCCCGCCCGGCAAAAGCGCCGTACACCGCGGCAAAGGCAAACGGTTCCAGCCGCGCGGCGATCCGCCGCACCATCGGCGCGGCAAGCGGGATCAGGTTCGGATAGCTGCGCATGAAGCTGACCGAACGCCGATCCGCCACCACCTGCGCGATATCGCCCGACAGCAGCGCGCCCTGCCCCGCCGCCCCGCCCGCCCAGTGCAGCACCGTGCCGCCGGGGAAATGCCCGCCGGCGCGGATCAGCGTCAGCCCGTCGGCGATCATCCGGGTCTCACCCTCCCAGAACACCTGGCAGGGATCGGGGCGCATCACCCATTCCCGATCGGCCGCGTGCAGATAGACCGGCGCATCGTCGAAGGCGCGGCTCCAGGAGACGCAGCTCGTGTAGTAATGCGGATGGGAAATGGCGATGCCGCGCAGCCCGCCCAGCGCCCGGATCAGCGCGATCGTCGCCGCATCCAGCAAAGCGAGGCAATCCCACAGCAGAAAGCCGCCCTCGGGATGCGGCACCAGAAAAGCGCGCTGGTCGATGGCAAAGGCCGGCACGGTGCGGATCGCGAAAAAGCCCGGCGCGTGCTGGCGGAAGCTATTGGCGTGGCCGGCGGCAAGACGTTCCTGCGTCGTCCAGCCCTGCCCAGCGGCGGGGACATATTGGCGCGCATCCTCGCAGATCGGGCAATGCGCCGGGGTCTGCGCGGCGGGCGGGAATTCGCTGCCGCAGGCCGTGCAGAGAAAGACGGGCATGGCCGGGCCTCACCCCGCAGCTTCGCGCGCGCCCGTCAGACCTTCTCGACCTGGCTGTATTCCAGCTCCACCGGAGTCGGGCGGCCGAAGATCGAGACATTGACCTTCACGCGGCCCTTTTCCTCGTCCACTTCCTCCACCGTGCCGTTGAAGCTGGTGAAGGGGCCATCGGCGACGCGCACCTGCTCGCCCACTTCGAACAGGATCGAGGGGCGGGGATGATCGACGCCTTCCTGGGTCTGCTTGAGGATGCGCTCGGCCTCCGCCTCGGTGATCGGCGAGGGGCGGGTCTTGGTGCCGAGGAAGCCGGTGACCTTGGGCGTGTCCTTGACCAGATGCCAGGCATCATCGGTCAGTTCCATCTTCACCAGCACGTAGCCGGGGTAGAATTTCCGCTCCGCATTGACCTTCTGGCCGCGACGCAGCTCCACCACCTCCTCCGAGGGGACCAGAACTTCGTCGAATTGCTCGGCCAGCCCCTTCTGGGCAGCCTGCTCCTTGATCTGCTGGGCGATCTTCTTCTCGAAGCCGGAATAGACATGCACGACGTACCAGCGCTTGGCCATGGTCCCCGATCCTCTCAGCCGCCGGCACCGAAGAGCATGCGAATGGCAAGCCCGGCGAACTGATCGATAATGAAGAAGAAAAGCGCGGCGGCCACCGCCATGGCGAAGACCAGCGCCGTGGTCACGGCGGTTTCCTTGCGCGCCGGCCAGGCCACGCGCGCCATCTCGCTACGCACCTCGCGCAGGAATTTCACCGGATTGACCGTCACGCCCGCCATTCAAATCACCTTTTCGGCCCGTTTCAGCCCGCCCGCCGTCTCGGCCCGGCATCGCAAGCGCTGGCAGGGGTGGAGGGTCTCGAACCCCCAGCCTCCGGTTTTGGAGACCGGCGCTCTAGCCAATTGAGCTACACCCCTGCACCGCGTCGGCGCCCGCCCATCCGGGAAACCCCGCCATTCCGCGAGACCCTGGATCGGCAGGCCCGGCACAACGAGCCCGGCGGTGGAACCGTCGGGCAGATCGCCGCGCAGGCCGCGTAGAAAGAATGCGCGCGCCCCTATGTCAAGTGGGTAGTGTCGCCCCGCCTCGTTCGCCGCCGCGATCAGGGCGCTTGCGGCGGCGCCCCGGGCCTCGCTAAATGCCCCGGCAGGCGCTAAAATGCGGTTCCGGTGGGACCGGTGCGGACGTAGCTCAGTTGGTAGAGCATGAGCCTTCCAAGCTCAGGGTCGCGAGTTCGAACCTCGTCGTCCGCTCCAGCCTGGCCGTGCCCGGCACAGGGGCGGGATTCTATATCCGCCCCAGCGAGTCGCGGCGCTGCTGCGCGGCGATGCCGGCCTGGATCGCCGCGACATCGCGGGCGACCTTGGCCGAACTGCCATGCCATCCCCAGCCCGCGCTATCGGCCGCATCGCCCGGCCAGCCCAGCCCGGCGATATCGCCGCCGGCACCCAGCCCCCCCGCACCCAAACCATGGGCGCAGCCGGCCAGCCCCGCCCCGGCCAGCACCGAAGCGGTGAGAAAAAAGATCAGCCAGCGATGGCGGCCCCGGCGGGGCGGCCGATCGGGATCGGACCGGGAAATGGGCTCCATCGCCATAGCTTGCCCGAAAACCCCCGGTCATGTCTTTAGAAACGGAATGAAAAGGCGGAAAGGATAAGACCGATGGAATTCGGCATCGCGCTGGCCACCGACGCCTCCTCCTGGCAGGTCGCCGCCCGGGCGGAGGCGCTGGGTTTCGCCAGCGCCTGGTTCTACGACACCCAGATGCTCAGCGCCGATTGCTTCGTCGCCATGGGCGCGGCGGCGGTCAAGACCCACCGCATCCGCCTGGGCACCGGGGTCTTGATCCCGTCCAACCGGATCGCCCCGGTCGCCGCCAATGCCTTCGCCACGCTGAACAAGCTGGCCCCCGGGCGGATCGATTTCGGGGTCGGCACCGGCTTCACCGGGCGGCGCGCCATGGGGCTGGGGGCGATGCGTCTGGCCGATATGGAGACCTATATCCACCAGGTGCAGGGACTTCTGGCCGGCCGGCAAGTGACGGCGGAGTTCGAGGGCAAATCCCGCACCATCGCCTTCCTCAACCCCGAGCTTGGGCTGATCAACCTCGCCGATCCGGTGGCGCTGCACGTATCCGCCTATGGCCCGCGCGCCATGGCGCTGACCGCGCGGCTGGGCGCGGGGTGGCTGAATTTCGTCGGCGACGATGCCGCCGGGCTGGGTGCGCTGGATGCGATGCGCGCGGCTTGGGAAGCTGCCGGGCAGACCGGCGGGCTGGGGGCCACCGCCTTCGCGCTGGGCTGCGTGCTGGCCGAGGGAGAGGCGGCGGACAGCCCCCGCGCCATGGCCCAGGCCGGGCCGCGCGCGGCGGTGCTGCTGCATCGCGCGGCGGATGCCGCGCTGGCCGGGCTGCCCAATACCTCCGCCATTCCGCCGGAGGTGGCCGAGGAGGTGGCGGGCTATGTCGCCGCCCAGCAACGCGCCCCGGCGGGGGAGGCGCAGTATCTGCGCAACCATCGCGGCCATCTGATGGTGGTGCGGGCGGAGGAGCGGGATTTCGTCACCCCGGCGCTGATCCGCGCGACGACGTTCACCGACACCCAGGCCGCGCTGGTGGCACGCATCGCCGCCCTGGGGCGGGCGGGCTACACGCAGTTCACCGTGCAGCTGGTGCCCGGGCAGGAGGAGGCGATCGAGGATTGGGCGGCGGTGATGCGGGCGGTGAATGGTGCTGCTGGAGGGGATTGAACTCTCGACCTCTCCCTTACCAAGGGAGTGCTCTACCACTGAGCTACAGCAGCAACGGGCGGTGTCCTAGAGTCTCGCCCCGGACAGGTCAATAGGGCACGCGCATCGCCGGCTTGGCAAACCCGCCGGCAGGCCCATATCCGGCGCGCCGCGCTTGCGGCCCCGGAAAAATAATATCTATCGATTGACAACATGACGGGGCGTTCATATCTCCCCCGCCAATGTCCGTTGTCCCGACCCCCGCGCGCGCCGCGCCGCATCAGCCTGCCCAGCCGCGCGGCGAGGATACGCGCCGGCGCATCCTGCGCGCCGCCCTCGATGTGTTCGCCCAGGAAGGCTATGAGGGGGCGTCGACCCGCACTTTGGCCCAGCGCGCCCAGGTGAACCTGCCGGCGATCCAGTATTATTTCGGCAGCAAGGAAGGCCTGCACCGCGCGGTGATCGACGATATCGCCGAGACGATGCAGGAACGCCTGGGCCCGGCCCGGGCGGCGATCGAAGCGGCGCTGGCGGGCCCGGCGGCGTCGCGGCGCAAGCTGGTCGGCCTGCTCTGCGACCTGCTCGATGCCTTCGTCGTGCTATGCGCCGATCAGACCGCGCCGGGCTGGGAAAGCCGCGCGCTGTTCTTCGCCCGCGCCGAGATCGAGAGCAAGGCGGCGCTCGATACGCTGCACGAACGGGTTTCGCGCTGGCTGATCGATCCCTGCGCGGCGCTGATCGCCCGTCTGACCGGGCTTGCCGCCGATGCCGAGGAGACGCGGCTGCGCAGCCTCGCCCTGCTCGGCCAGGTGACGATTTTCTGCAACCGCAAATCCCGCCCCGCGCTTGGCTGGGACACGCTCGACGCGCGGCGGGTCGACGCCATCCGCCGGATCATCCGCGCGCAGACCAGCGCGATCTTTCGCCTCGCGCCCCGGAGACGCTCATGAGCCAAGCCGCGATGAAGGCTTCCACCGCGCTGGCCGGGCTGGCGCTCGGCCTGATCCTGTCGGGCTGCACGGTCGGCCCGGATTTCCATTCCCCCGCCGCGCCGGCCGGCGCCGGCTATGAAAAGGCCGGCGTGCCGGCAGCCACGCCCGACAGCCCCGGCCAGGGCGGCGGCGTGCAGCAATTCGTCCAGGGCATGGATATTCCCGGCCAGTGGTGGCAGGTCTTCGGCTCCACCCAGCTCGATACGCTGATCAAGCAGGCGATGGCCGGCAATCCCGACCTGACCGCCGCCCAGGCGGCGCTGCGCGAGGCGAATGAGCAGGCCTATGCCGGCGAAGGCGGATTGTTTCCGACCATCGGCGCCAATGTCGGCCAGAACCGGGAGCGGGTTTCCGGCGCCACGCTGGGCAACCGCAACCTGACCGAACAGCTCAGCCTGGCGACCGGGGCGCTGACCATCAATTATCCGCTCGATGTGTTCGGCGGCGTCCGCCGGACGGTGGAGCAGCTGAAGGCGCAGGCCGAATATCAGCGCTTCGAGCTGGAGGCGACCTATCTGACGCTGACCTCCAACCTGGTCGTCGCGGTGATCACCGAGGCATCGCTGCGCGATCAGATCGCCGCCACCCAGGACATCATCCGCCTGGAGCAGAAGCAGCTCGGCGTGCTGGAGCGGCAATTCGCCCTGGGCGGCGTGGCCGAGGCCGATGTGCTGACGCAGAAAGCGGCGCTGGCCAATGCCCAGGCGCTGCTGCCGCCGCTGTCGCGCAGCCTGGCGCAGCAGCGCAACCAGATCACCGCGCTGCTCGGGCGCTTTCCCAATCAGCCGCCGGATGCGCAGTTCAACCTTTCCGACCTGCATCTGCCGGCCAAGCTGCCCGTGTCGCTGCCTTCCAATCTGGTGGCGCAACGCCCCGATGTGCGCGCCGCCGCCGCGACCCTGCACGCGGCCAGCGCCGGCATCGGCATCGCCACCGCGAACGAGCTGCCGCAATTCACCCTGACCGGCGATGTCGGCTACACCGCCGGGCGCTTCGGCGAGATGTTCACCCCGACCTCGCTGGTCTACGACATTGCCGGGCAGGCGGCGCAGACGCTGTTCGACGGCGGCGCGCTGCTGCACAAGAAGCGCGCCGCGGTCGCAGCCTACGATCAGGCGGCGGCGCAATATCGCAGCACCGTCATCAAGGCGTTCCAGAACGTCGCCGATACGCTGCGCGCGCTGACCGCCGATGCCGATGCGCTGGCCGCCGATACCGCCGCCGAAAGCGCGTCGCGCCACAGCCTGGACGTGGCGACGGCGCAGTACAAGCTGGGCGGCGTCGGCTATCTGACCGTGCTGAACGCGCAGCGCTCCTACCTCGATACCCGCATCGCCCGGGTGAAGGCCGAGGCCAACCGCTATTCCGATACGGCGGCGCTGTTTCAGGCGCTGGGCGGTGGCTGGTGGCACCGCGCCGATATCGACCCGGCGGATGCCGGCAGCCCCGATCGCACCTGGCTGACAACCCTGGTCCGGCCCGCCGCCGTGGCCCAGCACTGACGGAGACGGATTATGGCCAAGCGCATGATCATCATGCTGATCGCGGTCGGCGTGGTGCTGGGCGGGATCTACGGGTTTCAGGTCTTCAAGGCGGGCATCATCAAGAAGGTGATGGCCTCGCTGTCCAACCCGCCGCAGACGGTTTCCACCGTCGTTGCCCGTTACGATAGCTGGACCACCGAGATCGGCGGCGTCGGTTCGGTGCGCGCCCAGCGCGGCGCCGATCTGTCGCTGCAGCTGGCCGGCATCGTCGAGAAGATCGGCTTTCATTCCGGCCAGGATGTGCAGCAGGGCCAGGTCCTGCTCAACCTCAACAATGACGACGACATCGCCAAGCTGCACGCGCTGCAGGCAACCGCGGAGCTGGCCGGCGTGACCTATCGGCGCGACGTGGCGCAGATGCGCGCGCAGGGCGTGTCGCAGGCCACCGTCGATGCCGATTCGGCGACGCTGAAGAACGACCTCGCCCAGGTTGCCGCCCAGCAGGCGATCGTCGATCAGAAAGTGCTGCGCGCGCCGTTTGCCGGGCATCTCGGCATTCGTCAGGTCGATCTCGGCCAGTATCTGGCCGCCGGCACCACCATCGTGACGCTGCAGGCGCTGGATACCGTCTATGTCGATTTCTACCTGCCGCAGCAGGATCTGGCGCATATCGCGGCGGGGCAGAAGATCGTCGCGCATGTCGATACCTGGCCCGGTATCGCCTTCACCGGCCATCTGCAGGCGATCAACCCGCTGATCGATACCGCCACGCGCAACGTGCAGGTGCGCGCGGTGATCGCCAATCCCGATCACAAGCTGCTGCCCGGCATGTTCGCCACGCTGGATATCGCAACCGGCGCGCCGCGCGAGGAGATCACCCTGCCGCAGACCGCGATCGCGTACAACCCTTATGGCGATACCGTCTTCATCGTGCGCAGCAAGGATGTCGGCGGCAAGAAGCAGCTTTATGTCGAACAGAACTTCGTCACGCTGGGCGCGACGCGCGGCGATCAGGTGGCGGTGCTGAAAGGCGTCAAGCCGGGCGAGCAGATCGTCTCGGCCGGGCAGATCAAGCTGCATAACGGCTCGCCAGTGGCGATCAACAACAGCGTGCAGCCGCTGAACGATGCCAATCCCAAGCCGGCCGACGAGTAAGGCGGAGGAAATCCCATGTCCTTCACCGACATCTTCATCCGCCGCCCGGTGCTGGCCAGCGTGGTCAGCCTGCTGATCCTGGTGCTGGGCCTGCGCGCTTTGACCGCGCTGCCGATCCTGCAATATCCGCAGACCGAGAATGCGGTGGTGACGGTCACCACCACCTATTACGGCGCCGATCCCGACGTGATCGCGGGCTTCATCACCACGCCGCTGGAAAACGCCATCGCCCAGGCCAACGGCATCGACTACATGACCTCCACCAGCCAGAGCGGCACCAGCACGATCACGGTGAACCTGCGGCTGAACTACGATCCCGACAAGGCGCTGTCGGAGATCCAGACCAAGATCAGCTCGGTGCTGAACCAGTTGCCTTCCGGCACTCAGCAGCCGGTGCTGTCGGTGACCATCGGTCAGACCATCGATGCGATGTATATCGGCTTTTCCAGCGACGTGCTGCGGCCCAACCAGGTGACCGATTATCTGGTGCGCGCGGTGCAGCCGAAATTGCAGGCCGTGCCCGGGGTGCAGACGGCGGAATTGCTGGGCGGCAAGAATTTCGCGCTGCGTGCCTGGCTCGATCCCAAGAAGCTCGCCTCCTTCGGGCTGACGGCGGCGGATGTCGCATCGGCGCTGCAGGCCAATGACTACATCTCCGGCCTGGGCACCACCAAAGGCCAGATGGTGCAGGTGAACCTGACGGCATCGACCAGCCTGCATACGCTCGATCAGTTCCGCAATCTGGTGGTCAAGCAATCGGGCGGCGCGATCGTGCGGCTGAAGGATGTCGCCCATGTCACGCTGGGCTACGACGATTACGAGGGCCAGGTCGGCTTCGACAACAAGAAGGCCGTCTATATCGGCATCCAGGTGGCACCGGGCGCCAATCTGCTGAACGTCATCGCCGGCGTGCGCAAGGTGTTTCCGACGATCCAGGCCGCCCTGCCCAAGGGGCTGAACGGCACCATCGTCTATGACAGCACCAAATTCGTGAACTCCTCGATCAGCGAGGTGATCCATACGCTGGTCGAGGCGCTGGTGATCGTCACCCTGGTGGTGTTCGTCTTCCTCGGCTCGCCGCGTTCGGTGCTGATCCCGGTGCTGGCGATTCCGCTGTCGCTGATCGGCACCTTCACGGTGATGCTGCTGTTCGGCTTCTCGATCAACCTGCTGACCCTGCTTGCCCTGGTGCTGGCGATCGGGCTGGTGGTCGATGACGCGATCATCGTGGTGGAGAACGTCAACCGCCATCTGGAAGACGGGATGAAATCCGTGCCGGCGGCGATGGCCGCCGCGCGGGAACTGGGCGGGCCGATCATCGCGATGACCGTGGTGCTGATCGCGGTCTATGTGCCGATCGGCTTCCAAAGCGGGCTGACCGGGGCGCTGTTCACCGAATTCGCCTTCACCCTGGTCGGTGCGGTCACGGTTTCGGCGATCATCGCGCTGACGCTGTCGCCGATGATGGCGTCGCGCTTCCTCAAGCCGCATTCGGATAATCCGCATGGCTGGGAGGCGAAGCTGGTCGCCTTCATCGATCGCCGCTTCGCTCGGCTGCATCGCGGCTATGCCCGCATGCTGAGCGGCAGCCTGAACACGCTGCCGGTAACGGCGGTGTTCGCGGCGATCATTCTGGGCAGCATCTACTTCCTTTATACCAGCGCCACCAGCGAGCTGGCACCGCAGGAAGATCAGGGCGTGCTGATCCAGCTTGCCACCCCGGCGCCCAACTCCACCCTGCAACAGCGTCTGCTGTACGACGCGCAGATCTACAAGGTATTCGCGAGCTTTCCGGAAACCGATCACGTCTTCCAGCTGGATGTGCCGGGGCGCGACATCGCCGGCATGGTGCTGAAACCGTGGGATCAGCGGACCCGCACCTCCAACCAGTTGCAGCCGCTGGTGCAGCAGAAACTGGCCGGCATTGCCGGGGTTCGTTCCGTGGTGTTCCAGCCGCCCTCGCTGCCTGGCTCCAACGGTCTGCCGGTGCAGTTCGTCATCGGTACGACGGAACCGTTCACGCAGCTGAACATCGTCGCCCACCAATTCCTGCAGAAGGCCATCCAAAGCGGGCTGTTCATCTTCCTCGATACCGATCTGCGTATCGACCAGCCGCAGGCGCGGGTGGTGATCGACCGCGACAAGGCCGCCCTGCTGGGCCTGAAAATGAGCGATATCGGCGCCGCCCTCAGCTCCATGCTGGGCGGTGGCTACGTGAATTACTTCAGCCTGTCGGGCCGGTCGTACAAGGTCATTCCGCAGGTCATGCAGCGCTACCGGCTGAATACCGACCAGCTGCTGAACTACTATATCCGCACGGCCTCGGGGCAGAGCGTGCCGCTGGCCACGGTGGCCCATATCGTCACCGATGTGGTGCCGGAATCGCTCAACCACTTCCAGCAGCTCAATGCCGCGACCATCCAGGGCGTGCCGGCGCCGGGCGTGGCGCTGGGCACCGCCATCGCCTATCTGAACAAGCTGGCCGCGCAGGACCTGCCCAAGGGCACCTACTCGGTCGATTATGGCGGGCTGTCGCGGCAATATGTGCAGGAATCGAGCGGCTTCATCGGCACGTTCGGCTTCGCCCTGGTGATCATCTTCCTGGCCCTGGCGGCGCTGTTCGAAAGCTTCCGCGACCCGCTGATCATCCTGATCTCGGTGCCGATGTCGATCGCCGGCGCGCTGATCTTCGTCAGCCTCGGCATCGGCGGGGCGACCTTGAACATCTATACCGAGGTCGGGCTGGTGACCCTGATGGGGCTGATCAGCAAGCACGGCATCCTGATCGTGGAATTCGCCAACGAACTCCAGGCCCAGGGCAAATCCAAGCGCGCGGCGATCGAGGAGGCGGCGAGCATCCGGTTGCGCCCCATCCTGATGACCACGGCGGCGATGGTGCTGGGCGTCGCCCCGCTGCTGACGGCGAGCGGCGCCGGCGCCGTCTCGCGCTTCGATATGGGGCTGGTGATCGCCTCCGGCCTTGCCATCGGCACGCTGTTCACTCTGTTCGTGGTGCCGGCGGTCTATCTGATGCTGGCCGGCGATCACCACCGCGCGGCCCAGCCCGGCACCGCGGCCGATCCGGTCCACGGCGCGCCGTGAACGCCGGGAGCGGGAACGGCGTGCCCGGGCAGGCCGCGTGAACCGCCGGGCGGAGAGCGAAGCCGCCCGCCTCGCCCGGCTGGCGCGGGAGGCGGCGGCGCTGCGGGCCAATCTGCACCGCCGCAAGGCGCAGGCCAGATCACGGGCGCATGAGGCGGGGGCGGATGGTCCCGGCGCGCCGGCCGGATCGGACGCTTGCGCATCCCCCCCGCACGGCGCTACCTCGGCGCCCGAAACCGCTGCGGAGGACAGGCAGATGCCGGTCAAGGACGTGAAGAAGGTCGTGCTCGCCTATTCGGGGGGCCTCGATACCAGCGTGATCCTGCGCTGGCTGCAGACCACCTATCAGTGCGAGGTGGTCACCTTCACCGCCGATCTCGGCCAGGGCGAGGAGCTGGAGCCGGCCCGCAAGAAGGCCGAGATGTTCGGCGTGAAGGAGATCTTCATCGACGATCTGCGGGAGACCTTCGTCAAGGACTTCGTCTTCCCGATGTTCCGCGCCAATACGGTGTACGAGGGCCAGTATCTGCTCGGCACCTCCATCGCCCGCCCGCTGATCGCCCAGCGCCAGATCGAGATCGCCG
>JAGWRU010000059.1 GCA_028869595.1 Rhodospirillales bacterium
GCCGCGCGGCGTGATGCTGCTGGCCGATGGCGCGGCGCTCGGCTCCGGCTGGCGGGCGCTGCGCGCGCGCATGGCAGGCGTCGATCTGGCGCGCGAACTGGTCAGCGAGCCGGCCAACGTGCTGAACCCGTCGAGCTTCGTCGATCGCCTGGCGCCGCTGCGCGCGGCGGGGATCGCGATCCGCACGCTGGATGCCAGGGCGCTGGCGCGGGAAGGCTGCGGCGCGCTGCTGGCGGTCGGGCAAGGCTCGGTGCATCCGCCCCGCCTGGCGGTGCTGCGCTGGCCCGGGCACGCGCCGCAGGAAGATCCGCTGGTCTTCGTCGGCAAGGGCCTGACCTTCGATACCGGCGGCATCTGCATCAAGCCGGCGGCCGGGATGGAGGAGATGCGCGCGGACATGGCCGGCGCCGCCGCCTGCGCCGGGGCGCTGCTGAGCCTCGCTTTGCAGGACGCGCCGATGCCGGCGATGGCGGTGCTGGCGATTGCCGAGAATATGACCGGCGGGGCGAGCTATCGCCCGGGCGACGTGCTGCGCAGCGCATCCGGGCGCAGCATCGAGGTGGTGGATACCGACGCCGAAGGACGGCTGGCGCTGGCCGACGCGCTGGCCTATGCGGCGAAGCGGCTGCGTCCGCGCGGGCTGATCGACCTGGCGACGCTGACCGGGGCGATCATCACCGCGCTCGGCCATGAGAAGGCGGGGCTGTTCGCCAGCCATGAAGGCTTGGCCGGCGCGGTCGTCGCGGCCGGTGCGGCGGTGGGCGAACCGGTCTGGCGCATGCCGATCGGCGAGGCGCATCGGCGCGATCTCGATTCCGACATCGCCGATCTGCGCCATTGCGTGCCGGGGCGCGGCCAGCCCGATGCCTGCCATGCCGCCGCCTTCCTGCGCGAATTCACCGCCGGCCTGCCCTGGGCGCATCTCGATATTGCGAGTGTCGAAACCTGGGCGGAGAACGACGAACGCCATGCCGCCGGCGCCAGTGGCTTCGGCGTGCGGCTGCTGGATGCGCTGGCCGGACGCCTGGGTACGATGCCGGCCAGCGCGTGGCCGTGATGGCGGAAATCGGTTTCTATCATCTGACGCGCAGCAGCGTTGCCGAAGCCCTCGGCCAGTTGCTGGGCCGCACCTTGGCCGCCGGCCAGCGCGCCGTGGTGCGGCTGCGCGACGCCGATGCGGTGGCCGCCTTCGACCGCGCCTTGTGGGAGGTGCAGGAGCCGCCCTTCCTGCCGCATGGCAGCGCGGCGAGCGGCGATGCCGCGCTGCAGCCGATCTGGCTGACCGCCACCGACGAGGTGGCGAACGGTGCCAAATTCCTGTTCCTGCCCGATGGCGCCGAGACCGCGCTGATCGATCGGGCGGCGCGGATTTTCGATCTGTTCGACGGCAAGGATCCGGCAGCGGTGGCGGCGGCGCGTGAGCGCTGGCGGGCGGCGCGCGCCGGCGGGCACAGCCCGGTCTATTGGCGTCAGGGCGCGCGCGGCTGGGAACGCCAAGGCTGAACCGGCAGGGCTGACCGGCCGCGCGGCGCTATTTCGGTTCCACCATGCGGCGCCAATCGTTCAAGCCGCCGCTCAGCACGAAACTGGGAAGGGCGGTGCTGGCCGCCAGCCTGGCCGCAGCCAGGCGGGTGCGTGTGCCGGTCTGGCAATGAAAGACGACGCGGCGCACCGCCTGGGGAAGGCTCAACTGCCCGGGAAAGGCGGAAAGCGGCGCCGAGAGGGCGCCTTCGACATGATCGCGGGCGAATTCCTCCTTCTCGCGCACATCGACCAGCAGCGTATCGCCGCTGGCCAGCCAGACGCTCAATTCCTGCGGATGCACGGGCGAAAGCGGCGAAGCCTGTCGCGACAGGCGGCGCAGCGGATTCCATTGCGACAGGAATTTCTTCAAAGCGCCTCTCCTTCGGCGATGCGGGTCAGGGCGTTTCTATCGAGCACCTGAATGGTCCCCTGACCGGCATGGATGAAATTCTGCCGCGCGAAAATCTTCAACGTGCGGCTGATGACTTCGCGCGCGGTACCCAGCTCGACCGATAGTCGTTCATGGGTGGAGCGGATGCAGCCCTCGGCATCCATCAGCCCGAGCAGGCAGCGGGCAAGGCGCACCTGGATGCGGGTGAAGGCGATGTTCGAGACGAGTTTCATCAGATCGACGATGCGCTCTCCGTAGGAGCCGAAGACGAGGCGGCGAAATATGGCGGAGCCGGCGATCAGCCGATCGAATGCCATGGCATCGACGCCGGCCGCCCGGGTCTGACGCTCGGTCACCGCATAGGCGGCATAGGCGTCGGTGCCGAGCAGGGCGGCGGTGGTCAGGATGCAGGTCTCGCCGGCACCGACGCGATAAAGGGTGATCTCGTGTCCGCCGAGATCGAGCAGATGCACCCGCACGCTGCCATCGATCACGAACAGATAGCGCTCGCATGGCTGGCCGACTTCGAAGACCGCCGTGCCCGGCGCCAGTTCCATGCTCTGGCAGGCGCGGCGCAGATCCGCGTGCGCCGCCGAATCGAGATCCGAGAGCAAGGGAAACGCCGCGATCAACGTGTCATAGGCGTCGGGCGACAGCATGGATGCCTCGATCCTGGTTGTTCAGCCGGACAATGTCGGCCGGGTGCAGGTGCGGATGCCGAGCAGCGCATAGGCCGGGCAGAACCGTACCAGCGCGGTCAGCACCAGGACGATGCCGGCAAGCCCGAGATAGCGCCATGGGGTCGTATTCAACAGACCGAAGGCGAGCAAGGCAAACCCCGCCACGAGGCGAAGGAGACGATCGGCGGAACCGATATTGACGCGCATGGCACTTCCTTGTTCTCGCGACACCGGCGGGGCATCGCGATCAACCGGAGTCTTGCATGCCTGCACGGTGCGCTGCCGTGACAATGTCACGCCCGTTGCCTTGGTCACGCCCGTTGCCTTGCCATTGCAATTTCGTCCGCACAGCAATTTCGTCTCCATAGCAATTTCGTGTGCATTGCAATTTCGTGTCCGCCGTGATTCGTTCGCGCGGCAAGGGGCGCGCCGCGCCGCCGCGTGGCCGTGCCCATCGCCTTCGGACGGGCCGGATCAACCGGTCGTTCGACCGACCAGGAGAGGAATCGTCTCATGCCAAGCGCCTATCGCGCTACGCCCGCAGCCTTGCGGCGCACGCCGCTCAATCGCGATCAGATCGTCGGCTTCTGGGGCGCCTGGTCGGGCTGGATGCTGGATGGCATGGACAGCGTGATCTACGCCCTGGTGCTGGCCCCGGCATTGACGGAATTGCTGCCGCGCTCGGGCATCAAGGTCAGCCCGGCGGCGATCGGGGAGGTCGGCTCGATCCTGTTCGCGATGTTCCTGATCGGCTGGGGCCTGTCCTTTCTGTGGGGGCCGCTCGCGGATCGGTTCGGGCGCAAGAACATGCTGGCGGCCAGCATCCTGCTATACGCGGTGTTCACGGGCCTTGCCGCGCTGTCGCAGAATATCTGGGAACTCGGTCTGTTCCGCCTGATCGCCGGCATCGGCATCGGCGGCGAATGGTCGCTTGCCGGCACCTATGTCGCCGAGGCCTGGCCGGAGGATCGGCGCAAGATGGGCGCGGGCTATCTCCAGACCGGCTATTACGCGGGTTTCTTTGTCGCGGCGATTCTGAACTTCACGATCGGCGCCCATTTCGGCTGGCGGGCGATGTTCCTGTGCGGCTTCGCGCCGGTCGTCGTGTCCATCTTCGTGCTGTTCAGCGCCAAGGAATCCCATAAATGGGAGCGCCATCCGGCAACCGCGCGGACCCATCCGCTGCTGCGCCTGTTCAGCCGCCCGCATCGCGGCCAGACCCTGGTGATGTCCACCCTGCTGACGGTTGCGATCATCGGTCTCTGGGCGGGCGCGGTCTACGAGCCGACGGCGATCATCCAACTGGCCCTGTATGCCGGCTACAAGCTGCCGCAGGCGGTGCATATGGCGTCGTACGGCACCGGGGTGCTGTCGATCGGCACGATTCTGGGCTGTCTGGCGCTGCCCCCGATGGCGGAGCGGCTAGGTCGGCGGCGCACCCTCGCGCTTTATTTCGTCCTGATGCTGATCTGCATCCTGGCCGCTTTCGGCTGGGCCTTCTACCTGCCGCCCGGCACGGCGCTGGGCGTGTTCATCGTCGTGCTGTTCTTCCTGGGTTTCGGCGGGGCGAATTTCGCGATGTTCAGCCTGTGGCTGCCGGAGCTCTACCCGACCGAGATCCGGGCCACCGCCTTCGCCTTCTGCACCTCGATCGGCCGCTTCATCGGCGCGGGGGTGAATTTCATCCTGGCTGCCGCCGTGGTGCATGCCGGCACGCTGGGCTGGCCGGTCGCGGCGACGGCCCTTGCCTTCGTGCTGGGATTGTTCGTCATCCCGTTCGGGCGGGAAACCACCGGCCAGGCATTGCCGGAATAGCGGCGCGCGGATCGCGGCCCGGCGGGGCGATGCCGCCCCGCTGGGCGGCTTTCTATGCGGGGATATCCATATCCCCGCGCCCGAGGGCGCGCTGCATCGTCACCACATCCAGCCAACGGCCGAATTTCAGCCCGGCCGCACGCAGCGTGCCGACCATGCGAAAGCCCAGGCTGGCATGCACGCCGATCGAGCCGGTATTCTCCGAATCCCCGATCACCGCGATCATCTGGCGGAAGCCGTCCGTGGTCGCCTGATCGATCAGGCGCATCACCAGTTGCTTGCCGACGCCCTGGCCGCGCACATCCTCTCGGACATAGACGCTGTCCTCCACCGAGAAGCGATAGGCGGAGCGTTCGCGATAGGCCGCGTAATAGCCATAACCCTGCACGCCGGTCGCATCGGTCATGACGAACCAGGCCCAGTTGCGGCTTTTCACCCGCTCGAACCGCGCGGTCATCTCCTCCAGGCTGGGCGGCACCTCCTCGAAGCTACCGGTGCCGTGCAGGACGTGATGGGCATAGATCGCCTGGATTTCGGGCAGGTCGGCGGCAGTCGCGGGGCGGATCGGCATGAAGGGTTCCGTCGATGATCGCAAAAGGGGCGTGGAAACGTCAGACCGGTAATCCAAGCACGGCGGCGGCATCGCAGGCCAGGGCCAGCAACGCGCGATCATGCCCGCGCCCGGCCACCAGCGACAGGCCGATCGGCGCGCCGCCGACCCGCCCGGCCGGCAGCGTCACTTCCGGCAGGCCGCAAAATCCGGCGATGGTGGTGACGCCGATACTGGCCTGGCGGACGATGTCCTGTTCCACCGCGCTTGCCGTCAGCAGCGGCGCCGGGCAGGGGCTGGTGGGGAAGATCATTACCCCGCCGCCGGCCAGCAGCGGACGGATGCGGGCCTGCAGCATGCGCCGGAAGGCGCGGCCGGGGGCGGCGATCGCCGGATCGGTGGCGCGCGCCGCGGCGAAGCGTTCGCCGACGCCGGGCCCGAAGCGAGGATTGGCGCTGCCGATCCAGCCGCCATGGCTGACCCATACCTCCTCGGCCTGCACCGTGCGGAAATGGTCGTAGAAACTGTCGATCCCCTCGGGGGCAAGGCGCACGCCGACGGCGCGGCCGCGCATCTGCTCCAGCTTCTCCAGCGCCCGGTGCAGCGCCTCGGCCACCTCGGGCTGGGCGTTGATCCAGGCTTCCTCGACCCGCAGCAGCGGGCCGGACAGCTCGCCGCCGCCGCCGCCGGGCAGCAGGACCTCGCCCACCCCGGACAGCAGCGCGGCGCCGCGGGTGAACCAGCCGCACGTATCCAGGCTGGGGGCCAGCGGCACGATGCCGGCCAGGCTGACCGCGCCATGGCTGGGGCGGATGCCGAACAGCCCGCAATAGCTGGCCGGAATGCGCACCGAGCCGCCAGTATCGGTGCCGAGCGCGAAATCGACCAGCCCGGCCGCCACCGCCGCGGCCGAGCCGCAGCTCGACCCGCCGGGGAAACGGTCCGGGGCGGCCGGGTTCAGCGGCGTGCCGTGCCAGACATTCTCTCCGGTCAGGCCGAAGGCGAGTTCGACCGTCTTGGTTTTGCCGGCCAGCGCCGCGCCGGCCTGCAGCAGGGTGGTGATCACCGGCGCCGTGGCGGCCGCCTTGGGGTGGGTCTGGGCCCAGTCGGGATTGCCGCAACTGGTCACCGTGCCGGCCACGTCGATAAGGTCCTTGGCCGCGAAGCGCAGCCCCGACAGCCGCCCCTGGCCCAGCGGGGCGCGGTGCACCGGCGGGCCGGGGATAAAGGCACCGGTGCTGTCATCCTGCGGAACGATGGGTTCGGCCATGGCGGCTTCCAATTTCCTGTCTGCCGCGAAGCACGCGGCGGGCGATCCGGCGGGACCCGCCGGGTTTGCAAGCGAAGTCCGGTAGCCCTGTCCGAACCGACCCGTATCCGGCGCCCCGCCATGCGCGGGCGCGCAATGACGCGAGATTTATTGCCCCCACCCCGGTTTAGCAGGCATAAGAGGCAAACCGGAAGGGCGGGCGGCGCCGATGGCTGCTTTGCCCGCGTCTTGCGTGCAACGATGCGGCCCCGGTCCCGGCCCTTGACTGTATGGGTGCGCACGACTTGGTAACGCGCGGCGGTGCAGGCTGGTCCATGAACGGGCTGGCGGACGGGCGCTCGGCGTAAAGGGAATGACGGCGTGGATGGTACAGACGGTCTGACCCCGGTTCCGGCCGGACAGAACGAGGCCGAGACGGCGGGCGGCGGCATCCCGCCGGGTGGCAATCCCGCCGGCGGTTCGCCGCTCGGCGGCGGGCCGCGCCGCGCGGAAACCCCGATCCGCCTGCTCGCGATGATGGCGGCGGCGCGGTACCACGGCTTCGAGCTCGATCCCGGCGAATTCCGCTCCGATGAGGGCAACGTCGCGCCGAGTGCCGCGGCGCTGTCGACCTGGGCGCAGAATGCCGGGATGTGGGCGCGCGCGGTGCGCTTGAAATGGCGCCATTTGCTGCGCTTCGACGATACCGGCCCGGTCGTGCTGCTGTTCAAGGACGGCACGGCCGGGCTGCTGACCGGCGCCAATGCCGAGCACAAGGTGGTGCTGCTGAAGGACCCGCGCAGCGCCGCCTCGGACGGATCGCTGCCGGTCGATCAGATGCGCCTGGCCGAGGTGTGGGACGGCGATGCGGTGATGCTGCGCGCCCATCGCGGCATCACCCAGGCGGATGAGCCGTTCTCGCTGCGCTGGCTGGCCGCGCTGGTGCTGCAGCAGCGCCGGTCGCTGCGCGATATCGGAATTGCCTCGCTGGTGCTGTCCTTCCTGACCATCTTCCCGCCGCTGCTGGTGATGACGGTGGTGGACAAGGTGCTGGTGCATCACAGCACCTCCACCCTGGTTCTGCTGGCCACCATCCTGGGCATCTTCGTGCTCTACGAAGCCTTTCTCGGCTATGCGCGGCGGCTGATCGTGCTGGTGGTGGGCGCGCGCATCGATGCGCGGCTCAATCTGCACGTCTTCGCCCGGCTGCTGCGCCTGCCGCTCGATTATTTCGAGCGCCATCCGGCCGGCGAGACGATGCACAAGATCGGCCAGATCTACCGGGTGCGCGAATTCCTCACCGGCAAGCTGTTGACCGCCTTCCTCGATCTGATGACGCTCTGCGTGCTGCTGCCCTTCCTGTTCTATCTGAACAGCGCGCTGGCCTGGATCGTGGTGGCGGGCGCCACCGTCATCACCCTGGTGCTGGTCGCTTTCCTGCGCCCGTTGCGAGTGGTGTTCGGCAATGTGGTGAAGGCCGAGACTGACAAGGCATCGGTGATCGGCGAGACGGTGTTCGGCATCAAGACGGTCAAATCCATGGCGCTGGAGCCGCAGCGCAAGGCGCTGTGGGATGCCAAGGTCGCCGATGCCGGCAAATGGCGCCTGGCTTTCGGGCGGCTATCGAACTGGCCGCAGACCATCATCACGCCGATCGAGCGCTTCATGACCACCGGCGTCATCCTGATCGGTGCCTGGATGGCGCTGAACGATCCCACCGGCTATGCGGTGGGCAGCCTGTTCGCCTTCATGATGCTGTCGATGCGCGTCGCACAGCCGCTGGTCCAGCTTGCCCGGCTGATCGAGGATTATGAGGAGGTCGGCAGCTCGATCGGCGAAGTGGCCTCGGTGCTGAACCGGCCGCTGGAAACCGACGCCGCTTCGGGCGGGTTGCGGCCGAAATTCAAGGGCGCCATCACCTACGAGGACGTCACCTTCACCTATGCGGGAACCAAAATCCCCGCCCTCGATCGCGTCAGCTTCGAGGTGCCGGCCGGCACCATGCTCGGGCTGGTCGGGCGATCGGGCTCGGGCAAATCCACCGTCACCCGGCTGTTGCAGGGTATCAACCGCGAATATAGCGGCTTTCTGAAGATCGACGGCGCCGATCTGCGCGAGATCAATCTCCGCCATCTGCGCCAGAGTTTCGGCGTGGTGCTGCAGGAGAATTTCCTGTTTCGTGGCTCCATCCGCGACAATCTGATCGCCGGCCGCCCGGGACTGACGCTGGAGGATGTGGTGCGTGCCGCCCGCCTGGCCGGGGCGGAGGAATTCATCGAACGCATGCCCAATGGCTACGAGACTTATATCGAGGAAGGCTCGCCCAATCTCTCGGGCGGACAGCGTCAACGTCTGGCGATCGCGCGCGCCCTGATCATGGACCCGCGCATCCTGATCCTGGACGAGGCGACGAGCGCGCTCGATCCGGAGAGCGAGGCGCTGGTCAATGCCAATCTCGCCCGCATCGCTCGCGGACGGACCATGCTGATCGTCTCCCACCGCCTGTCCTCGCTGACCGAATGCGATCAGATCCTGGTGCTGGACAAGGGCAAGGTCGCCGATATCGCTCCGCATCGCGTGCTGCTGGAACGCTGTGCGATCTATCGCCAGCTCTGGGCGCAGCAGAATCGTCATCTCGAAACGCAGGGTCCGCGTCATGCCGCGCTCGCTCCAAATCTCGCCCAAGGCGACTGAGCTTACCGAGCGCGAGGATGCCGTCGTTCTGCCGGCCATTCTCGAGTTCCAGTCGCCGTCGACCGCCATCACCGGCGCGCCGGTGCCGCGCGCCGCGCGCGGCATCGTCTGGATCATCGCCTCGATGTTTGCCGCGATTATGGTGGCGATGGCCCTGATCCCGGTCGATCAGGTGGTGACCGCGAGAGGGCTGGTGACCGCCGAGACCAAGACGCAGGTGATCCAGCCGCTGGATACCGCGATCGTGCAGTCGATCGACGTGCATGAGGGGGAGGTGGTGCAGGCCGGCCAGTTGATCGCCCGCCTCAACCCGACCCTTGCCACGGCTGATCTGACCAGCCAGGCGGCGCAGACCGCGATGCTGCAGGCCGAGGTGGACCGTCTGCAGGCGGAAGCCACCGGCAAACCCTTCCCCTATACCGGAATCGATCCGGCCATGTCGCTGCAGGCGGCGATCTATGCCCAGAGGCAGTCGGAATATCACTTCAAGCTGCAGAATTATCAGCAGAAGATCGACAGCCTGGTGGCCACCATCGCGCGCGCCAAATCCGACGAGGTCGGCTATCAGGACCGCCTGAAAGTCGCGCGCGACGTCGAGGCGATGCGCAAGCAGCTGGAAAATCTTCAGGTCGGCTCGCGCCTGAACACGCTGGCGGCGATGGATAACAGCGCGGAGATGGCGCGCTATCTCGCCAATGCCCAGCAGACGGAAGTCGGCGCCACGCGCGATCTGTCGGCGATGATTGCCGAGCGCGATGGCTATGTGAAATCCTGGCACGCCGATGTGTTGAACAAGCTGTCGGAGGCGGCGAGCAAGCTGGCCGATGCGCGCGGCGCGCTGGACAAGGCGCGGCTGCACAGCCAGCTGGTGGAATTGCGCGCCGACCGGCCGTCCACGGTGATGAGCGTCGCCCCGGTTTCGGTCGGCTCGGTGCTGCAATCGGGCCAGCAGCTGGTGACGCTGGTGCCGCTCGATGCCAAGCTCGATGTCGCGGTGAATATCGCCGGCAGCGATGCCGGCTATGTCCATGTCGGCGATCAGGCCTCGATCAAATTCGATACGTTCCCCTTCACGCGCTACGGCATGGCGCATGGGCTGGTCACCGTGGTCAGCCCCGACAGCTTCACCTCGGCCGATCAGGCGCGCGGCGAATTTGCCTCGATCCCGCTGCCCCCCAACACGACCGAGCCGTATTTTCGCGCCCATATCGATATCGGCCGCGTCGATCTGCATGGCGTGCCGCAGGGATTCCATCTCGTGCCGGGCATGCCGGTGACGGTCGACATGAAGGTCGGCAAGCGTACCGTGCTGGGCTACCTGCTGGAGCGGGTGCTGCCGGTCACCGCCGATGCGATGCGGGAACCGTGATGGCTTCGATCCGATGATGGCGGAGCACTGATACGATGGCCATGCTCGACCGCCTGATCGGGTCGCTCTCTCCGGCCGCCGCGCTGCGCCGGGCGGAGCGCTTCGCCGAGGAAGGGCGCAAGCCGGAAGCCTTCGCCCTGTTCGCCCGCGCCGCGCGCGCCGGCCTGACCGAGGCGTGTTTTCGTGTCGCCCGCTGCTATCTGGAAGGTGCCGGCGTGCCGGTCAGCCGCACCGAGGGGGTGCGCTGGCTGGAGCGCGCCGCCGCGGATGGCCATATCGAGGCTCAGACGCTGCTTGCCACGCTGGCGATTCACGGCCTTGCCGGCGGCGCATCGGCCGGCGGCACCGCTTTGTTCACCGCCGGCGACAGCGATGCCGGGCCGGATTTCGAACTCGGGCTGAAATGGGCCCGCCGCGCCGCCGAGGCCGGATCGGCGGATGCCCAGGCGGTGCTCGGCTATATCCTGACCGCCGGTCCGGAAACCCTGCGCAACCCCGAGGAGGCGCGCGCCTGGTACGCCAAATCCGCCGCCGCCGGCTGTGCCCAGGGCGCGCTGGGCCACGCGCTGGCACTGGCCCCGGATGCGGCGGAGGAGGGCGATCGGCAGGAAATTCTGCGCCTGCTCGGCATCGCCGCCGAGGCCGATCTGCCCACCGCGCTTTATCTGATGGGCGTGCTGGCCGAGCGTGGCTTCGCCCAGCCCGCCGATCTGACCCGCGCCGCCGATTTCTACCGCCGCGCGGCGGAGAAGAATTATCGCTCCGGTCAGGCGCGTTACGGGCTGGCGCTGATGGAAGGCCGCGGCGTCGAGGTCAATCTCACCGAGGGCGAAAGCTGGCTGCGCCGCGCCGCCGTGGCCGGCGATCGCGAAGCCGCCGCGCTGGTCGGCGATCTCTATGCGCGCGGCGGGGCCTTGCCGCCGAATTACGCCGAGGCCTCGATCTGGTTCCGCCAGGCGGCGGAGGCCGGGCATCGCGGCGCGGCGCGGGCGCTCGGCATGCTCTATCTGACCGGCGCCGGGGTGGCGCGCGATCAGACCGAGGCGGCACGCTGGTTTCAGGTCTCGGCCGAGGCGGGCGATACCAATTCCCAGGTCGATTTCGCCAATCTGCTGCTCAAGGGCCAGGGCACCGCCGAGGAAGCGGCGCGCACCCGTGCCTGGTTCGAACAGGCGGCAAGCGCCGGCGATCTGGTCGCCGCCTTCAATTTCGGCGTCTGCCTGGCCGAAGGGGTGGGGGTCGCCCGCGACGAGGCTCGCGCCGTGGAATGGATGCGCCGCGCTGCCGACGGCGTGGTCAATGCGCAATACTGGTATGGCCGCATGCTGGCCGAAGGGCGCGGCGTGCCCGCCGATCCGGTGGAGGGGCGCGCCTGGATCACCCGCGCGGCGGAAATCGGCATGCCCGAAGCCGAGGCCGCACTGGCCGAGATGATGCTGAACGGCATTGCCGGCCCGCGCGATCATCCTGGTGCCCTGGTTTATTTCACGCGCGCGGCGGAACGCGGCCATGTCGGGGCGATGTTCTCGACCGCGGCGATGCTTGGCGGCGGGCACGAGGTGCCGACCGATCGGGTGACCGCGCAGCGCTGGTTCCGTGCCGCGGCCGAGCGTGGGCATGCCTATGCCCAGATGATGCTGGGCCGCTATTTGTCGCGCGCCCTGGCCGGAGAGCGCGATCTCGATGCCGCGCGGCTCTGGCTGGAACGCGCCGTGGCGCAGGGGCTGGAGGAGGCGCGCATCGATCTGGCGGCGCTGCCGCCGCCGCCCGAAGCCGCGCTGGAAGCCGATGCCGGCGGCCATCGCCTGACCGGCGACTGATCCGCCCATGCCCGCCCCGCCCGACCGCCCGGCGGCGCCGGCTTTGCGGGATGCGCGCGACGCGCTGGCCCGGGCGGAGGCGCTGCTGGCCCGTGGCGAGGCGGCGGCGGCACGGCCCTGGCTGGAACGCGCCACGCGTCTGGCCCCGAACGATGCGACGCTGCGCGCGATGCTGGCCGGCGCATTGATCGGCCATGACGATGCCCGCGCCGCCGCCCTGTTTGCCGCCCTCGCCGAGACCGTCGATATCCGCGAAATCTGGCTCGGCCTGGCCGGGGCGGAAGCGCGCTGCCGGCGCTTCCCGGCAGCCGGCGCGGCGCTGGCGCGGCTGCTGTCGCGGCATATCGCCGATGATGCGGCGCTGGCCCTCGCCTTCGCGCTGAGCCCACGGCTCGACGCGCCAGGTTTCTGCGCGATCGCGCGCGACGGCAGGGCGGGCGCGCCGGCGCTGGTGCTGGCGCCGGCCAATCCGCGCGCGACGATCGCCGTTCGCCTGGATGGGCGGCCGTTGCACCTCCCGGCGAAAGGCGAGGCGCCGCCCCGTCTTGCGCTGCCGCCAACCTGGCACACCGCGCGCTGGCTGACGGTGACGGCGGATTCGGTGCCGCTTTGCGCCAGCCCGATCGACATCGCCGCGCTCAACCGGCTGGAAGGCTATGTCGCCGCCGATGGCAGCGGCGGCCTGCAAGGCTGGGCCTGGTATCCCGGCGATCCCGATGCTGATCCGCGCCTTTGCCTGCGCGATGCCGATGGGGCGGCGCGCCGCTTTCAGGCGCGGCTTGCGGGGGCTTCGGCAGGTGTGCTGGCCCGCCCGCGCGGCTTCGCGCTGACCGGCGCGGCCCTGGCCGGGCTGCGGCCGCCTTTCGCGGTGACCGATGCCCA
>JAGWRU010000060.1 GCA_028869595.1 Rhodospirillales bacterium
CGATGATCGGCTGGTTCGGCACCGCGATGCTCTGCTACGTGACGCCGAAGGAGCATCTCGGCCTGCCCAACCGCGACGACGTGAAGACCGGGGTGATCACCTACCGCATCGCCGCCCACGCTGCCGATCTCGCCAAGGGCCATCCGGCGGCGAAGCTGCGCGACGATGCGATCAGCCGCGCCCGCTTCGAGTTCCGCTGGGAGGATCAGTTCAATCTGGCGCTCGATCCCGACACGGCGCGCAGCTTCCATGACGAGACGCTGCCCAAGGACCAGCACAAGGTGGCGCATTTCTGCTCCATGTGCGGGCCGAAATTCTGTTCGATGAAGATCACCCAGGATTTGCGGGTGGAGGCGGAGCGGATGGCCGGGATGGCGGCAAAGAGCGAGGAATTCGCCGCATCCGGCAAGGCGCTGTACGTCCCCGACGCCGCCGCCGAGTAGGCGGCGGCGGATGCCGGCATGAGCACGCCGCGCGCCGCGTTGGAGGCGATCGGGCAATTGCCCGATGCCGAGATCGACATTGCCGATGCGGCGCTGCATCTCGCCGCCATCGACGCGCCGGGCGCGGATATCGCCGGCGCGCGGCGCGTGCTGTCGGAGATCGCGCGCGACGCGGTGGCGCTGCGTCCGCGCGCCGAGGCGGAGCGGTGCAGCAAGCGCGCCATGGCGCTGGCCGAATTGCTGGCCGGGCGATACGGATTTTGCGGCGATCATGAAACCTATGACGATCCGGCCAATGCCAATCTGCTGCAGGTGATCGCCCGCCGGCGCGGCCTGCCGGTGGCGCTGGGGATCATCTGGCTGCACGCCGCGCATGCGGCGGGGTGGGACGCGCATGGCATCGATTTTCCCGCGCATTTCCTGATCGGCCTGTCCGGACGCGGGGCGCCGGTGCCGATCGATGTGTTCGATGGCGGCCAGACGCTGGATGCCGCCGCGCTGCATCGCCTGCTGGTGCGCATCGAAGGACCGGAGGCGGTGCTGCGCCCGGAATTGCTGCGCCCGATGTCGCGGCGGGAAGTGCTGCTGCGGCTGCAGAATAATCTGCTGCTCCGGCGCGGCCAGGGCGGCGATCTGGCCGGCGCGCTGGCCTGTGCCGAAGACATGCTGCGCATCGCGCCCGGCCATGCCGATCTGTGGTGGCAGGCCGCGGCGATGAACCGGCGGCTGGAACGCCATGGCGCGGCGCTGGATTGCTTCGAGCGCTATCTGACCCTGGTGCCGGAGGGGAGTGCGGCCAGCCGCGCGCGGGCGGCGATCAGCGCGCTGCGCGGGCGGTTGAATTAGTCTCTCTCCGGCGCGGGCGGACGCGAAATGCCGCTCTGCCGATGCGCCAATGCCGCATGCACGCACGATACGGCGCCGCGAGCGGATTGATCCCGATCAATGAAACCCTGCCTCGCCGCGCTTAGCCTTGCCGGGAATTCTTCGGTAGGGAGAAGTGCGATGCTTCATGCGACGCTCCATGAACCGGTCGATGCCGGGCGCCGTCGCTTCGTCGGCACAATGATGATGGGTGGCGGTCTGGCGCTCGCCTTGCGAACGATCGCGGGTCCGACGCCGGCGGAAGCCGCCGGGCTCGTCAAGGTCGAGATGAAGATCCTCACGGGCAAGATGATCGGCCGGCCCGGCTGGCCGCAATTCATGCCCGGTGGTTTCAGCGTGCCGGCGCATCGGCCGGTGGAGGTCACGGTGCGTTGCTACGATGACGGCAATGCCCAGATCCCCGGCGGCTACAACAAGGCATCCGGCACGCAGGACAATATGTTCCGCCTGATCGACGCCATCCCGGCGAAGATCGCCGAACATGACGGCACGCTGGTCCATGCCATCCCGGTGAAGGAGGTCGCGCATACCTTCACCGTGAACGGCGAGGATTTCTTCCTGAACGTGCCGATGCGGGTGCGTTCGACGATGATCTTCCGCTTCACGGCGCCGAAGCCGGGGGCCTATCCCTGGCAGTGCATGGCCGCTTGCGGCACCGGCGCCGGCGGTTGGGCCGGCGCGATGATGACCCGTGGCTGGATGCAGGGGGTGATGACCGTCCTCTGATCCGATGCGGCGTTATCCCGCCGATGCCGGCACGCCGTTATTCCCCCGTCGCGCCCGGCCGCCTGGTTTTCACGAGAGCATATCCGCCGACCAGTGCCGCGGCGAACCCCGCTGCGGCGCCGATGCCGAGCGCGCAACGCGGGCCGAAATGATCGGCTGTCCAGCCGATCATGGGTGCGCCGATCGGCGTGGCACCCAGGCCCACGCCGACGCGCAGCGCCATGACCCGCCCGCGCATGGCGGGCTCCGTCGAAAGCTGCATGATCGGGTTGCTGGCGTTGACGAATGTCAGACAGCCGATTCCGATCACCGCCAGCGCGGCGGCAAAGCTCTCATAGCTGGGCGACAGGCCGGCAAGGGTGAAGCCTGTTCCCAGCAGCGCGGCGCTGCCGATCAGCGTGACGAGCGTCGGCCGGCCGCTGCGCGCGCCCCATAGCAACGCCGCCATGGCGCCCGCGGCCATCGCCGAGGACAGCATGCCGAAACCGCGCGCATCGGCGTGAAAGACCTGCACCGCCATGGTCGAGATGAAGATCGGAAAATTGAGCGCGAACGTACCGATGAGAAACAGCATGACGAGAATGGCGATCAGATCGGAACGCCCCGCGACGTAGCGCAGGCCCGCGACGAAGCTGCCCGGCGCACGCGGCGTGCCTGCCGATCGGTGCAGTGCGTCCGTGCGCAGCAGAAACAGCGATGCCAGCACGGCGAGGAACGACGCGCCGTTGATCAGGAACGCCCATCCGGTGCCGGTTACCGCGATCAACGCGCCGGACAGGGCCGGGCCGATCAGGCCCGCGACGTTGAAGGACATGGTGTTGAGCGTGACGGCATTGGCCAGAACCTCATCGCCGACCAGATCGGCGACGAAGATCTGGCGGACCGGCGCGTCGAATGCCGCGGCGGTGCCCGATGCGAAGGCAAAGATCAGCACCTGCCAGAGACGCACCATCCCGGCCAGGGTGAGCGCGCCGAGCAACAGCGCCAGCAGCCCCATGCTCGCCTGGGTGGCCATCAGCAGCCTGCGCCGGTCGAGATGATCCGCCGCCGATCCGGTCCAGGGAAGGAACAGCAGCTGCGGCGCGAATTGCAGCGCCATCACCATGCCCAAAGCCGATGCGTTGGCATGCGTCAGCACGACCAGCACCAGCCAATCCTGCGCGGTGCGCTGGATGCTGGTGCCGATATTCGACACCAGCGCGCCCGCCGCCCAGATCCGATAATTGCGGACCTGCAGCGCGCGGAACATCGCCGCCATCGCGCTTACCGCCCGGGCGGGTGATTGCCACCGTGGAAGCGGCCGAAATGGCGCGCGGAAAACAGCGCGATCACCAGCATGCCGCCGCCGAGCGCGGCCGCGTCGCCGGCATCGCGCAACGCGAACACACCGACCCGGCAGATCAGGAGATAGGCCAGGATCAGATTGGCGCTGCCCCATGCCACGTTGACGGTGGAGGAGGAGAGGCCTTCACCGGATGGCTTGGCGAACGGGCTCTGGAACGGGCGCCCCATCATTCCGCTCACCCAATGCGGGATCGCATTGGCCAGGAACAGGCCGCCGCCGAAATAAGCGAGGTAGGGAAGCCAGGCCATGTCAGCCCTCCCCGGTGTCGAGCAGCGCGATGATCTCCTGCGCCGTCCCGGTCTCGCCGAGGCGGGGAAACACCGCCTCGATGCTGTAGCGATGCGCGGCGGCGCGCATGTCGCTCATGGCGTCGATCGCCAGGGTGACGTTGTAGCCCTGCTCGAAGGCCTGACGCGCGGTCGACTCCACGCCCGTCGCGGTCGCGATTCCGGCAATGATCACCTGCGTGATCCCCATCGCCTTGAGCCGCGTGTCGAGTTCGGTGCCGGAGAATGCGCCCCAACGTCGCTTGGTGATGACGATATCCTCCGCTTGCTGGCCGAGCGCGGGCGCGAAATCGGTGAAGCCGTCGGGGAACGGGCCGTCGAAACGCCGCGGCTCCTCCGTGCGTCCGGGCGCGCTGCCCGCGACATTGATCAGCACGACCGGCAGATTTTTCCGCCGGCAGGCATCGATCAAGGCGCGGGTGCGATCCAGCACCTGCGCGATCGGCGGCACGGCGTCGGTCAGAAGGGAGGCGGCGGTGTCGACGATGCCGCGCTGGAGATCGACGACCAGAAGGGCGGTACGCGCATCGATTGTCGTCGCTGGCATGCAGAGGGTCCTTGGTGAGGGATGGGAACGGGCAACCTCATTCCTCCGCGAGGCGCGCCAGCAGGCTGACGGCTCGCGCGATCACATCCCGTTCCTCGGCCGAGAATCGGGTTTGCAGGGCGCGGGTCAGCCAGTCCTGGCGTATCGCCCGGCCGTGCTCGATCCATGCGCGGCAGGAATCGGTGAGAGAGAGCAGGATCCGCCGGCCATCGGTGGGGTCCGCTTCGCCGCGGACCATGCCGGCCTCCTCCAGCGCGGCGATGACGGTCGCCATGGATTGCGGCCGCATGCCTTCCGCGCGCGCGAGGGTCGACGCGGTGGCCGGGCCTTCCTTTTCCAGACGCAGCAATGCCGAGACCTGCGACAGTGAGAAGTCGCCGATATCCGCCTGCGCGCGCAGCCGCCGCTTCAACTTTCCCATCAGGGCGCGAAGCTCGGTTGCCAGATCGGCGGCATCGGCGGTGCGGGGCGGCCTGGGCGCGGGGTTCATGGCGCGCAGCGTATCAGTTCATCAGAAAACTGGAAAGTTAAACTTGCCAGTCTAACTGTTAATTGACATGGCGCGGCGGGATCGGTGGCGGATGCGCCAACGACCTTGCTTTCAGCCCGCCAGTTCCATTCCGAACACCGCACCGAACCCGATCCGCCCGGCTTGGGTGATGCGCACCGCGCGGCTGTCGCGTTCGCGCGCGATCCAGCCCAGCTCGAAACAGCGGCAGGCCAGCGCCGCGCCCAGCCGGCCGGCGATATGCGGGCGCCGCTCGCTCCAATCCAGGCAGGGGCGGCAGAACAGGCGGGTCGGGCCGCGCGGGCGCGGCGCGGTATCGGCGCCGAAGCGTTGCAGGAAGGCGTGGCCATCGGCCGTCACCTCCCCGCCATCCTCGCCCAGCACGACCAGCCCGCGCGCGCTCAGCGCATCGGCCAGCCCGACGCCGAGCCGCCCGGCCAGATGGTCGTAGCAGGTGCGGGCGGTGCGCAGCGCCTCTCCCCCGCGCCAGGTGGTGGGCGGGCCGGCGACAGGCTGGGTGGCGGCCATGATCGCCTCCAGCATGCGCCCGATGCCGGGGCTGGCGAGGCAGAAATAGCGATGCCGCCCCTGCTTGCGCATGGCCAGCAGCCCGGCCTCGGTCAGCCGGGCGAGGTGGCCGCTGGCGGTCGGCGCGGCGACATGGGCGGCAAAGGCGAGTTCCTTGGCGGTCAGGGCGCGCCCGTCCATCAAAACCGCCATCATATTGGCGCGCGCCGGCTCGCCCAGTAAGGCGGCGGTGGCGGCGATGCGTCCGGCATCGTTCATGCGCGGCTCCCTTCGACCGGGAGCGTACAGCAAAACGCCGCCCCCTTGCAGGGACGGCGCTTCGGTGCAGCCCGAAGGATGGAAGGATTACGCGACTTTGCGGCTGGCCAGGGCGGCCGGAAGCTGGGCGATGGCGGTATCGATCAGCGCGCCATCGGCCTCGGCCGACAAACCTTCGGCGATCACCTGGCGCGCGGCCGTGGTGGCGATATCGGCAGCCGCCAGGCGGACTTCGTCCACCGCCGCCTTCTCGGCCGCGGCGATCCGGTCCATCGCCATCTGCTCACGACGGCGGGCGGCGGCTTCCGCCTCCTGCGCGGCGGCGGCGGCGACACGGGCGGCTTCGGCATGCGCACCGGCCAGCAACGCCTTGGCTTCCGCCTGGGCGGCGTCGCGGTCGGCCTGGGCGGAATGGAGCAATGCCTCGGCTTCCCGGCGCAGGCGCGATGCCTCGTCCAGCTCGGCCCGGATCTCGTTCGTGCGGGCATCGAGGATGCCGGCCAGGGCGCCGAATAATTTGCGCCCGGCCAGGATGAAGAAGACGAAGAAAGCAATGATGACCCAGTTGCGCGGTTCCGCGAAGAAGCCTGGTTCGTGCATCGAAACTGCTCCCTCAGCCTTGCCGGCGCGCGGCCAGCGCCTGATCGACCGCGCCGGCGACCGCCGGCTCGCTCGCCGCCATGCCCGTCAGCCGGGCGACCACCGTGCTGGCGGTGCTGAGCGCCACGTCGCGCAACGCCCCCATTGCCGCGGCACGGGCGGCGCCGATCCGCGCCTCCGCCGATGCGATCTGGGTTTCCAGCCGGGCATTCATCGCCGCCGCTTCCACCGCCGCGTGGGCGCGGGCCTGTTCGACCGCGGTGGTGATGGCGGCCTGTGCCTCGGCCCGGGCCTGGGCGGTGGCGGCGGCCATTTCGGCCACCGCCGCATCGGCGCGTTCCTTGGCGGCACGCGCCGTATCCAGATCATTGCGGATGGTCGCCGAACGCAGATCCAGCACATGCCCGACCCGGGGCAGCGCGAAGCGCGACACCAGGATGTAGAGCACGATGAAGATCAGCGCGCCCCATACCACCTGGGAAATGGTCAGCGGATTTTTGAAATCCAGCTGCGGCATGCCGCCTTCGGCCCAGGCCATGCCCGGCGCGCTGGCCAGGACAAGGGTGAGCAGAGCGGCAGCCGGCCGGCGCAGCGCGTGCGGACGGCGGATCATGGCGACCTCCTGGCTCGGGCGGCGATGGCCACCGCGCCCGATCCTTAGCCGACGAACAGGATGATGAAGGCGATCACGAGGGCATACAGCGCGACCGCTTCGGTCAGCGCGAAGCCCAGAATGGCGAGGCCGAACACTTTGTCGCGCGAGGCCGGGTTGCGGGCGACGCTGTTCACCAGGGCGGCGAAGATATTGCCGATACCCACGCCGACACCGGCCAGGGCGATCACGGCGAGGCCTGCACCCAGATCCTTGGCTGCACTCACGTCCATGGGAGTATTCCTTTCTTTGCGTGCGATCGGACCGGGCCGCCTTTGCGGACCGGACGAATACGGAGTGGTCGATCAGTGGAGGTGAACGGCGTCGTGCAGATAGATGCAGGTCAGCACGGCGAAGACATAGGCTTGCAGCACCGCGACCAGCACTTCGAAGCCGATCAGGGCCACGTTCACGGCGAAAGACAGGCCGGCCGGGAACAGCCCCAGCAGCCCCGCGCCGCCCAGCATCACCACGAAGGAGCCGAACACTTCGAGCATCACATGCCCGGCCATCATGTTGGCGAAGAGACGCACCGAGAGAGAGATCAGACGCGAGATGTACGACAGCACCTCGATCGGTACCAGCAGCGGCAGCAGCGCCTTGGGCACGCCCTGCGGCACGAAATAGCTGAAGAAGTGCAGCCCGTGCATGCGCAGCCCGACATAGGTGGTCAGCAGCACCACGAACAGCGCCAGCGCCAGGGTCACCGCGATATGGCTGGTATAGGTGAAGAACAGCGGGAACACGCCCAGCAGATTGCCCAGCAGCACGAAGCCGAACAGGGTGAAGATGAAGGGGAAGAATTTGCGGCCTTCATGCCCGATCGTGTCGGTACACATGCCCAGCACGCCTTCATAGGAAAGCTCCGCCAGGGCCTGCAGCCGGCCCGGCACCATCGCCTTGGGGCGCATGCCGACATAGAGCGTGCCCAGGATCAGCGCCCCGGCCACCAGCATCATCGTGTTGGCATTGGTGAAATTCACCGATGCGCCGAGCGCGCCGAGCGAACGGTGCAGCGTGAACTGGCCCAGCGCGTCGATATTCGATCCGGACGCCACGTTATTTCCCCTGTCTCAACGCTATGCCGACCCAGCCCCTTGCGACGGCAGCTTCGCCGCCGATCCGATCCGCTTCCAGTCTAGCCCATCCCGCCCGGCCCGCCATCCCGCGGGGCAAACAGGCGCCAGACATTCAGCACCCCGGCAGCGCCACCCAGCAGCACGAATATGGCCAGAAAGATCGGCCTTGTCCCCAGCCACCAATCCAGCCCCCAGCCAATGGCCAGCGCCACCACCAGGGCCGACACCATCTCCACCCCGACCCGCGCACCGATTCCCCACGGGCTGAGGCCCGCCGTCGCATCGTTCGCCGCCGCATCCGTCGCCCCGGCAGGATCGAGACCCTGCCTGTCGCGCGCCGCCCGCAACCTCGCTTCAAACGAGGGGGAGGGGGGAGCCGGATCGTCCGTCATCTTTTGCACCTGCAAGTTGCCCTGCCAGGAGGCCGGGGCTAGCTACCGTCGGGTTCGGGCAGTGTCAAGAATGGTTCCGGCTCTGTTGCGTTTCCCGCAACGATTGGCAGCCTGGCGTGGCCGGGGCACCATGGCTGCCGCCATTGCGGCGATCGCCCGGCAAGGCAGGCCGGGTACCATGACAGGCTTGGCAGGCTCGGGCCGCAAAAGCCAGGAATGGCTGGACGCCGGCCGGCCGATATGGCTGGAAATGCGCCGGATCCGCAATCAGGGAAGTTGATGCCATGCCGCATGTGATCGTGAAAATGTACCCCGGCCGCTCGGCGGCACAGAAGGCGCAACTGGCCTATGCCGTGACCGAGGCGCTGATGCAGAGCCTGGGCTGCAAGGAAGGCGCGGTCTCGGTCGGGGTGGAGGATGTCGCCCAGGAGGACTGGATGGCCGCCGTCTATACCCCCGACATCACCGAAAAGGCCGAGACCATCGTGAAGAAGCCAGGCTACGGGCCGGCGGCGGGCTGAGCGCCCTGACAGGGTCTTTCATTCCATTGCGATTCAGTACAGAATTGCCGTATTCGATACGGCTTTTCTACACCTCGCGCTGCAACGAAGGATCGTGTCATGAAAATTCTGCTGCGAGTCGCTGCTCTCGGCGTGCTTGCGCTTGCATTAATGCCTTATGCGCGGGCGCAGAGCAGTGGAGCAGTGCCGGATATACTTGGGCTGAAACTGGGTATGACGCCCGATCAAGTAAGCTCGGTTGTAAAATCCGATTTGAAAAATCCAAGTCGGTCGCCATTCATCGGTCATCTGGCACTGAAATCTTATCGCAGTCCGAAAATTTTATTTGGGGAATCGTATAAGGATGGAGAAAATGCTCAATTTGGAGAATTAAATAAGGAATTTTTCTTTATAAATTACAGTTTTCCCGAAAATCCTCGTGTCATTTACATCAGCCGCAGTGTTGCCTTCGATCAAGCCTCGGCGCCAACGGTGCAGAGCTATGTCAACGCGGCAATAGCAAAATACGGCAAGCCCGTGGCGATCGACCATCCTGGAAGTCCTTCGCTGCGGATTACCTGGAACTGGGGCGGGAATATCCACGAGACGAAAGCGTACAACCGTGCCAATGGCATTTATGCAGACTGCACGTCATGGGTGCAAAATAATAACGGGCCATTCCTCTGGCTGCGTCAGATCAACACGACGTTCACCCCGGCCGAAGTTGCTAAAATCTATCCGCAATGCGCGATCACCATGACCCTGGAGATACAGACTATCGCCAATAATCCCTTTCTGGTTGCCAGCGTGGCAATGCAGGTCGGCGACTTCAATGCGCTCGGCGCGTCCTACGTCACGATGCTGAAAACCGCCCAGGCGGGTGCGGCGGCCGCCGAAAAGAAAGCCGATCAGCACGCTGTTACAAACGCTCCGAGGCTTTAGTCGCGCGGACGTTCTTGCGGAATTGCGCCGCCGGCCCGAATTCCTGCTCCGGGAGGGCCCTGCCATGGACGCGCCGCCGCGCGATCCGATGCCGGTGATCGATGCGCATCATCATCTGTGGGATCTCGACGGGGCGATCCCCTATGGCTGGCTGCGTCGGGCCGAGCCCTCCTTTCTGGGCGATTACGCGGCGATCCGGCGCAGCTATCTGCCGGCCGAGTATCGCCGCGACGCCGCCCTGCACCATGTCGTCGCCACCGTGCATGTCGAGGCCGAGTGCGACCGCACCCATCAGATCGAGGAAACCGCCTGGCTGCACACCATCGCGGCCCGGCACGGCATGCCCAATGCGGTGGTCGCGCATGCCTGGGTCGATACCCCGGATGCCGAGGAGATGCTGGCCCGTCAGGCCGCTTTTCCCCTGGTGCGTGGCATCCGCACCAAGCCGATGATCGCCGCCGGGCCATCCGCCGCCGATCGCGCGGCGGTGGCCGGCGCGCCGCGTTCGCTGCAGGACAAGTCATGGCGGCGCGGCCTGGCTTTGCTGGTCCGCCACGGCCTGTCCTGGGATTTACGCGTGCCGTGGTACCATCTGCAGGAAGCCGCCGACGTGGTGCGCGGCCTGCCGCCGGCGCTGGCGGTGATGCTCAACCACGCAGGCTATCCCTGGGATCGCAGCGCCGAGGGGCTGGCCGTCTGGCGGCGCGGCATGGCGGCGCTGGCGGCATGCCCGAATGTCCATTGCAAAATCTCCAGCCTGATCGTGCCGGGGCAGGCCTGGACGCTGGCGGCCAATCTGCCGATCATCCGCGATGCGCTGGCGATTTTCGGGATCGAACGCTGCGTCTACGCCTCCAATTATCCGGTCGATCGGCTGCAGGGCAGCTTCGATTACGTGCTGTCGGCGATGAAGGCAGCGCTCGCCGATCACAGCCCGGCCGAGCAGGCCGCGTTTTTCGCCGAGAATGCGCGCCGGTTCTACCGGATCGGCGGCTGAGCGCTTACGACCAGTGCCCCGGCACCCAGTACGGCCCGCGCCAATGCGGCGGGATCCAGATGCGCGGGCGCGGCCTTGCATAGATCACCGGCGGCGGCGGCGCGTAGACGACCGGCGGGGGCGGCGCATAGACCACCGGCGGCGGCACGAAGATCGGCGCGCCGATCACCACCCCGCCATGCCAGCCCCAGCCGCCGCGCCACCAGGCGCGGGCTTGTCCGGGCATGGCGACGGTACCCACGATGACTGCCAATGCCAGGCCGAGCAGGCCGGCATGCTTGCCAAGACGCATTGCGCTCTCCGTCCATGAATGCCGTGCGTGACGACACGAATCGCGGAGATCGTAGCGACGGATTGTATCGGGGATTTTGCCGAAATATGGCGGAAACCGGGCACCCGCAAATGTGATCGGAGGCGGATGGAAGGCCCGGGGGTTGGTGGAGCCAAGCGGGATCGAACCGCTGACCTCCTGAATGCCATTCAGGCGCTCTCCCAGCTGAGCTATGGCCCCGACCGTTGGGAGGCGGCATATAGCCCCGCACCATGGCGGGGATCAAGGGGGGGCCGAACGCTTAAATGCAGATCGCCGATTTCGCCTCTCTCCCCCCGTCCGAATGCGGCGCGCCGGCCCATGGCGCGGCGGCGGAGCGGCGGGTTACCACCAATCTCTGGGCATTTCTGTATTGGCTGGCGGTCACGCGCGGCGTGGCGCTGCCGGGCTGGGCCGGGCTGTGCGACTGGGCGGCAAGCGCGCCGGAGGCATTTGCCGCGGCGATGGCCGATTTTGCCGGTCCGGCCGGGGCGGGGCTCGATTCGCGCATGCTGGCGGCCTGGCTGCTGCACGCCGATCTGCGCCCCGGCGATCGGCTGGCGCTGGCCGCCACGCTGACAGCGGCGGAGCGCGCGGTGCCGGCCCGCTTCGCCGCCGTCAGCCTCGTCGTGGCGCCGAGCCCGGCGACGCTGTGGCAGGAAGTGGCGGCGGCGCGGGCCAGCGTGCTGGTGCTGCCGCTCGGCCTGCTCGATCAGGCGGCGCGGCGCCAGCCGGCGCGCGCCGATCTGTCCGCCCTGCGCCTGATCCTGGTGCTGGGCGGCGTGCCCGGAGCCGCGTTGCGCCGGCGCATCGGCGTCTGGGTCCGGCCCGATCTCGTGCTGCTGGCCCGGCGCGGGCGGCGCTGCTGGGGCAGCCCGCTTGATCCCCTGACGCTCATCGCCCGATAAGGCACCGAGACGACACGAACGGGGGGCTGATCATCTGACAGCGCCGCGACACTCGTCTCCGATCATCTGCAGCTTCCGATCGTCGAGATACCCGTAGCGATTCATGTTGACGTTCCCAGCGGATGCGGCGACGCGGAGGCGCCGGCGGACATCCTCTAGCGGTCCATAGCCATGCGCCAGCGCCCAGAATTCCGATCGTGTCACTGCCGTCTGGGCGGTGGCGATCTTCGCAGCGATCTCGGCGTCGTCGGCTGGGTGTCGTTCGTGGGGCTCCGGGTAATGCAGATTTTCGAATGCCAACGGCGCCGCGCGCGTAGCCATGGCGGCCTGGACCAGCGGCGCGACGGTATCGGGCGAACCAACCCCCGCCTCCACGAGACGGGTAATGTAGTTCCGTTCGATCATCGGCCAGTGCATCGTGTATAACTTCATTCCGATCGCATCGGGCACTCCATCCAGCGCGGCGAAGTCGAACCCCGACAAAGCGTTCCAGGGAGGCGGAAATCCTTGCAGAAAAAGCCGCTTCCCGGTCGGCCGGACGCAGTCGGCCAGAAATTCCGCGTAGTCCCGCACAAGCAGGGCACGCAGGCGGAAATGCTCAGCCAGAACCGGCGTGTCGCGCAGTAGCGCTACCAGGCCACGCTCGCGGATCAGGCGGTCGAGCACCTCGGAGCCGCCCGCGCGCGCCACGGAAGGAAGCGCGCGCGCGAGCGCGGCCATTCTCGCGCGCAGTGCTTCGAAATCGATGCCGTTGCGGGCGGCGATCGCTGCAACATGTGGATTGAAGTCGAAAAAAAGCGAGCGGAATTCATAAGGCGGGTATTCGGGCCAATCGAATTTGAATCCGTCTGCCTCGGGATAGGCGCGCGCGAGATCAGTGATCAGCGCCCGCATGAAACCGCGCAGGCCGGGGCTTGCCAGCGAGCCGTTGCGGTCAACGCGCTCGGTGCTGTCGCTCCCGAGCGGTCCGATCGCTAAATCCTCATCGCGCGGGCCGCCGGTCTGCACCCGAACACCGGGCGGACTTGCCGCCATGACCTGCAGCCATGTCTGCACATTACGGGACCGACAGGCCCGCAATAAATCGCCCACGATGTGCCCCTGCCGGTGCGTAAGCTCCGTCGTACGGGGCGGACCATAAGCGCTGCCCGCATAGAGGGCGGCATCCGGTGTGAAGCTGGGGGCGGTACGCACCTGTAGCGCGCGATGACCCCATAGCGAGCGGTCCAGCAGGCGTCGCTCGCCCGGGCCGCCATCGGCGGGCGGTTCCCGGACGCCGCCCGTCAGGGCAGGCTCCATAACCGAGGGAACCGTGGTGATGGATGTCGCGCCCGCGATGTCGAGTGCATTGCGGAGTACCGCGTCAACGCCTTCGCACTGCGCGTATTCGGGCATGATCGTCAAGCCCAGGCGCCATGACGATCCGCTCATCGTGCGCTGTCCTTCAGGTAGTCCGGGTTCGATCTGGCAATGTTGGTCAGATAGGCCAGGTTCCACTGCACATGCGTGAGCATCGCTGCTCGTGCGGCCTCGGGGTTCTTGCTGGCGATGGCTTCGACAATGCGGGCATGGGCTTGGATGGCCATCTCGGGCACAGCGGTATCGGTGGTTGCGATATGGTGGATCCGATCCATCTCCCCCCGCGCGACATGCACGGCATCCCACATCATCGGCAGGCCAGCCGCCAGGAATATGTCGCGATGGAACAGTTCATCGAGGACATAGACATCATCGAGCCGGCGTGCGGCGAGGGCGAGACGCTGGCGGTCGACCGTATGCGCCAGCTCGTTGGCCAGCACGGTCGCCTGGGGCATAGCGGCGGCTGTCCCTGCGGCCTCGGTCTCCAGCAGGGAGCGGATCAGAACGGCCTGCCTTAGCCGCGCCACGTCGATCAGCGTCACGAAGGTGCCGTGACCGGGGCGGATCTCGACCAGCCCCTCGTGACTCAGGCGTTTGAGCACATCGCGCATCGGGGTGCGGCTGACACCGAACTTCGTCGCAAGTGCATTCTCGAAGATCGGCGATCCAGGCGGATAGGTCAGCCGCACGATGGCGTCGCGGAGGGCGGCGTAGATTGGATCGCCCGACCCTCCGGCCGCTCGAGACATACCGGAATGGCCGTGTTCCGGCAGCGGGGCCGGCTTTGTCCTTGGATGGCTCGACAACAAAGCGATTGTCTCTCGATTTGGGGAGTGGACTTGCGCGACAACGACATGTATACCTGTACACAACTCGGTCGGCAATCCTCATTCGCACGCGACCCGCCCAACAACGATCTGGAGGAACAATGTCCAATATCAGGCTGCCCCGCCGCGCGGTGCTCGGCATGCTTCCGGCTTTGGGTTTCCTTCCACGCGCAGCACGTGCCGCCGGTCAGTCGCCGCTTTCCTTCGTGGGATGGAGTCAGGCGGAACCGGGCAGTGCGCCGGTTCTAGCCAAAATTTTTGAGGGTTTCCGGACGGCCAATCCCGATATCAATCTTAAACTGATCGGGTTCCCTTGGGGGCAGACGGAACAGAACCTGATCCTCCGCCTGCGGTCGCATCAACCCACGGGCGTAGCCCAGGTGCAGGAGCGCTGGCTGTTCGCCCTACAGGCGATGGGCGGCCTCGCCGACATGGACTCGGTGTTTGGCCGCGCATACCTTGAGGCGCGGATGGACCCGGCGTTGCTGAAGATCGGCGAGGTGGATGGCAAGCTCTGGGGTATCCCCTGGACTGCCGCGGCGATCGCACTGAACGAGAACCGACAACTTCTGCGCGAGACTGGCCAAAATTTTGCACCGCCGACGATGGATGCATTCCGCGCCACATTGCAGGCGATCAAGAAGGCGCGTCCCGACTCCATTCCGTTCGGCCTCAGTACCAAGACCGCAACGTACATTCAGAGCGAATCGCAGATCATCTTCTGGCAGTTCGGTGCCAGATTTTTCAACGCCGCTGGAGACGTGGTAATCGATCAACCCGAGGCGCGCGATGCGCTGAGCTTTCTTGTCGGGCTGATGAAGGACGGTTTGATCACCAAGGCGATCGATCGGCTTGACGCTCGCAAATTGTTTGCCCAGGGCCGCGTCGGGTTCTACTTCGATCCTCCGGTCGCGCGCGCCTTCGCCAAGGCATATACTCCGAAGGGTTCCGATTTCTATAAAGATGTCTGGCCAACTCCGACGCCGATCGCCAAGCCCGGCATTCCGCCACGCTCGATCCAGTGGGCACATCTCCTCTGCATGTTCGCTACGCCCGGCGCGGATCTGTCGAAGACCGGGCCGGCTGCGAAACTGATTTCCTATCTGGCGCTGAACCCCGCGTCCCAGCTTACCTACTTCAAGGAGTCGGGATTATTTCCGACGTGCAACGCCGCGCTCTCTCAGTTGCGTGATGACGCCTATGTCAGCACCTGGGTGAGCATCGCGAAGACCGCTCTGCCGGACGAACCTGCACGATTCACTGATAGCAGTACGCTCGGTCAGATCATCGGCCAGGAGGTGGAAGCTGCACTTCTCGGTGACAAGACATCCGCGGCTGCACTTAAATCCATGGCCGAACGTCTCAATCGGGCGCAGCAAGCGAATCGCTGATGTCCACACCTGTTGGCGGCGTAGCTGCGCGCGCGGCACCCTTACGACAGTCGATCGCGCGGTCGCGCAGAGCCGGCGCGACGGGTTTCCTGTTCACAATCCCCGCGCTGGCGGCCTTTGGGCTGCTGATCTTCTACCCGTTCCTTTCGGCGCTTTGGCTGTCGCTGTACCACGATACGCTGACCACGCGTATCCCCAGCTTCATCGGGCTACGCAACTTCGCCAACCTGCTGCACGATCCGGATTTCCTGGCGGCATGGCTAACAACCATCATGTTTGTTGCCGCCGCGACCGCAGTAACCGTCGCTCTCGGCATCGCATGGGCGATCATCCTGCACCAGAAATTCCGTGGTCGGACGTTGTTGCGCTCGGCGTCACTATTGCCTTGGGTGGTGCCAAGCACGGTTACCGCTTTCCTCTGGGCTTGGATATTCAATGCACAGTTCGGCATTCTGAACGGTGTGCTGCTATCCACCGGGTTTATTGGAGAACCCATCGCGTGGCTGGCAAGTAGTGGCTGGGCCATGGTCGCCGTCGTCGTGGCGAAAACCTGGACTTCGATACCGGTTGTAATGGTGTTTGCCTTGGCCGGGCTCCAGGCACTGCCGCAGGAACACGTGGAGGCGGCATGGATCGACGGGGCTGGTAATGCGCGGGTAATTCGCAGCGTCATTCTGCCGCATCTGTCGGGCACGATCGGCGTGATCGTGATGCTTCAGGCAATGGCGAATTTGCAGCAATTCGACATCATCTACGCACTCACTGGCGGCGGTCCTGTTCGTGCCACCAGCGTGCTGTCGATCGAGGTGTACCGACAGGCGTTCCAGAACTGGAACCTTGGCGTCGCGTCCGCCATGGGCGTTTTCTGGTTCCTCACGATCGCCGTGCCGGCATCCCTGTATATCCGTTCTTTGTTCCGGGACTAGCGCATATGCTCGACCTTCGCTCCGGCTCGGCTCGGCTGATCTTCGCCATCGTCATCGCTGTATTCCTGCTATTCCTGCTGTTTCCAATCGCCTGGATGGTGTCGACGTCGCTAAAGCCCGAAGGAGAAATTTTCCAGAGGGTGCCTGCGTTGATCCCGCATGCGCCGACGCTGGCGAACTACCGGAATGCGATCTCCAAAACGCATATAATGCGCTATCTCGCCAACAGCCTGATCACCGCAGGTGGCTCGGCGCTGCTGACCACGTCGCTCGCCGCTTACGCCGCTTACGGCTTTGCAAAGTTTCGCTTCTACGGACGCAAGCCGCTGATGATTCTGCTGATCTCGGCACAGATGTTTCCCTTCCCTGTCATTCTACTGACGCTCTATCCGCTATTGCAGTCGCTGGGCCTACTCAACAGCTACCCTGGTCTGATCATGGGATATATCGTCTTCGCACTGCCGGCGGGGATGTATATGATGTTTACTTATCTTGTCCGGCTGCCGACTGAACTGATCGAGGCGGGGCGGATCGACGGCGCCAGCGAACTGGCGATTTTGCACAAAGTGGTCTTCCCGCTCTCGCTGCCTGCCCTGGTGGCGGTGGCTGTTTATTCGTTCATGTGGGCGTGGAATGACCTCCTCTATTCGCTGACGCTGATCACCGGAGATGCGCAGCGGACCATAGGCCCCGGGCTGTTGCTGTCCTTCTTCGGCGATATGCAGCAGGACTGGGGCGGCGCGATGGCCGCTTCGCTGATGGCATCCGTGCCGTCGATCGTACTATTCATGCTGCTTCAGCGCATGTTCATCGCCGGTTTGACGGCCGGCTCCGTGAAGGCCTGATGCGCTTCGTTGCTGCGAGTGGGACTACAGGACCGGGTATACCGAGCCGGACCGGATTGACCGGGCCGATACAGAGTGGCTGTCCAGCAAAGGCGCTGGCGCGCTGCCATATCGAAGAACATGCATGCCCATTGACCGGACTCTGTCAGTGATTCAATGCCTCGCTGACAGAGTCCGATGGATATTTACGCCGCCTTCACATCCGCATGGACGCGAAACGGCGCCTCGGTCTTCTCGCGCAGTTCAGCCAGGCTCACCTCGGGGGCGATATCGACCAGCGTCAACCCGTCCTTGCCGATTTCGAACACGCCGAGATCGGTCACCACCAGATCGACCACGCCGGCGCCGGTCAGCGGCAGGGTGCACTGGTTCAGCAGCTTGGGCTTGCCGCCGGCGGTGTGTTCCATCAGCACCACCACGCGCGGCACGCCGGCCACCAGATCCATCGCCCCGCCCATCCCCTTGACCATCTTGCCGGGGATCATCCAGTTCGCCAGATCGCCATTCGCCGCCACCTGCAAGGCGCCGAGGATGGAGATGTTGATATGCCCGCCGCGCACCATGGCGAAGCTCGCCGCGCTGTCGAAATAGCTGGTGGTC
>JAGWRU010000061.1 GCA_028869595.1 Rhodospirillales bacterium
AACCGTCGCCTTCTCGAGCCCATCGGCAATATCCCGCCCGATGAAGCAGAGGCGAACTACTATGCAGCCCTTGAGCACATGCCTATAGCCGCATAAAGACTCAATCCATCCAGTCTCCGGGAAACCCGGGCCGGTTCAGGCACTCGCCCGCGCCAGCACCATCCCCCTCGCCGCCGGCGAAAACCTGATGGGAGAGACGGCCTTTGCGGCGGCGCAGGATGCGGGAGCCCTCGCGGTGATTCAGCCTGATCTTGCAAAATGGGGTGGATTTTCGGGCTGCCTGCCGGTCGCTCGCCGCGCTTTGGCTGCCGGCTTGCGGTTTTTTCCTCATTATCTCGGCGCCGGCATCGGGCTGATCGCCGCCGGGCATTTGCTGGCCGCCGCCGGCGGCGATGGCAGGCTGGAGGTCGATGCCAATGAGAATCCGCTGCGCGACGAAGTGGCAACGCCACTTGCCACGCTGCGGGACGGCATCATTGATCTGGGCGATGCACCCGGTCTCGGCATCACGCCCGACCTCGAACGGCGCGCCCGGTTCCGCGTACGCTTCTGATCGTGCCTTCAGCGCATCGCAGCGCCGCTTTCCGTATCGAACAGATGGGCGCGGTCGGGCTGCACGGTGAAATGCAGAACCTGCCCCGGCTGCGGTCTTGTCTCCGGCCGCACGCGGGCGATGCAGCGCACTTCCCCCGCCATGAAATGCACCAGCGTATCGGAGCCGAGCGGCTCGACCAGAAGCAGTTCCGCAGCCAGCCCCTGGCCGGGCGGTGCCGCTACGAAATGCTCCGGGCGAACGCCCAGAATCGCCGGCCCGGATCGCGTATGATCGACGCGAAGCGCGGTTCCGTTGCCAAGCCGCACCGCCCCATGCTCCTGCGTCACCGGCAGAAAATTCATCGCTGGCGCGCCGATGAAACCGGCCACGAAGCGATTGGCCGGCTGCTCGTACACCTCCTCCGGCGTGCCCACTTGCTGAATCACCCCGCGTTGCAGCACCACGATCCGATCGGCCATCGTCATGGCCTCCACTTGATCGTGGGTGACGAAAATCATCGTCGTGCGCAGCCGTTGCGAAAGCGCCTTGATCTCGGTGCGCACCTGTCCGCGCAGCTGGGCGTCCAGATTGGATAACGGTTCGTCGAACAGGAACACGCTGGGATCACGCACCATGGCTCTCCCCATGGCCACGCGCTGACGCTGCCCGCCGGACAGCGCGCGAGGATGGCGGCCCAGCATCGGCTCGATCTCCAGCATGCGTGCTGCGCGCCGCACCCGCTCATCGATCTCCGCGCGCGTCATCCGGCGCATTTCCAGCCCGAATGCCATGTTCTGATAGACCGTCATATGCGGGTAGAGCGCATAATCCTGAAACACCATCGCGACGTTGCGCTGCGCCGGCGATTTCTCGTTCGCGCGTTCCCCGGCAAAGCGCAACTCCCCGGCCGATACCGGCTCCAGCCCGGCGATGATGCGCAGCAGCGTGGATTTGCCGCAGCCCGACGGTCCGACAAAGACCACGAATTCATGATCTTCGATGTCCAGGTCGAGCGATGGGATCACTTCCACCGCCCCGAACCGCTTCTCCACGCCACGCAGACTGATCGAGGCCATGCCTTTATCCTTTCACCGCGCCCAGCGTCAGACCGGCGACCAGCCAGCGTTGCACGGCGATGGCAAGCACCAGTGGCGGCAGCGTAATCAGTGTTGCCGCCGCCATCAGCCCGCCCCAGTCGGTCGAGCCTTCGCCGATGAAGTTGAATGCAGCGACTACCAGGGGCTTGGTGCTGTGGTCGGACAGCACCAGCGCGAACAGAAAAAAATTCCACGAGAAGACGAAGGAAAGAATGGTGGCGATGACGATACCTGGCCGCGCCAGCGGCAGGCCGATCCGCCACAGGCTGCGCAGCACGCCGCAGCCATCGACCTGGGCTGCTTCCAGAACACTGCGCGGGATCGCATCGAAGACCGGCAGCAGCACCCAGATGACGATGGGCAGTGCGATCACCCCCTGCGTCAGGATCAGCGCGGTATAGGAGCCGATCAGGTTGAAGTCCCGAAACGCCAGATACCAGGGCACCAGAAACAACGTACCGGGCGCCATGCGTGCCGACAGCGTGGCAAGCGCCGGCCAACTCGCGCGCGTGACCGAGGCGGCATAGGCGGCCGGAATCCCCAGCAGTAGTCCCAGCAGCGTTGCCCCGCCGCTTTCGATCAGGGAATTGCGCGCATAGGCCAAGAACGATGTCGTGCGCGCAAGATTTTCGTAATTTGCCAGCGTCGGACGAAACAGCAACGACGGCGGATAGGCAGTGACCTGATCCGAGGATTTGAACGACGACAGCACCATCCAGACCAGCGGCGTCAGGATCAAAGCCGCCGCGATGATCGCCAGCACCGCGATCAGCACGCGCGCGGCAGCGCTTTTCTGGTCTCGCTCCATCAGCGCCTCACCATGCCACAGCCCGCCGCAATTGATTGAGCGCCAGCACGACCCCGAATACCAGCGCGGTCAGTGTCACCGCCAGCGCGCTGGCATAGCCGAACTGGAACAGCTCGAAGCCGATATGGAAGGTGAAGATGTTCAGTGTGTTCGACGCGTTCAGCGGCCCGCCTTGGGTCGTCACGTAGATAATGTCGAAGAACCGCAGAAGATCGACGCTGCGCAGGATCAGCGCGGTGACCAGGGTCGGGCGCAGCAGCGGCAAGGTGATACGCCAGAACACACGATGCGGCGGCGCGCCGTCGATGCGGGCCGCTTCGTAGACCGAAGGCGGCAGCGATTGCAGCCCGCCCAGCACGATCAGTGCGACGAAGGGCGTCCATTGCCAGGTATCGATCAAAGCGATGGTCGGGATCACCCCCATGGGGGAGGCAAGCCAGGCACTCGGCGCGATGCCGAACCATCCAAGCACCCAGTTCGCCACCCCGATCGTGGGGTCGAGAATGATCAGGAACATCATTCCCACCACCACGGGTGGCACCATGAAGGGCGAGATCAGGATCGAACGCAGGATCGCCGGCATGCGCTGCATGCGAAACAGCAGCAAAGCCAGCGCCGTGCCGCATACCAGCTCCATCGCCAGCGACAGCACGTACAGCAGCAGGCTGACGCGGATGCTGTTCCAGAAATCGGCGCTGTGCAGCAGCCGCGCATAGTTTGCCGTGCCGATGAAATGCGAGGCATGGCCCAGAGGCGTGGCACGAAAGCTCAGCCAAAGCGTATAGGCGACCGGGAAGGCGACCATCAGCACGGTAAAGCCGACTGCCGGTACGGACAGCAATGCAAGCACGCCGCGCTGGCGTGAGGACAGGCTGGTGCTCATGGCCTATCCCGCAAGGAAGCCGCCATCGACGGTCACTACGCTGCCGGTGGCATAGGCGGATGCCGGCATGCACAGGAATGCAACCGCGCCAGCCACCTCCGCCGGCTGTCCCCAGCGTCCGAAGGCGGTGCGATCGGCGATGCGCTGGTAATGCGCCGCCTCGCTGCGTCCGGCGGCGTTGATGGCGGTCTCGATATAGCCCGGTACCACGGCGTTGACGCGGATGCCTTCCTTCGCCCAGGCCAGCGCCAGGGATTTGGTCAGCATGACGACGCCACCTTTGCTCGCGCAATAGGCCGGCAGGCGTGGCAGCGCCGCATAGGCATTGGCCGAAGCGATGTTGACGATCGCCCCGCCGTTCCGTGCCAGCCCCGCGCGGAAGGCGCTGCAGACGCGGAACGTGCCGGTCAGGTTGACATCCAGCACGTGGCGAAATGTCTCGATTTCGAATTCCTCGTCCCGACGCAGGATCCCGGCGCAATTCACGACGGCATCGATCCGTGTGAACTCGCCGGCGAAGGCCCGCACCGCCGCATCGTCGGTTACGTCCAGCGTGACGATGCGCAGGCCGTCCTGCGGCGACAGAGAAGTCGCCGCCACCGCTGCCGCATCCACCCCGGTGGCCGTGACATGGGCCCCCAGATCGAGCAGCTGGCGGGCGATGGCGGCGCCGATATCACCGGCACCGCCTATCACCGCCGCAGTAAAGCCCGCGGCCAGCCGGAAATCATCTGCCGGCATGTTATTCCGCATGTCCGGCGATCAGCGCGTTCAGCTTGGTATCGGCTGCGGCGCACGCCGCCTGCGGGGTGGCCGCGCCCAGAATGACCTTATCCACGGCATCGCCGAAATACTGCCGCGACAAAGGATTCTGCGCGATCGGGTAGCCCACTTCCGAGGTGCCGGTTTTCGCCATTTCAGCCAGCGTATTCTGCCACTCCTGACGCACCGGCGCGCCGGCCAGCCATTGCTTCACCGCCGGCTGGCTGGCGATGTCGGCGCGCGGCGCGGCGATGCCGGCAAGCTGGTTCGCTGCCTGCACTGCCGGGCTGGAAAGATACTGGATCAGCAGCCAGGCCGCGCCTTTGTGTTTGCTGTAGGTGGAAATGGCAAGGCCCCAGTCGATCACCGTGGGGTGCGATCCGCCCGGGCCCGGCGGCAGCAGCGTGATGCCCGTATCATGCAGCCGCGCGCCGCCCTGCATCATGTTCGACAGCTCGTTCGTCGATTCAAAGGCCATTGCCGCGCGCCCGGCGCGATACAGCGCCGAGATCTGGTAGAAGGTGTAATTCACGCTGCCGGGGGGACCGTATTCCTTCATCATATTGCCGTACAGCGACAATGCTGCCAGCCCGGCGCTGGAACACAGGCCGGACTTGCCGTTCACCACATATTGTCCGCCCATATTGTGGAAGAACACGCTGTAGGTATAGGCCAGCGCGTCGCGCAAGCCGCGCGAGACGAAGGGCGTCATCGCCGGCTCGCAGGCCCGCAGCTTTTGCGCCACTGCCGGCAGATCGCCCAGCGTCTTGGGCACCGCGACGCCGCATTTCTGGAATACGTCCCGGCGATAATACAGCGCCGGCCCTTCGATATTGACCGGGATATTGGTCAGATGGCCGTCAATGGTGCCGGCGGCGATCAGCGCCGGGCTCAGTCCGGCGAAATCGTAATCCGGGGCGACATCCTTGGTCAGCGGCGTCAGATCGGCGTACCAGCCAGCCTTGGCGAATTGCAGCCCCTCCCGCGAGGGCAGCGTCATGAACACGTCCACCGGATCGCTGCGCGCATCCTCCACCGTGACCAGACGCTGGCGCATCTGCTGTTCGGTGAACATATCGACCTCGACCTTGATGCCGGTCTTCTTCTCGAAGGCGGCGCGATTGGTCTCGATCATGTGGCCGACCGGGTTATTGTCGGCCAGCACATGGATGGTCTGGCCCTTATATTGCTGCCAGTTGAAAGCGGCGGCATGGGCAGTAAACGGCATCGCCAGGATGCCGGCGGCGGCGAGTGTCAGGCGAAGACGGGACGGCATCGACGTTTCTCCTTGTGACTGGCCGCATTTTCGCGGTCCGTATCGCATTCCCTCAGGCCAGGCAGCGACGCGCGCCGTTCAGCGCATGTCGATCAGAATCTTCACGCTGTCCGGGCGCATCGCTTCTGTAAAGGCAGCTTCGGCATCGTCCAGGGGGCGCACGGCGCTGATCAGCGGCGCGGCATCGATCCGCCCATCGGCCAGGGCGGCGATCGCTTCGTCGATATCGGCCGGCACATACATCCCGGTTCCGACCAGATCGATCTCGAAGCGCTGCAGGCGGGGGAGGGGGATCTGCCGTCCCGCCTCGGCGACGCCGACCACCACGATCGTGCCGCCGCCGATGCATTGCCGGCACGCTGCCTCCAGCGTTGCCTGGCTGGCCACGCAATCGAATACGGCGGTGAAGCGTGCGCTTTCGCCCATCGCTTCCGGTGCGATCGCATCCGCCGCACCCAGGCGCTGCGCCAGCATCCGCTTCTGCGCCCGCGGCTCCACCACCACCACCGACGCGGCACCGGCGGCTTTCAGCGCCAGCAGCACGCATAGCCCAATCGTGCCACCGCCGATCACCAGCACGGTTTCCAAATCGGGCGCGCGCTTCGCCGCATGCACCCCAACGGCCACCGGCTCGCTCAGCGCGGCCAGGCTTTCATCCATGGTCGCCGGGATGCGGTGCAATTGCCGCGCATCGGTCAGAAACCTGGTCTGTGCCGTGCCGGGCAGGCGAAAGCCCATCACCTTGGCCTGCTCGCAATGGTTGAGCCGCCCGGCGCGGCAGGCTCGGCACGTGCCGCAGGTCACCAGCGGATTGATGACCACAGGCTCACCTGGGCGAAAGCCGCTATCGGGCCCGGCGCTGCGCACGCGGCCGACCCATTCATGCCCGGTGATCACCGGCGGGCGGACGAAAGGATGGCGCCCGTGCAGCACATGCAGATCGCTGCCGCAAATGCCCAGAAAGGCGGATTCGACCAGCACCTCTGCCCCGCTCGGTGCGGGAGGTTCCTCCCGTTCGATCAGTTCGATCCGTCCCAGGGCCGGGAAGCGTATGGCGCGGATGGCCGCCATGGCTCAGCCTCCCACCGCGCGATCGGCGACCTCGATCAGCCGACGTAGACGATCGGCGGCATCGCCGGCCAACGCCGCCTCGCGGTCCGGCCGTCCGATCACCGGGCGCCATACCGCGCGTCCGGCGAGAAAGCCCGATGCGCCCTCGGCGCACGCCAATTGCACGGCGCGGGGGAAATCATCCGGCTCCACTCCGGTCGACAGCACCACCCAGGGGGAGGCGATGGCCTTGCTCAGCGCCGCGCAGGCGGCGCGCATCGCCGCCTCGCTGCCACGCCCGTGCAGCGGTACCTCGCCTTTGTACAGATCGGCGCCGAGCGCGCCCAATTCCCGCGCGGCCGCCAGAATGCCCGCATCGCGGTCGAAGGCGCCGCCATCGCGCGGGCCGCGCGCCACCGGCTCGACAATGCTGACCAGCCCGGCTGCTCGGCAGCGGCGGACGAAATCGCGTACCATGGCGATGCGCGGTTCGGCGCTTTCCTGGGCGCGGTAAAGCACCAACAGCTTCAGCGCCACCGCCCCTTGCGCGCGGACCGCGGCAGGCACCACCGCGTCGTCGATCACGGTGTCGGCGACAAATTCCGACTCACTTGCGATGAACCGGTCGGCGGCGGCGATCAATGCGCAGGAAGGTGCCACCGCCTGGGCCGTGACGGCTTGTTCCCAGATAAAATCCCGGTCGAGCAGAATAGCCGACGCATAAGGCGACAGCGCGCGCACCACGGCGAGCTTGAACGCAGTCATGTCCGCATCGCTGATCGCGCGTCTGTCGGCATCGGCCAGCATTTTGCGCAGCGCCTCGCGCTGGTCGATTGCCAGCATCGCATAGGCGCCGCTGGGGCGGGCGAGGCAGGCGGGATCGGGTTTGGCGGCGGTCTGGTCCATCGGAATTCAACTCTCCTGCGGGGAGAGCGGGCGGGGCCGATGCGTGGCAAGCGCGGCGAGCACCGTCGGGTGGTCGGGAATGGCCGAGCGCCCGTCGATGGCGCGGCAGGACAGGCCGGCGGCGATCGCGGCATAGGCGGCGGCGTCGGGGGCCTGCAGCCCATGCAGCCAGGCAGCCACCAGCGCACCATGGAACACATCGCCGGCGCCCAGGGTGGAAATGCAGGGAGCGGCCATGTAGGCCGGAACATGCCATAGCTCCGCATCGGTCCGCACAAAGGCGCCGTTGCCGCCATCGGTGGCCACCTCCCAGCGCGGCCCTTCCATGTGGCGCAGCAGCGTTGCGATATCCTGCGCTGCCCGCATGCGTCGCAACTGCAGCACGGTCGGCGCGAACAGCGTCACCCGCGCGGGATCGAGGCCGGGAATGGGATTGCCGGCATCGACGGAAATTGCCGTAGCGGCGGACAGCGCCATGACCGGGCCATAGCCTGCCTGATCGACGTGCACGATCGGCGCGGCAGCGATCCGTGCGGCGTGCGCCGGCCCCAATGTCAGCGGTGGCGGCAGGGTAGGGCACAGGGCGCGGGTGCCGCGACCGCGATCGGCGACGATTACCGCCGCAGTGGACGCAGCGCCGGGACAGAGCACCAGGCCCGAGACATCGACGCCTTCGCCGGCCAGCGCGTCGCGGATGCGCGCGCCGCGCAGATCGTCACCGATGGCGCCAATGAAAGCGCTGGGCACGCCCAGCCGGGCGCAGGCCACGGCGGCCGTTGCCGCCGGTCCGCCGCCGGCTTCCACCACCGACTCGGCGATCACCCGGCTATCGGCTTCCGGGAAATGCGGCACCAGGGCAATCGTGTCCCAGGCGGCCAATCCGACGAACAGGGCGGCAGCGTGATGGGGCATGATGACGCGACTGGACGGTCCCTTTATTTGGTATTAAATTACCAAACTTGGTATTTGACTATCATGTGCGTTGACCCCTGTAAAGGGCGCGCCCCGGAAGGCGGTTATGACGGCAGAGGAAATGCGGGTCGCGGCCAAGGTGAAATACCGCAACGCCCATCTGCGTCTGGACACGATCGCGGCACGCCTGGATGCGGCGGGGTTTCACACCATCGCCGAGCTGGCGCAGCTTGTCGGCGTGTCCGAGATGACGGTGCGGCGCGACGTCGCGGTGCTGGCAGCCGATGGGCGGGCGCGTCTGTCGCATGGCGGCGTGCACAGCACCCGCATTCTGTCCGCCGCCCATACGCTGCATGAACGCCAGGCGCGAAACTGGACCGCCAAGGATGCGATCGGCAGGCAATGTGCCGCGATGATCGAACAGAATGACAGCGTGGCCATTGATGCCGGCAGTACCGCGCTCTGCATTCTCGCGCATCTCGACCGCGCGTTTTCCGGCAGCATCATCACCCATTCGGTACCGGCGCTGGTGGCGGCGATGGAGCATGGCCGGGCGCGCATCATCGCGCTGGGTGGCGACGTGCGGCGCGACAGTGCCGCGATGATCGGCCCGATCGCCGCCGATACCGCCGCCCGGCTGCGGGTCCGCCGCTTCTTCCTGGGCGCCGCGGCGATCGATGCGCGCGGGCTGTACGGCGTCACCGATACCGAGCGTCCGACCAAGCAGGCCCTGATGGACATCGCCGATCAGGTGGTGCTGCTGGCCGACCACACGAAATTCGCCCATTCCGCGCCGGCGCTGATCGCGCCGCTTGCCGCGCTCGATATCCTTGTCACGGATCGCCCGCCGCCCCGGCCGATCGCCGAGGCGCTGGCCGAGGCCAAGGTCGCCGTCGTGCTGGCCGGTCCGCCCGTCTGAGCCGCGTTCAGCCGGCCAGGAACCGCCGCGCCGCTTCCGTCAGGATGTGGCAGCAGAGTTCCAGATCCTCCGGCTTGGTATCCTCCGCCCAATGATGGCTGATGCCGGCGATGCTCGGGGTGAACAGCATCGCCATCGGCATCACCCGGGCGATATATTGCGCGTCATGGCCGGCGCCGCTCGGCATGCGCTGAAATCCCCCCGGCGCCAGGGCGTTCGCCGCTGTCTCCAGCGCCTCCATCATCGCGGCATCGGCCAAGGCCGGGCGGGATCGGCTGATCACGCTCAGCTCTGCCGTGCAACGCTCGGTGCGGTTGCTTTCCTGCACCAGACGGCGCAGCCCGTCCTCCATCCGCTCCAGCACCTCGACCGAGATATCGCGGAACTGGAAGAGGATCTCGGCGCGGCCGGGAATGATCGACGGCGCGCCGGGATCAAGCGCGATCTTCCCCGCCGTCCAGACCGAGCGTTCGCCGCAGATCATCGGGAAATGCCGGTCGATCGCGGCGAGCAACCGCACCGCGCTCAGCCCGGCATCGCGGCGTTCGGCCATGGTGGTGCCGCCGGCATGGTCCTGCTGGCCGGTGACGACGATGCGGTACTGCCAGATCGCGACGATGCCGGTGACGATACCCGCCCGCAGCCCGGCGCGTTCCAACTGGGTTCCCTGTTCGATATGCATCTCGAAGAACCCTTTGTAGCGGCCGGGTTCCAGAAGCAGACGCGGCTTTCCCGCAAGCCCTGCCGCGCCCAGCGCATCGCGCAGCGCCGTGCCGTCGGTGCGGTTGCGCGAGCGGTCGATTTCCGCCTCGGTCAGATCGCCGATGATCGAGCGGCTGCCGAGAAACCCGCCCTCGAAATGCCCTTCCTCATCGGCGAAGGCGCAGACATCGACGGCAAGCCCGGCGCGCGCCAAAGCGAGGCCGGCGACCACGCCGAGTGCGCCATCCAGCCAACCGGCGTGATTCTGCGTTTCGATATGGCTGCCTACCAGCAGATGCGGGCCGGCGCCGGGATGGCGGCCCAGCACATTGCCGATCCCATCCATCGTCGGCTCCAGCCCGATTTCGTCCATCCGCTGCATCAGCCAGTGCCGCGCCTGCATATCGTCGGGCGAATAGGTCGGGCGGTGCGCCCCGGTGCGATAGGCGCCGATCCGGCGCAGATCATTCAGGTCGTGCAGGAAGCGGGCGCCGTCGAATGCGGGCATGGCGGGATCCTTTCGGCTGCGGTCAGGCGGAAGCGGACGGATATGCAAAAGCAGGACCAGAGCGGATGATGCCCGCGACGCCCTCGGTCGCGCCCGCTAGCCGCGGTCGATGCGGCGGAATTCCTCGGCTGACAAAGCGCCGAGCGCGCTCAACAGGCGCGGCCAGGTACGCAGCCCCTCATCGAAGGAGGATAGGCGGAAGAACTCGTTCGGGGCGTGGACATCCTCATCCGGCATGGCGAGGCCGAATTTCATGGCCGGCATGCCGAGCATTTCGGCAAAGATCGCAGTGACCGGCAAGGTGCCGCCGGCCCGTGCCGGATAGGCGGCCTGGCCATGTTCGCGTTCCAGCACGGCCAGTGCCGCGCGCAGCATCGGATGCCCTTCATCGAGCGTCGAGGCTGGGCTGCCGCCCTGATCCTCGGAAAGTTCCAGGCGCACGCCGGGCGCGACATGGGCGCGCAGATGGGCCCGCAGCCTTGCCTGCGCCGCCGCCGGGTCCATGCCGGGGGCCAGGCGCATGGTGATCTTGGCATGCGCCTCGGCCGGCAGCACCGTCTTGGTGCCGGCCCCGGTATAGCCGCCCCACATGCCGTTGATCTCGATGGTCGGGCGCAGCGTCAGGCGCACCGCAACGCTGTCGGTCGGATCGCCCCAGGGCAGGCCGCCGAAATCGGCGTACCATTGGGCTTCGTCGAAGGGCAGGGCGGCGGCGGCGGCGCGCATCGTGTTGGTGATCGGCTGGGCATCGCTGCCGAAGCCCGCGACCTGAATGCGCCCCTGATCGTCGTGCAGCGAGGCGAGCAGGGCGGCCATCTCGCGGAGTGCATTGCGCACCGCCCCGCCATAGCGGCCCGAATGCCCGTCCTTGGGCGCGGTGCGCAGCGTCATCTCCAGCGCCGCGATGCCGCGGCTGCCGACGCCGACCGTGGGAACGCTCGTGCTGGCCCGCCCGCCATCGGCGGACAGCAGCGCATCGGCCTGAAGTTTCTCGCGATGGCGGGTGACGATGCTGCGCAGGCCCGGGCTGCCGCATTCCTCCTCGCCCTCCAAGAACACCCGCACATTCACCGGACATCCGCCGGTCACAGCGAGAAACGCCGCCAGCGTTTCCACCGCGATGACGGTGGAACCCTTCACGTCGGAGGCGCCGCGCCCGTACAGCTTCCCGTCGCGGATGGCCGGCTCGAAAGGCGGGCTGTGCCACAGCGCCAGCGGATCGGGCGGCTGCACGTCGTAATGGCCATAGACCACCAGCGTCGGCTTACCCGGCGCGCCCATCCAGGAGGCATAGACCGCCGGCTGGCCATCGCCTTCCAGCAATTGCGCATCGGCAAAGCCCGCTTCCTTCAGGCGGTTCAGCAGGAACTCCCGGGCTGCCTGCATATGCGGCGCAAAGGCCGGGTCGGTGGATACGCTGGGAATGCGGATCAACGTTTTCAGCCGCTCCAGAATGGTATCGCGCTGGGCGGCAAGGTGGGCGATGACGGCGTCGGACATGCGATGGCTCCTCGATCGGAGGATCATTTCACGCCTTGCGCCCATCCTCAACGCGATGTGATCGCCGGAACCTTGTCCGCCTGCGCGCATGCGCGTTGCCGCGCGCGCCCAATCGGGCAGGATGGCGGGAAGCAAGGGGGTTCCGGGAATGACGCCGCCGATCTCGTTGGAAGAGCAGCGCATCGCCGCGCTGCATCGCTACGACGTGCTCGATACGCCGCAGGAGGAGAATTTCGAGCGGATCGCCCGCCTCGCCCAGGCCGTGGTGCAGGCGCCGATCGTCGCAGTCAACCTGATCGACCGCGACCGGCAATGGAGCAAGGCGGCGATCGGCTTTCCCGGCGGCAGCCTGCCACGAGACATCTCTTTCTGCACCCATGCGATCGAGCGCGATATTCCCCTGATCGTGGCGGATGCGACCGAGGATCGGCGATTCGCGCATAACCCGATGGTGCAGGGCGAGCCTGGCATCCGCTTCTATCTCGGTGTGCCGTTGCGCACGCCGGACGGGTTCCATATCGGCACGCTATGCGCCGCCGATGCCATGCCGAGGGAGGTCAGCGCCGAACAAGTGGCGATGCTGCAGGATCTCGCCCGCCTGGTGGTGGATGCGCTGGAGTTGCGGCGCATGGCGATCACCGACAGTCTGACCGGGCTTCAGACAAGGCGCGGCTTTTTCCAGGAGGCGCGGCGGGCGCTGGAACAGACACGCCGCTACGGCCATCCCCTGTCCTGCGTGATGCTGGATATCGACCATTTCAAGGCGATCAATGATCGTTATGGCCATCCGGCCGGCGATCGTTTGCTGTGCGCGGTGGCCGGGCAATGCAGGACGGTAATACGCGCCGCCGACATAGCGGGTCGGCTGGGCGGAGAGGAATTTGCCCTGCTGCTGACCGAAACCGACGGCGAGGGTGCCGCCGCGCTGGCCGAACGGCTGCGTCGGCGGATCAGCAGGACGGTGGTGGAGACCGAGGCGGGGTCATTGCGCGTGACGGCAAGCTTCGGCATTGCCGCTCTTGCGCCCGAAGGTCGGGGTGACGCGGCGATCGCCGCCTTGCTGGAAGCGGCCGATCGCGCCCTGTATCGCGCCAAGGCCGGCGGGCGTGACCGGGTGGAGATATCCGGGGAGTGACATCTGCCGCAAAAAGCGGCGCCACAGGCTTGCGCGGGCTGCGAGGCTTCGCTATTCAAGTCACAGGATATCGATAATATAACGAGGAACCGCGTCCAAGATGGCCGCCCGGAAGCCACCAGGCCGTACCGTCCTGTCGGAGCTGCGCCGCCGCATCGTGCTGAATGAAACGGCACCCGGCAGCGTGTTGACCGAGCTCGGGCTGGCCACCGAGCTGGCCTGCAGCCAGGCCGCCGTGCGCGAGGCGCTGCTGCGGCTGGATGCCGAGGGGCTGGTCCGCCGCGCCGGTCGCCAGGGCACGGCCGTGACCGATCTCGATGCCGACACCGCCACTGAAATTCTCGACCTGCGCCGGCGGATCGAGGTGCGCGCCGCCCGCCGCATCGCCCGCCGGGTTGGCGGCGGCGACATTGCCCGGCTGATGGAGCAGGCCGCCGACATGGCCGCCGCGGCCGCCGAAGGCGATCTGTGGGCGGTGGTGGAGCAGGATATCGCCTTCCATCTCGCTTTGTTTCGCATCTCCGGCCTGGATGCGATGGCGCCGATCCTCGCGCGCTGCATCCTGCACACCCAGCGCTTCAAATTATGGGCGCCCTGGCACCAGCGCCCGCTGGCCGTGACCGCGCATCGTCACGCGCCGATCCTGGTGGCGCTGGAAGCGCGCGACGGCGCGGCGCTGGCCCGTGAGCTGGGTATCCATCTGGATACGATGGTCGAAAGCCATCAGGCGGGAAGCGCGGTGGCATGAGCCTTTCGCCACACCCGGAGATGGCGGTCATTCTGCGCGATCTGGCCGGCGCGCCCGCCATCGATCTGCAGGCCTTGCCCAGCGCCGAGGCGCGGGCCGCCTTCGCCGCGAATGCCGCGCAATGGAACCAGCCCGAACCGCCCGCGACGGCGCGCGCCGTCACGCTGGGAGGAATTGCCTGCCGCCTGCTGCTGCCGGCCAGTCGGGTGCCGGGGTTGATCCTGTTCTTGCATGGCGGTGGCTGGACCTTCGGCAGCGCCGAGACGCATGACCGTTTCGCCCGCCTGCTCGCCGAGGCAACCGGCCAGGCGGTGCTGGTGGCGGAATATCGCCTGGCGCCGGAACATCCCTGCCCCGCCGCGATCGAGGATGTGCTGGCGGTGATTGCCGGTCTCGATGGGCTGGCCGAGGCAGACGGGCCATTATCGCTGTGTGGCGATTCGGCCGGGGCGAATATCGCGCTCGCCGCGGCATGTGGCCGGCCGGCGCGCCCGATCGCGATGCTGTCCCTGCTTTATGGCTGTTTCGCGCCAATCTTTGACACCGAAAGCCACCGCCAATGCGGCGATGGGCGCTTTGGCCTCTCCACCGCGCGGATGCAATGGTATTGGCGCAACTGGCTGGGCGCCGCCGAGGATGCGCGCGCCGCGCCGCTGCATGCCGGGCTGGCGGGATTGCCGCGCACCCATGTGCTGGCCGCGGGCCTTGATCCGCTGCGCGATGACAGTCTGATGCTGGCCGCGCGTCTGGCCGCGCAGGGCGTTTCGTTCCGCCTGGATGTGGTGCCGGGCGTGGTGCACGGGTTTCTGCAGATGTCGGCCCGGCTGGCGCCGGCACGCATGGCCATCGCGCTGATCGCTGCGGAAATTCTTCGGACAAGCTGAAGCAAAAAACGGGAGGAAAACCAACCATGAAACGTCGCTCATTCCTGGCCGGCTCTGCCGCCGCAGCCTCGGTTCCGCTGGCCGCGGTGCCGCTTTCGCGCGCCCATGCCGCGCGTCCCGTGACGGTGCGCTGGTGGTACCATTTCGACGATCCCAAGGCGACGCCGGCCGCGCTGATCGCCGATTTCGAAAAGAAGAATCCGGATATCAAAATCCAGGCGGAAAGCATCCCCTGGGGCGGCGGCGGCGATTACGATACGCGGCTTTACACCGCGCTGATCGCCGGCAACGGGCCGGATACGGCGATGGTGAAGTTCGAGAACATGCCGCGTCTGATCGACATGCAGGCGCTGCGTCCACTGGACAAGGAGATCGCCGCCTGGGACGGGCGGGCCGATATTTCCGAGGATCTGTGGAAGCTGCACCGCGCGCCCAACGGCAAGCAATATTACATCCCGCTGCAATACGTGATCCTGTATCTCTATGTCCGTCAGGACTGGATGGACAAGGCGAAGCTGCCGCTGCCCACCAATTTCGGCCAGTTCCTGACGGCGGCCAAGGCGATGACCGGCGGCGATCACTGGGGCTTTGGTCTGCGCGGCGGGCCGGGTGGGCATGATTTCTGGTGCACCTTCGTGCTGGCCGGCGGCGCCAGCATGACCAAGGGCGGGCTGGTGACCCCGGCGGCGTTCAAGGCCAATCGCTGGTTCATCGATCTGTTCCGCACCCAGAAAGTCTGCCCGCCTTCGGCGCCGACCGACGGGTTCGTGCAGACCATCGCCAATATGAAGGCCGGGCGGACCGGCATGACGATCCATCATATCGGTTCGGCCAACGAACTGGCCGCGGCACTCGGCGATCGCATCACTGCCGTGCCGGTACCGCGCGGGCCGACCGGCGAGGGCTGGGCCACCTATGGCGACGGATCGAGCGCGGTGTTCTCCGCCAGCAAGAACCCGGAAGCGGCGTGGAAGTGGATTTCCTATCTTTCCACGGCCGAGCCGAATGTCGCCTTCAACAAATTATCCGGCCAGGTGACGGTGACGATCTCGGGTGCCAAGAGCTGGGACGTGCAGCCCAAGCGCTTCATCGAGGCGACCACCGCCTCGCTGCCCTATGCCCATGTGCTGCCTTCCGTGCCGCAGACCGCCGATTTCACCCGTACAGTCTGGCCGCAGAACACGCAGAAGGCGCTGCTGGGAGAAATAAGCCCGGATGCGATGATGCGCGCCTTCGAGAAGCTCTACTTCGGATGAGGCGCGAAGCCCTGGCGCCGTGGCTGTTCCTGGCCCCGGCGCTGGCGGCCACGGGGCTGCTGGTGCTGCTGCCGGTGCTGCAATCGGTGTGGATGTCGTTTCACCACGTCGTGTTGTTCGAGCCGCAGCACCAGCCCTTCGTCGGTCTTGCCAATTACGTCGCATCGCTGCAGGACCCGGTGTTCTGGTCCAGCCTGTGGAACTCGATCCTCTGGGTGGTCAGCGCCGTATCGCTGCAATTTCTGCTGGGATTGGGCACGGCGCTGCTGCTCAATCGCAGTTTTGCCTGGCGTGGCATCGCGCGCGCCCTGATTGTGGTGCCCTGGGCGCTGCCCAGCGTGATCATCGGGCTGATCTGGACCTGGATGCTCGATTTCAATCTCGGCGTGCTGAACGATCTCGGCATGCGGTTCGGCTTGCTGGCCCATCCGGTGCCGTGGCTGGCCCAGCCGAACACCGCCTTCGCCGCCGTGGTGCTGGCATTGATCTGGCAGGGCTTCCCCTTCTTCGCGGTGACGCTGCTGGCCGGGTTGCAGGCGATCCCGGCGGAGCTGTACGAGGCGGCATCGATCGATGGTGCCAGCCCGCTGCATAAATTCATCCATGTCACCCTGCCGGGGCTGGCTTCGGTGATTTCCACCTCCCTGCTGCTGCGCATGATCTGGGTGGCGAATTCGCTCGATCTGATCCTGGTGATGACCAATGGCGGGCCGGGCACGGCGACGCAGACCTTGCCGCTGCACGCGTTTCTGACGGCCTGGTCGGGCGGCGATTACGGCCAGGGTTCGGCGCTGGCGGTGATCCTGACGCTGCTGCTGCTGGGGGTGGTGGTGCTGCGGGTGTGGCGAGCGCGCGAGGAATTCGCATGAAAAAGCGCGTCTTCCGCCTGCTGGGAACGGAACTGCCGGCGATCCTGGTGCTGATCTTCGCATTGTTTCCGTTTCTGTGGATGGTGCTGTCCTCCTTGCGCCCGAATGCGGAGATGGACAGCGCGCCGATCGCCCTGCTGCCCAATGTGCTGACGCTTGCCCATTATATCGAGCTGCTGCGCCGCACTTCCTTTCTGCAGAACCTGCGTGACAGCCTGATCGTGGCGACCGGCGCGGTGACGCTGGGGCTGCTGCTGGCTCTGCCGGCGGCCTATGCGTTTTCGCGCTTCCGCTTTCGCGGCAGGCAGGCGCTGCGCATCCAGTTCCTGGTGATCAACATGTTCCCGGTGGTCATGCTGATCCTGCCGCTATTCGTGCTGTTTCGGCAATTGCATCTCTTGGACACGTATTTTGCCCTGATCGCCGGGCATGCAACCTTCACCCTGCCTTTCGCGGTATGGCTGCTGACCTCCTATGTCGATGGCATTCCGCCCGATCTCGATCAGGCGGCGATGATCGACGGGGCGACGCGGTTGCAGATACTGCGCCTGATCATCCTGCCGTTGGCCATGCCGGGGGTGATTGCAGTCGCGATCTATCTCTTCATCGCTTCGTGGAATGAATATCTGTTTGCGCTGATGCTCGCCGGGCGCAATGTGCGCACCGTCACTGTCGCGTTGCAGATGTTCATCGGCGAAAACCAGATCCAATGGGGATTGTTGATGGCGGGCGGCACGCTGGTGGCGTTGCCGGCGGTCATCCTGTTCCTGTTCGCACAACGCCGCCTGGTGGGCGGACTGACCGGAGGAGCCGTCAAAGGATGAACAAGGGCAGTTTGCCGCCTATCGGCGTGATATCGATGACCTATTGCCGGCCCTTCACGGCGGCGCATTTTCCGCTATTCGCCCGGATGAAGGCCGCCGGCATGGATTTCTGCGAATTGCTGGTGCCTGAGGAAGGGGAGGTCGATCCCGCCGAAGCCGGGGCTGCGGCACGCGATGCCGGGCTGTTCCTGGTGCTGGCGGCGCGGGTGAATGTCGAACGCGATCTGGCGTCCGACGAGGAAGCGGCGCGCAAGGCAGGCATTGCCTATCTGCGCCGCTGCGTCGATGTCGCCAAGGCATGCGGCGCGCGCATCGTCGGCGGCCCGCTTTATGGCACGCCGCTGGTTTTCGCCGGCCGGCCGCCGCGCCCCTTCGACGATGCAGCGCGCGAAATGCGCATCGCGCGTGTCGTCGATGGGCTGAAGGAAGCCGCGCCCTATGCCGCCGATCATGGCGTGGCGCTGGCGGTCGAACCGCTCAATCGCTTCGAGACGGATTTCTGCAACACCGCGCGGCAAGGCTGCGATCTGGTGGCGCGCGTCGACCATGCCGGGGTGAAGCTGATGCTGGATACGTTTCACATGAACATGGAGGAGGATGACCTGCCGCTTGCCATCCGCCATGCCGCGCCGCATCTGGTGCATTTCCAGGCGAACGAGAATCATCGCGGCTTTCTGGGTACCGGGCATCTGGATTGGGGCGCGATCAGCCGCACCTTGGTCGAAATCGGCTATGCCGGGCCGATCACGCTGGAACCGTTCCGGCGCACCGATCATCGCCTGTCCGTGCCTTTGGCGCAGTGGAAACCGCCCAGCATCGACGAGGATATCGATCTGCGGCGCAGCGGCGATCTGCTGCGCGGCGCCCTGCACGCGGCGGGGCGGCGATGATGCGCATCGGTTGGCTGGGCTGCGGCACCCATGCGGGGGAAATGCTGCTGCCGCAACTCGTGCGCCTGCCGGTGCGGCTGGCGGCGATCGCCGATACCGATCCGGCGCGTCTGGCCATGATCGGCGATCGCTACGGCGTGAGCGATCGGTTCACCGATGCGGCGGCGCTGCTGGATCATCCCGGGCTGGATGCGATCGGCATGGCGATGGGCCCGGCCCAGCATGCGCGCTTCGGTGCGATGGCGCTGGAACGAGGCTTGGCGGTGTTCATGGAAAAGCCGCCCGCACCGACGGCGCGGGAGGCCGCGATCCTGGCTGAAACGGCGGCGCGCACGGGCAAGCCCTGCGTGGTCGGTTTCATGAAGCGCTACTCCACCGCCAACCGGATCGCTGGCAACATCCTGCACGCGCCGGGCTTCGGGGCGAAGGCCAGCCTGCTGGGCGAATACATGACCGCGCCGACCTATTTCGTCGGCAATCCGGATTATACCGGGTTTCTGCTGCATCACTGCGTGCACGCGATGGATCTGGTGCCCTGGCTGATGGGGGAGGCGGTGGCATCGGTCACGGTCCGCAAACACGAGATGGAGCCGGGCAAGCTGCTGTTGCATGCGGGTTTCGGCTTCGCCTCCGGCGCGCTCGCCACCGTGGTGATGGGCACGCATCAATCGCGCGGCACGCCGATGGAATGGTGGCAGGTGATGGGCGATCATCAGCGTGTGGAAATGCGCAACGTGCACGAGGTGCGCCATTTCCGTTCCCCCATCTTCAAGGCAGCCGATCCGGCGGCGACGCTCGACCCCGCGTCCGACACGCTGGTGTGGGAGCCGAACCTGACAGCGGCGGCGAATGAGGATCACAAGGGCTATCACGCCCTGCTGGCGGCTTTCGTCGCGCGCGTCAAAGGCGAGGCTTCCGACGCGCCGGAGATCGCTGACGGGGTGCGCGCGATGCGGGTGCTGGAGGCGATGATCCGCGCGATGGCGAGCGGGAAAGAGGAGACGCCTTAACCCCTGGCCAGCACCGCCAGCCGCTCCACCACCTTGCCGCCGGGTGCCACGGCCGGCATGGCGGCCAGCAAATGGCGCGTGTACTCGTCGCGGGGTGCGGCGAACAACGCCTCGGTCTCATCCATTTCCACGATCTTGCCGCGCCGCATCACTGCCACGCGGTGCGCGACATGGCGTACCACCGCCAGATCATGGGTGATGAACAGATAGGACAGACCGAGGCGCTGCTGCAGATCGCGCAGCAGATTCAGCACCTGCGCCTGGATCGAGACATCGAGTGCCGAAACCGGCTCGTCGCAGACGATCAGCTCCGGCTCGGCGGCGAGCGCGCGGGCAATGCCGATGCGCTGGCGCTGTCCGCCGGAGAATTCATGCGGATAGCGCCGCGCCTGTTCGGGGGCGAGGCCCACCAGCGCCAGCAATTCGGCAACCCGCGCGCGATATCCGGCCTCGCTGCCGGGCCGGTGCAGACGCAGCGGCTCGGCGATGATCTCGCCCACATTCTGACGCGGATCGAGCGAGGCGAACGGGTCCTGGAACACGATCTGCATGCGCCGGCGAAACCGCCGCAGCGCCACGCCGGACAGATCGGTGATATCGGTGCCGTCGAAATGGATGCGCCCGCCACTGGGGTCGAGCAGGCGCAGCACCAGCCGCGCCGTGGTCGATTTGCCGGAGCCCGATTCCCCCACGATGCCCAGCGTCTCCCCGCGCGCCAGGGTGAAGGAGATGTCGTCGACTGCTGCCACTTCTCCCATTTTGCGGGCGAACACCAGGCCGCGGCGAATGGCGAAGCGGCGCGAAAGATGCTCCACCTCCAGCAACGGACGCGGGCTCATGCGGCAATGCTTTCGATCGGTGCGCGCCGGCAGCGCGCGGCTTGCTCGGGCCCGAAGGCGCGCATTGCCGGTGCCGCCGCGATGCAGGCAGGTTCGGCTAGGGCGCAGCGGGGATGGAAGCGGCAGCCTGCCGGCATGGCCGAAGGCGCGGGCACGCTGCCCTCGATCGCCAGCAGGCGCTCCCTGGCCGCACCGCCGCGCGGCGCGCTGGCGATCAGGCCCAGCGTGTAGGGGTGTTCGGCCATGGTGAACAGTGTCGCCGCCGGCGCCCGCTCCACCACCTGCCCGGCATACATCACCGCCACCGTATCGGCCATGTCGGTGACCACGCCGAGATCGTGGCTGATCAGCATCATCGCCATGCCGGTTTCGCGTTGCAGCGTCTTGAGCAACGTCAGGATTTCGGCCTGCACCGTGACATCCAGCGCAGTGGTCGGCTCGTCGGCGATCAGCAGATCGGGATTGCACGACAGTGCCATGGCGATCATCACCCGCTGGCGCTGCCCGCCGGAAAGCTGATGCGGGTAATCGTCGATGCGCCGGGCCGGATCGGGAATGCGCACCCGTTCCAGGGCTGCGATGGCGCGCCGGCGCAGCGCATCGGGGGCGGTCGCGCGTTCATGGGCGGCGATCGCCTCGATGATCTGCGCGCCGATCGTGTGTGCGGGATTGAGGCTGGTCATCGGCTCCTGAAAGATCATGGCGATGCGCCGTCCACGCAAAGCGCGCATCGCCGGGCGGGGCAGGCGCGTCAGCTCCTGGCCGTCGAAGCGTATTTCTCCGGCCGCGATCCGTCCGGGCGGCGGCACCAGCCCCATCACCGACAGCGACAGCATCGACTTGCCGCTGCCCGATTCGCCGACGATGCCGATGGTCTGCCCGCGCGCAAGGCTGAGATCGACGCCATCGACCACGGCGAGTTCGCCCCCGTTTTCCCCGGGGAACGCGGTGCGCAGGCCGGAAATCTGCAATAATGGATCCATCCCCGATTTAGTCGGGGCGCGGGCCACCCCGTCAAGCGTCGGCTGCGATACGCGTGGGGCGCAACCCCGGCTTGCGGATATCTCGGGGATCGTCTTACAATCGCAACACGTCCACGCCCCCGAAACGAATCATCCGATTTTCTCCAGGAGAACGCACGCGATGCGCGCGATGGTGTTTGCAGCTGCGATGCTGCTCGGTTTCGTTGCCCCGACACTGGCGCCGGCGCCGGCCCTTGCTGCCGGGCCGACCACGCTACGCATCGGCTTGCGAGAGGACCCGGACATCCTCGACCCGACTTTATCGGGCAGCTATGTCGGGCGCATCGTCTATGCCGGGATGTGCGACAAGCTGTTCGATTACGACCCGAAACTGGACATCGTGCCGCAGCTTGCTACCAGCTATAGCTGGAAGGACCCCACCCATCTGATCCTGCATCTGCGCGCCGGCGTGCTGTTTCAGGATGGCGAGAAGATGGATGCGGACTCGGTCAAGTATACGCTGAACCGCGACCTGACCATGCCGCGCAGCCTGCGCAAGGGCCAGATCAACGACATCGCCGCGATGAACGTGATCGATCCACTGACCTTGGAAATCGTCCTGAAGCAGCCGAATTCGGCCTTCCTGGCGCAGCTTGCCGGGCGGCCCGGCATCGTGCTGGCGCCCAAGGCGGCGGAGCAGGAGGGCGATAAATTTGGCCTGCACCCGGTCTGCGCCGGTCCGTTCCGCTTCGTGCAGCGCATTCCCCAGCAGAAGATCGTGCTGGAACGGTTCAAGCGCTACTGGAACGCCAAGGCGATCCATTTCGACCGGCTGGAATATATCCCGATCGTCAATTCCGCGGTGACGCTGGCCAATCTCCAGGCCGGCGCCCTGGATATGGCGGAATACGTGGTGCCGACCGATGTCGCGGCGGTCGAGAAGGACCCCAAGCTGCGCATTGCGATGGATACCTCGCTCGCCAATTACGGCATCACCTTCAATGTCGGCAACGGACCGGAGGCGAAATCGCCGATCGGCGAAAGTGCCGATCTGCGTCGCGCCTTCGATCTGTCGATCGACCGCAATGCGCTGATCCATGTGGTGTTCAACGGGCTTTACACGCCGATCGGCCAGGCCAATCCGCCTTCGTCGAAATTCTTCGTCCCCTCGGTGCAGCCGACCAAGCGCGATATCGCCGCCGCCAAGAAGCTGGTGGCGGCCTCCGGCATCAAGCCGCCGATCGATGTCACGCTGATGGTCTCGAACAGCCCCGATATCCTGCAGGCCGCGCAGGTGATCCAGGCGATGGTGCAGCCGGCCGGCTTCAACGTGAAGATCCAGGCGACGGAATTCGCCTCCTCCCTCGCCGCCGCGCGGGCCGGGCATTTCCAGGCTTACATGATCCAGTGGTCGGGCCGGGCAGATGCCGACGGCAACATGTATTCCTTCCTGCATAGCGGCTATGGCTTCAATTACGGCCATTACAGCAATCCGGAAGTGGACAAGCTGCTCGATCAGGCGCGTATCGCCCAGACCGTGCCGGAACGTGTGGCGATCTACGCCAAGATCTGGAAGATCGAACAGCAAGACATGCCGGTCAGCTATCTCTGGTCGCCCAAGAACATTGTCGGGCTGAAGAAATCGCTGCTCGGCTTCAAGCAGGTGCCGGACGGGATCATCCGGGTGCAGGGCATGCATTTCGCGAAATAGGATCCGGCCGCGATGCAAGCTCCGATCGGCGCCCGCCTGCTGCATCTGGTGCCGACGATCCTGCTGGTCACCATCATCGTCTTCGCCCTGCAGCATCTGATGCCGGGCGATCCGGCGGTGATGATGGCTGGCGAAGCGGCGGGCGATCCGCACGTGGTCGCCCAGATCCGCGCGCAGATGATGCTCGATCAGCCGGTATGGTGGCAGTATCTGCACTGGCTGGACGAGGTTCTGCAGGGCAATCTCGGCTATAGCTGGCGGCTGACCTCTCCGGTGCTGGTGCTGATCGCGCAGAAACTGCCAGTGACCCTGCAACTCGCGGCCATGGCGTTCTTTTTCGCCGTGGCGATCGGCGTGCCGGCGGGGGTGGTATCCGCCGTCAAGCAGGGCACGGCCTGGGATTGGGCGGCCAATGCGATCGGCTTATTTGGCCTGTCCATTCCCACGTTCTGGCTGGGCATCGTGCTGATCCTGCTGGTCTCGGTCGATCTCGGTTGGCTGCCGCCTTCGGGCTATGTGCCGCTGACCCAGGATCCGCTGCGCTCGCTGGCCACCACCATCATGCCGTCTTTCGTGCTGGGCAACGCGATCGCGGCGATCCTGATGCGCCATACCCGCAGCGCCATGCTGACGGCGCTGTCGCAGGATTATGTCCGCACCGCGCGGGCCAAAGGGCTGACGGAACAGCGCGTGGTGATCCGCCATGCGTTGCGCAACGCGCTGATCCCGGTGGTGACGCTGGGCGGGCTGCAACTGGGCACGCTGCTTTCCGGCGCGGTGCTGACCGAGCAGGTTTTCGATGTGCCGGGCATCGGCAAGCTGGTGGTCGATGCGGTGTTCAACCGCGACTATCCGGTGATCCAGGGCGTCGTGCTGGTGACCGGGCTGCTCTATATTCTGATCAATCTGGCGACCGATATTCTCTACGCCGTCATTAACCCGAGGCTGCGCGGCGGATGAGTGCCAGCATCGCCCAATCCCCCCCTGCCGCGCACAGCCCGTTTCGCATCGGGCTGCGGCGTTTCCTGCGCCATCGCACCGGCATGCTCGGGCTGGTGCTGATCGTGGTCTTCATTGTCACCGCGCTGGCCGCACCGCTGATCGCGCCCTACTCGCCGATCGCAACCGATTGGAATGCGATCCGCATCGGCCCCAGCCTTGCGCATTGGATGGGCACCGACGAGATCGGCCGCGATGAGATGTCGCGCGTGATTTGGGGCGCACGCGCCAGCCTGGCGGCCGGCGTGGTTGCGGTGCTGATCGCGGCGGCGATCGGCGTGCCGGCCGGCGTGCTGGCCGGTTTCGCGGGCGGGCGCACGGATGCGATCCTGTCGCGCATCGTCGATGCCATGCTGGCCATTCCGTTCCTGATCCTGGCCATCGCGCTGGCGGCTTTTCTGGGACCCAATCTGCGCAACGCAATGATCGCGATCGGCATCAGTTCCGCCCCGGTCTTCATGCGTGTCGCGCGTGCCGCCACGATGGATGTGAAAACCCAGGATTTCATCGAGGCGGCGATTGCCGTCGGCAATCCGCCCTGGCGCACCGCGCTGCGCCATGTGGTGCCGAACATCGTCGCCCCGGTTCTGGTGCAGGGCACGCTGTCGGTTGCCACCGCGATCATCGCCGAGGCATCCTTGTCGTTTCTCGGCCTGGGGGAGCAGCCGCCGCAGCCCTCCTGGGGCTCGATGCTGAATGCCGCCCAACAGTTTTTGACACAGGCGCCGTGGCTCGCGATTTTCCCCGGGCTTGCGATTTTTCTTGTGGTGCTGGGCTTCAATCTGATGGGCGACGGGCTACGGGATGTGCTGGATCGGCGCAGGCGGGGTTGATCATCCCGTGCGACGCGGCGTCAGATGCGCTGTGAAGCGGTAATGCGTCGGGTGATAGGTCGCGTCGAGAATTTCCAGCAGGCGACCCTGCGTGTCGTAGTAGACCCGGATCGCCCGTAGCACCGGCGTGCCGGTTTCGATCTTCAGACGTTTGGCGATGCGCGGCGGTGCGACGGCGGGCACCATGATCTGATCGGCGTGGTCGAGCAGCGTGCCGGTACGTTGCTGAACCACAGCGCTGACGGGAATGGGCGCGGTCAGCGATGCAGCGTTGAGGCGCGCCGCCACCCAATCGGGGAAATAATAGGTCACGTGCACCACCGGCGCGCCGCTGGCGGCGACATAATTCACCCCTTCATAGCAGTGCAGTCGGGTGCGTGGCGCCAGTTTTGCGAAGTCGAGCAATTCCGCCGGCGGAATGCGATCGCCCTCATGGCGGAGATGCAGATCGCTCGGTGTCAGCACTTCCTCCAGCACGCCCGTCAAGGTCGCCGACCAGGCATCGCGTGGCTTCTCCCTCACGAAATTTCCGATCCCCTGGCGACGTTGCACCAGATGGCGGGCTGTCAACTCATCCAGCGCCTTGCGCACGGTGATGCGGCTGACGCCGAACCTGGCGCAGAGCGCATGCTCGGTCGGCAGCGCGCTGTCGGGCGGAAACGCCCCGGCGACGATCTCCGCCATCAGCTTTTCCGCCACCTGGCGGTACAGCGGCAATCCGTTCGCGGGGAAAAATTGCTCGGCACTTGTCATAACAACAGGACAACTCTAATCTGGCTTGATTGGCAACGCGCCGAAACCATGGCGCGCGGAAGCGGATCGGGAAAGGGGCCAGCGTGCGGCTTCGCAAGCAATATGACGTGGTGGTTGCCGGTGGCGGCACTGCAGGGGTCATCGCGGCCATCGCCGCTGCCCGCACCGGGGCGCAGACCCTTTTGGTCGAGCAATATGGCAATCTCGGCGGTGTTCTGACGCTCGGTATGTCGCTCAAAGGCGTCAACGATGCCGAAGGCCGGCCGGCGCTCGGTGGCATCGGTGCGGAGCTGCTGTCGATCGCCCGTCACTCGGGTGGCGTGACGGAGGTGACGGAGCATCCTCGCCATGGCTCGATCATGGGGCAGGACCCGGAGGCCGTGAAAATCGCCCTGCTCGACATGGCGCGCGATAGCGGCATGGACATGCTGCTGCACAGCTATTTCGTTGATACCATGACCGATCGTGGCCGTATCCAGGCCGTGCGCGTGGCCAATAAGGCGGGACTGGAAGTCATTCCGGCGCGCGTTTTCGTCGATTGTACGGGCGATGCCGATCTTGCTGCCGCCGCCGGGGCGGAGCATGTCCGCGGACGGGAGAAGGACGGGCTTCACCAGCCGGTTTCCTCCATTTTCCGGGTCGGCGGCGCCGATCTGGAGCGTACCTGGGCCTATCTCGAAACGCATCCCGAGGATTTCGAGACGCCGCCCGGTTATAACGGCGATGAATACAGCGTGGCGAAGTTCCGTGCTCGCCCCGGCGTCGGCGTGGCCGGTTTTCGCGCCCTGATCGCCAAGGCGCGGGCGGCCGGCGATTATTCCATTCCGCGTGAGGATATGGGCTTCAATCCGATGCCCGACCGGCCGGAGGTGACGATCAATATCACCCGCGTGCACGGCATCGACGGAACCGACCCGGATGATCTGACGCGGGCAGAGATCGAAACCCAGCGCCAGATGGCCGAAGGCGTGCGCTTTCTGCGCCGCTACGTGCCGGGCTTCGAGCATTGCTATGTCGTCGCCAGCCCGTTCCAGGTTGGCGTGCGCGAAACCCGCCGGGTTCGCGGTGCCTATGTCCTGACCGCCGAGGACGTGAAATCCGGCCGGAATTTTCCCGATCAGGTGGCGCGCGGCGCCTATCCGCTGGATGTCCACGAAGTCAGCACCGCGGCTGCGACCGGCGCCGAGATACCGGGCGGCGGCGGTACCGATCTGTCGAAGATCCTGCGCTCCTACGGCATTCCCGCACGCTGCCTAATGCCGATCGGTGTCGATAATCTGCTGGTGGCTGGCCGTTCGCTATCGGCCACCCATGAAGCCGCGGGATCGGCGCGCGGTCAGCCGGTCTGCATGGCGACCGGTCACGCTGCCGGCACCATGGCCGCGCTTGCCGCTGCTTCGGATGGCGTGCCGGCTGGGCTGCCGATTGCGGCAGTGCAGGAGACGCTGCGCCGCCAGGGGGCAGTGATCGAGCGGCCCTGACCGGGGGCATCCGGCGTTCCGCGCGCCGGCAACATCTCGCCAAGGAGGAAATCATGAACATCACCCGCCGTTCTCTCATGCCGCTGGCTGTCGGCGCCGCAACAGCGCTTTCGACGCCTGGATTGGCGCAGGCCGCCGCCTTTCCGACCCGCCCGATGCGTCTGGTGGTGCCATATCCGCCCGGCGGTTCCGCCGATCTGATCGGCCGCATGGTGGCCGATGCGATGGGTCATAGCTTCAGTCAATCGGTGATCGTGGAAAACAAAGGCGGCGCCTCGGGCGCGATCGGCACCGCCTATGCGGCGCATGCAAGGGCTGACGGCTACACGTTCCTGATGGCGATTGCCGATACGCTGGCCATCGATCCGGCGGTGTTTGCCCATCTGCCCTATGATCCCAGGAAGGATTTCGATCCGATCTCGCTGCTCGCGGTTCAGCCTTTCGTGCTCGCGGTCGGCCCGGCGGTCAAAGCACCGACGCTGGCCGCCTTGATGGCGGAGGCAAAGACCAAGCCGAATACGATCAGCTTCGCCTCCAATGGTGCCGGCGGACTCCAGCATCTGGCGATCGAATTATTGGCTGCGGCAGCCGGCGTAAAGCTGCTGCACGTGCCCTATACCGGTGCGGGACCGGCTCTGTCAGATGTCATGGGCGGGCACGTCGACGGGATTTTCATCAGCCTGCAGGCCGGCGGTTCGGCATTGAAGGCGGGCAAGCTGCGGGCGCTTGCCATCACTTCCCAGAAGCGCCTGTCTATCGCCCCCAACGTGCCGACCTTTGCCGAACTGGGCTATAAGAATTTCAACGTCCAGCAATGGTACGGGCTGGTCGCTCCGCATGGCACGCCGGCACCGGTCATCGCGGCGCTGAACGCCAGATCCGTGGCGGCGATCAAGTCGCCCGCCATTGCCGGCAAGCTGGAGGCGGCGGGCACCGAGCCGGTAGGAAGCACCCCGGCTGCGTTTGGGGCGTTCCTCGACAAGCAGATCGCGCTTTGGGCCGGTGTCGCCAAGGCCAATCATATCCGGATCGAGTAGCCATGGGGCACGACATGCCCCATCCGGTCCGCGAACGGATCGGCGGAGCCTTGATGATTGCGCTGGGCCTCACTGTGACGGCGATTGCTGCGCGCTATCGCCTTGGCACATTGGCGGTGATGGGGCCGGGCTTCTTCCCAGCCGCCTTGGGGGTAATTTTGGTCTTTTGCGGCGGGTTGGTGGCGATCTTTCCAGGCGCGTCAACCACGTCGATGCCGCCGATCGTAACCGAGGGTGGCGGTGTTGATCCGCGCGGCTGGCTGGCGATCCTGGCCGGCATCGTCGCCTTCATCGTCGTCGGCCGCTATGGCGGGCTGATGCCTGCGAGTTTTGCGGTGGTGGCGATTGCCGCGCTGGGAGATCGCAGCAATTCGTGGCGCGATGCAGTTCTTCTGGGCCTCGTGATGACGACGGTCTCGGTCGGGGTATTCTGGTGGATGCTGGGCCTGCAGATGCCTCTGTTCCGTTGGGGGTAGAATGATCGGACATTCGCTTGCCGATCTGTCGCATGGCTTTGCCGTCGCATTGCTGCCGGCCAATCTACTCTGGTGCTTTATCGGTGTGCTGGTCGGCAATCTGATTGGCGTGTTGCCGGGGATGGGCGCGCTGTCGGCGATCTCGATGCTGCTGCCGCTGACGTACACCATGGCGCCGGTACCGGCAGTGCTGATGCTGGCGGGGATTTTCTACGGATCGCAATATGGCGGTGCCATCGGTGCGATTCTGCTCAATCTGCCGTGCCATCCCCCGCACGCAGTGACCTGTATCGACGGCTACCCGATGACTTTGCAGGGGCGCGGCGGTACGGCGCTGGGCATTACCATGCTGGCGTCGTTCTTCGCCGCCTCTTTCGGCATCATCGTCATGATCTTTGCCTCTCCCCTGCTGGTGCGTATTGCCTTTGCTTTCGGTCCGGCGGAGATCTTTTCGATCATGCTGCTGGGCTTGGTGGCCGGCGGCACCATGTCGCGCGGCAGCCCGGTGAAAGGCGTGGCGATGACGGTGGTCGGGTTGGTGCTGGGAACGGTGGGCACCGATGTGAATACCGGCACCGAGCGCTTTACTTTCGGGCTGCTGCCGCTGGCTGACGGGGTGGCATTGGTGGCGCTCGCGCTCGGCTTGTTCGGCGTCGCGGATTTTCTGCGCAACATCAATCGCATCCGCTTCGTCGGCAGCGGCGCCAAAGTAAGGCTTCGTGATATGCGCCCCAGCGGGGCCGAGCTGCGGCAGGCCTTTCTGCCGATGCTGCGTGGCACGCTGGTGGGTACGCTGTTCGGCGCCATGCCGGGCACCGGCCCAACCATCACGACATTTCTTGCTTACGCGCTGGAACGGAAGCTCGCGCGCCATCCGGAGCGTTTCGGCCAGGGCGCGCTGGAGGGTGTGGCCAGCCCGGAAGCCGCGTCGCATGCCAAGATCCAGGTCGATTTCATTCCGACCATGACCCTGGGCATCCCCGGGGACGCGACCATGGCGCTGATCCTCGGTGCGCTGCTCATTCAGGGGATCGAGCCCGGCCCGACTTTGATCACCCAGCATGCCGACCTGTTCTGGGGTCTGATCGCCAGTTTCTGGATCGGCAACGTGCTGCTGATCCTCCTGAACGTGCCGCTGATCGGGCTGTGGGTGTGGCTGCTGCGCGTGCCCTATCGCTTTCTCTATCCGGCGGCGCTGCTGTTCATTGCAGTCGGCGTCTACAGCGTGAACAACAGCCTGTTCGAGGTGGGGGAAGTGCTGGTGTTCGGCGTTGCCGGAGCCATTTTTGCTGCCTTGGATTTTCCGATCGCCCCCATTCTGCTGGGTTTCGTCCTCGGGCCGATGGTGGAGGCCAATTTCCGCCGCGCCCTGTTGCTGTCGCATGGTGATCTGATGGTGTTTCTTCGCCATCCGATCAGTGCGGTATTCGTAGGCATTGCGGCGGCACTGATCGCGATCCAGCTTGGACTGGCGCTTCGCCGCGCGGGCGCCCCGCGCCCGGCCCGCAACACCGCCCCCGCCGCAGATTAAAATCCAAGACACTCCCCCGCACACCCTGGCCGCGCGCCCTCCGGGCGTGGTAGTTTTTTCCCCTTCCTGTCGGGGAAATGGCATGGATTGGCGCAGATTTGCGGGAATGGTGCTGCTGGCGGTGCCGTTGATGGCCGGGCGGGCGCATGCCCAGGATGCCGCCACCATCGTCGCGCATGGCAGCGGCGGCACGCCGGCCTGCGCCACCTGCCACGGCGCGCAGGGGCAGGGCAATGCGGGGGCGGGCTTTCCCCGTCTGGCCGGCGATCCGGCGGAATATCTGCGTGCCCAGCTTGAAGCCTTCGCCGCCGGCACGCGCCAGAACCCGATCATGATGCCGATCGCCAAGACGCTGAATGCCGCGCAGATGGAAGCCATCGCGCAGTATTTCGCAGGGCTGACACCGCCTCCCATGGTGCAGGTGCCGGCCACCGGCCTGGGCGCCGATCTGGCGTTGTACGGCCGTGCCGCGGACCGCCTGCCGGCCTGCGAAAAATGCCACGGGCCGGGCGGCGTCGGCGTGGCGCCCAGCTTCCCCGCGCTCGCCGGCCAGCCCGCTGCCTATATCGAAGCCCAGATCGAGGCCTGGCAGAAAAAGCAGCGTCCGCCCGGCCCGCTGGGACTGATGCCGGCGATCGCCGCCCGGCTGAGTCCGACGGATACCAAGGCGGTCTCGACCTATTTCGCCAGCCTCGCCGCACCGGAGAAGCAGCCATGAGCCGCGATGTCGCGCCCTATGTGGTGCTGGGCGGCTTCCTGCTGGGCATGCTGGTCGTCTCCCGCCCGCATCCGCCGGCAGGGCCGGAAGAAGCGGCGCAACCCGTCGCCGAAGCCGCCGCCGCGCCGACCACGCAGCCAGCTGCTGCGCCTGCGCCCGCTGTTGCCGCGCCGGCCGTTGCCGCAATCGCCGCATCTGCCGTCGCCTCCTCCCCCACCGGGTTTCATCCGCCGCCGCGCAGCGCGATCCCCGCCGGCCCGCTCGGCGACGAAATCCGTCGCGGCGAGGCGATCTTCCGCCATACCGGCGCCGAGGCACCGCAATTCGTCGGCAACACGCTGTCTTGCAGCAATTGCCATCTGGAAGGCGGGCGTCTGGCCGATGCCGCGCCGCTCTGGGCCGCCTGGGTGGCGTTTCCCGCCTATCGCGCCAAGAACCATCACGTGAACACCTTCGCCGAGCGCATGCAGGGGTGTTTCCGCTTCTCGATGAACGGCAAGGCGCCGCCCACCGACAGCAAGGTGCTGGTGGCGTTGCAGACCTATTCCGCATGGCTGGCCAAAGGCGCGCCGGTCGGTGCGGCGATGGCCGGGCGCGGCTATCCGAAGCTCGCCAAGCCGGCCTCGGCGCCGGATTATGCGCGCGGTCAGAAAGTCTATGCCGCGCATTGCGCGCTCTGCCACGGCGAGAATGGCGAGGGCCGCGTGGCTGGCGGGCAGACCGTGTTTCCGCCGCTCTGGGGGCCGCATTCCTATAATTGGGGGGCGGGCATGACCTCGATCGTCAATGCGGCGGGCTTCGTGAAGGCGAATATGCCGCTCGGCCTAGGCAATACACTCAGCGATCAGGATGCCTGGGATGTCGCCGCCTATCTCGACAGCCAGGAACGCCCGCAGGATCCGCGCTTCACCGGCAATGTTGCCGAGACCCGCAAGAAATTCCATGACAGCCCCAGTTCGATGTACGGGCTCACCGTGAACGGGCATGTGCTGGGCAGCGATTCGGTGCCGCCGGGCGGGAAGTGACTATCGCCCGGCGCCGGGCTGCCAGGGAATGTCGCGCGCGCCATTGTCGTTCAGGGCGCGCGCCAGCACGAAAAGATGGTCCGACAGGCGATTGAGGAAGCGCAGCAGCGCGGGGTTGAGCGTCTCCTCGCCCATCAGCCGCACCAGGGCACGTTCCGCCCGTCGCGCGGTGGTGCGGGCCAGATGGGCGCGCGCCGCGGCTTCCGTGCCGCCGGGCAGGATGAAGCTGGTCAGCGGCGGAATGGCCTCGTTCATCGCCGCCACTTCCTGCTCCAGCCGCAGGCAAGGGGCATCGGTCAGGCGCAGGCGATCGCCGGCTGTGCCGGGCACGGCGAGATCGGCGCCGACATCGAACAGATCGTTCTGGATCCGCGCCAGCATCGCGCGTGCTTCCCCGGCCTCCGGGCAGGCGGCGCGCAGAAAGCCGATTGCGGCATTGGTTTCATCGATGGCGCCGATCGCCTCGATCCGCGCGGCATCCTTGGACAGGCGCGCGCCGTCGCCCAGCGAGGTCTGCCCGCCATCGCCGCCGCGCGTGATCACCCTGTCGATGCGTATCATGCTGCCGTTGTAGCGATGCGCGCCCGCCGGGGGAACTGGGCAGAGGGGCAGCTTGCCGCTATACCCGGGAGATTATGAAACCACCGCGCGCTCCCCGTTCCGGCGGCCCTGGCCGTCCTGCCTCCTCGCATGGCCCGCATCATGGCCAGCACCGCAAACCCGGCGGCGCGACACTGACCCTTGGCCCGCGTGGCGAAGCGGTTCCGCGCGATCGCGGCGGTGCCGATCCTCGCAGCGCCGATGCGCCCCGCCCGCCGCGCCCGCATGGCGGGCCTGGCGGCGGTTTCAAACCTCGCGACGCCCGTCCTCATGGGGGGAACGTCCAGGCTGAGCGCTCCCAAGGGGGGCGCTTCCAAAGGGATCGCGTCCAGGGGGATCGAGTCCAGGGCGATCGTCCCCGTGGCGAGCGCCCGCATGGCGAACGGGTGTCGGGAGAGCGATTTCAGGGGGAGCGGCGCCAGGCCGACCGTCCTGCCGCGCGCCCGCCCCGCCCAGAGGCGGCCTCGGCGGATCTTGGCTATCACGGCGCGCCGCCGCGCACCGGCTCGGACGCGCCGCGCGGCACGGTCTGGCTGTATGGCCAGCATGCCGTGGCAGCCGCCCTGGCCAATCCCGCGCGCCGTCTGCGCCGCCTGCTGCTGACCGAGGAGGCGGAGGCCGCGCTTGCGGCCCGCCTCGCTCAGCCCTTCCCGATCCAGCCGGAACGGACCGAGCGGGGGCGGATCGACCATCTGCTCGGGCGCGACGCGGTGCATCAAGGCGCCGCGCTGCTGGCCGACCCGCTGGCCCCGCCCAGCCTGAATGCGGCGCTGGAACGCCCGGGCCCGGTGCTGGTGCTGGATCAAGTCAGCGACCCGCGCAATATCGGCGCCATCCTGCGCTCGGCCGCCGCCTTCGGCGCCGCCTGCGTGATCACTCAGGATCGCAACGCGCCGGAAGAAACCGGCACCCTCGCCAAGGCGGCGTCCGGCGCGCTGGAGACGGTGCCGCTGCTGCGCGCGGTCAATATCGCCCGCACCCTGATCGCGCTGAAGGCTGCCGGCCTCTGGGTGGTGGGCCTCGATGCGGATGCCAGCCAGGCGCTGTCCGGCCCGGGCATGGCCGATCGCCGCATCGCCCTGGTGCTGGGTGCGGAAGGCGAGGGGATGCGCCGGCTGACCCGCGATACGTGCGACGTGGTCGCCGGTCTGGCCATGCCGGGCGCGATGGAAAGCCTGAACGTATCGGCGGCCGGCGCCGTGGCGCTGTATGAACTCACGAGGCGCGCATGAGCGGATTTTCCCCCGAAGCGGCAGCATCCTTCCTGGCGGAGGCGCGCGCTGCGCGCCGCACCCTGGACACGCTGGGCGATGTGGCGCCGCGCAATGAGGCCGAGGCGGCCGCGGCGCAGGCCGTTCTGGCCGGGCTGCTCGGGGCCTCTCCGCCCGGCGGCTTCAAGATTGGCGCGACGGCCAAGCGGATGCAGGACTATCTCGGCCTAACCGGCCCGGCCGCCGGCTTCATGGCGGGTCGCGACATCCATGCCGATGGCGTGCGTCTGGCCTTCGCCGATTTCCGCAATCCGGGGGTGGAGTGCGAACTGGCCGTGCGCCTGGCCCGCGATATCCCGCCTGGCCTCTGCACGCCAGCGCAGGCGGCAGCCTCGGTCGGCGATTTCATGGCGGCGATCGAGATTGTGGAGAATCGCTATGGCGCGCTGGATGTGCTGGGCACGCCCAGCCTGATCGCCGATCAGGTCTTCCACGCCGCCGCCGTGACCGGCGCGCCGTTTGCGGCCTGGCGCGAGACCGATATCGCCGCGCTGGGCGGGCGCATCCGCATCGCCGGCCAGGAGAAAGGCAGCGGCGTGGCGCGCGATTTGCTTGGCCATCCCATGAATTCGCTGGCCTGGCTTGCTTCCTCTCCGGTGGCGGCGGTGTTCGGCGGGCTGAAAGCGGGGCAGGTGGTGATGCTGGGGAGTGTCACACCGCCGATGTGGATGGATGCGCCTGGCGCGGTGGAGGTGGCGTTCGACGGCATGGCGCCGGTACGGGTGAATTTGGCCTGAGCGGGCGCGATCGAAGCGGGAACGAAAGGCGGGATCCAGAAAGGTTTCGTTAACCTGTTCCGGTAATATTCCGCGTGACCGCGTTGCTTGTTTGTTCTGTTCGCGGCATTCATTCCGCCAGAAAGGCCCGATCCGAAAGCCATCGCGATGCTCTCCGACTGGTCCATGCTGTCCGATCAGATGCAACTGATGCTGTCACGCGAAGCCATGAAGAAAGCGGCGGAAACCATCGCCGGACACGCCGAAATCCTGGCGGAGGAGATGGAAATGGGCAGCCTCGCCGATCGCGGCGGTCCCGATGCGCTGCGCCTGCTGGCCACGCTGGTGCGTGAATGCGAAACGGTGATGGACCCGATCGCCGGACACGCCTGATACCATCATAAGGATCGTCATGCCCGGCAAGGACGCCGAAGCCACGCCCGCCTTGCCGCCTGAACCGCCCGCCGACCTGCCCGGCTGGCTGCCGATCCTGCTGGGTTTCCTGACGGCGGTGGGCGCTGCCTCCACCGATATGTATCTGCCGGCTTTCCCGGCGATCGAGACGTCGCTGCATGGCGCGCCGGGTTCGGCCCAGATTACCCTGGCGACGTGGTTCGCCGGTCTCGCCGTCGGGCAATTGACGCAGGGCACCCTGGCCGATCGCTTCGGCCGGCGTGCGCCGCTGATCGCCGGGATGGTGCTGTATACGGTCACGGCCGCTGCCTCTGCCTTGGCGCCCAGCATTTTCTGGCTGTCGGTGTTGCGCGCTCTATCGGCGATCGGCGCTTCGGCGGGCATGGTGATCCCCCGCGCCGTGGTGCGCGACATTGCCGAGGGGCATGCGGCCGCGATTCTGATGTCGCGGCTGATGCTGGTGATGGGGGTGGCGCCGATCCTGGCCCCGACCCTGGGCGGGGTGATCCTGGGGTTTGCCTCCTGGCGCACGCTGTTCTGGCTTCTGACCGGCTATGGCGCGCTATGCGTCGTGCTGGTCGCCTGGTTGCTACCGGAAACCCTGCCGCCCGTGCGGCGCACGCGGCTGGCGGCGGGGGAGCAATGCGCTCGTTACTTATATATCCTGCGTGAGCCGGTCTTTGCCAGCCATGCCTGCATCATGGGTGCCGGGGCGTTTGCGATGTTCGCCTATATCGGCGGCGCCTCGCCGGTCTTCATCGATGGGTTCGGCGTCAGCCCGACCCGTTTCGGTATGATTTTCGGCCTGTGTGCCTGCGGGCTGATCGGCGGGGCGCAGGTCAATGCCCGTATCCTGGGCCGTTTCGGCTTTGCCGCCGTGCTGGGCGCGACGGTGCGCGTCCTGCTGATGGCTTGCCTGATACTGGCCGCCATCGCTCTTGCCCGGTTTGCAAGCCCGCTGCCGATCATTCCGCCGCTTTTCTGTGCGATCGCCTGTTTCGGCTTCCTCAACCCCAACACCACGGTCGGCGCGTTGACGCGCCATGCCGCGCATGCCGGGGCGGCCTCGGCGCTGCTGGGAACGGTGCAATTCACCTGCGGCGCCATCAGCGGGCTGGCTGTGGGTTTTCTGACCGATGGCACGGCGCGCGGCATGGCGGGCCTGATGCTGATCGGCGCGCTGGCGACGCTGGCCGCCGATCTCTGGCGTCGACGGGTGCTGGCTGTCAATTAAGCTCCCTCTTGTACCCCCCCTCTGGCGCTGATCGCGGCACGGCCGGAACTGGCTTCGTGTTTACCCATCCACGTCCGGCGCCGGCACTTCCGCCGGCGCGGCGGGGGCCTGCCTTATCCTCGCCGCGAAACCGCAATATAATTGCGGTTTCGCATGCGGGAGAGGGTGCACGTGAAGGATATCATCGTCGGAATTCCGGCCTGCGCCAAGCTGGTGGACGGGGTCGCCCGGCACGACACGCCGGCGCGCTATGCCGATGCCGTATTCGGCGGCGCGGGCGCGCTGCCGCTGATGATCCCGCCCATGGGGGCCGAGGAAGTTGCGGTGCTCGACCGGCTGGATGGGTTGCTGATCCCGGGCAGCCCCAGCAATGTGCATCCCAGCCTGTATGGCGGCGGCGACAGCGCGACGCCTGATCTTCATGATCCGTTGCGCGATGCCACCACCTTGCCGCTGTTGCGCGCGGCGTTGTCGCGCGGCGTGCCGGTCCTCGCCATCTGCCGCGGCATTCAGGAACTGAACGTCGCGCTCGGCGGCACGCTGTTTCAGGAAGTCCATAAGCAGCCCGGCCGCATGGATCATCGCGGTGGCCCGGGCACCCAGGCCGAGCGCTATCGCCCAAAGCATGAGGTGGCACTCAGCGGCCAACTGGCCCGGGTGATCGGCGCAACCTCGATCCGGGTGAACTCGCTGCACGGTCAGGCGATCGACCGGCTGGCACCGGGGCTGGTGGTGGAAGCAATCGCTCCGGATGGCACGATCGAGGCGGTGCGCCTGGAGGGCGCACGGGGTTTTGCCTTCGGCATCCAATGGCACCCGGAATGGCGCTACGATCAGGACGCGGCCAGCCTTGCTCTGTTCGCTGCTTTCGGCGCAGCCTGCCGGGAATGGCATGGCAGCGTGCGAAAGGCGGCGTGACATGGACCTTCAACTTGCGGGCAAGCATGTCCTGATCACCGGCGGTTCCAAGGGGATCGGCCGGGCGAGTGCGGAAGTGCTGGCCGGGGAAGGCTGCGATGTGACGCTGGTGGCGCGCGATGCCGCCGTGCTCGCAGAGGCGGCCGGGACGATCCGCGCCCGCCATCAGGTCAGCGTGAAGACCATCGCCGCCGATCTTGCCAGCGATGCCGCGGTGCGCCGCGTGGCGGAGCAGGCCGGAGAGATCGATATTCTGGTGAATAATGCCGGCGCCATCCCGCCCGGCGGCATCGTCGATGTCAGCGACGAGGCATGGCGCCGGGCTTGGGATCTGAAAGTCTTCGGCTTCATCTCGCTGTGCCGCGCGGTCTATCCGCGCATGGCGGCGCGGCGATCGGGGGTCATCGTCAATGTGATCGGCGCGGCCGGAGAGAAATTCCCGGCGACCTATATCGCCGGTGCCATGGGCAATGCCTCGCTGATGGCGCTGACCCGCGCGCTGGGCCACCAGGCGCCGGCCGATGGGCTGCGCGTGGTCGGGATCAATCCCGGGCCGGTGGAGACCGAGCGGCTGATCATGCTGCAACGCGACCGGGCGGCACGCACGCTGGGCGATGGCGAACGCTGGCGCGAATTATTCGCCGCCATGCCGTTCGGCCGTGCCGCGACGCCGGAGGAAATCGGCAACGCCGTGGCATTTCTGGCCAGCCCCCGCTCGGGCTACACCTCGGGGACCATTCTGACGATCGACGGCGGCGGTTAGCCGCGTTCCCACGAGCAGCCGTTCTATCTCCGCCGCGCACGAAGGGGTGGTGTTGCGGCTTCGTGTCCGGCGGTAAACCGCTATCTCCGCCGGGCGCGAAGGGTTGGTGTGGCGGCTTCGTGCCCGGCGGTAAAATAATAATGCGCCCGGCAGGACTCGAACCTGCAACCAAGCCGTTATGAGCGGCCCGCTCTAACCAATTGAGCTACGGGCACCGAAGCGTTCCTGGCATCTGCCACTGCCGCGCCTTCCCTGCAACCCGCTTCATGCGGTCGGCGTCGAAAGCGCCCGGCTCGCCAGCGCCCGAGTCACCGGCTGATCGGTCATGTCCGGTGCGGCCGACCGGCTCGGCCGCATGACGTTTCCTCCATTCGCCCGGTTCGCCCTGGTCGGATCGCGGGTGATGGGCAATGCTCCGTCACGCTGGATCGAAGCAGTGGGAGAGAATGCGATGTCGTTCAAGGTTCAGGTCGGTCCGGCGCAGATTTCCATCCATCAGGGCCAGACCGTGCTGGTCAGCGAACCGGATGGCGCGGTCCACTGGCCCTCCGATCGCGGGCTCTATTTCCTCGACACGCGCGTGATCAGCGCCTGGGCCGCCTATGCCAACGGGGAGGAATGGGACCTCCTGAACGGCGGCGCGATTGCCTATGACGAGGCGCATATCTTCCTGACCAATCGCGCTGTGGCGACCCAGGATGGTGCAATCCCGCCGCGCAGTCTGAGCTTTGCGATCGCGCGCAAAATCCGATTGCAGGAACTCAATGAGACCCTGACGCTGGCCAACCACGGGATGAAGGCTGCGCGCTTCAATCTCGAAATCGCGATTCGCTCCGATTTCGCCGATATCTTCGAGGTGAAGTCGAATCGCATCGTTCGACGCGGGCGCATCGCCAGCCAGTTCGACGCCGCCGCGCGCACGCTGACGACGACGTATCGCAACCATGACTTCCTGCGCGCGGTGCGGGTATCCGTGGCCGCAGGCGGGCCCGAGATGGTCTATGCCAATGGCCGCGTCAGCTTCGCGATCGCGCTCGACCCCGGCCAGTCCTGGAAGGCCGATCTGACCTACGCGCTGATCGATGGCGTGGCGGCCGAGGCCGAGACGCCGAGTTTGCCGCACGAGACGGAATGGCGCACGGGCCTGCCCAAGCTGCACACCAGCAACGAGGAGTTTTATCGCCTGTGGCACCAGGCGGTGTCCGACATGGCCGCGCTGCGCCTGCCTTTCACCGAGGATGGGAAACTCGTGCAGATCCCGGCCGCCGGCATGCCCTGGTTCCTCGCCCCGTTCGGCCGCGACAGCCTGATCGTGTCGTTGCAGACCATCCTGCTCGATCCCGGCTTCGCACGCGGGGCGCTGGCGGTGCTGGCTACGCTGCAGGCGAAGGAATACGATTCCTGGCGCGACGCCGAGCCGGGCAAGATCCCGCATGAGATGCGTTACGGCGAACTCGCACATTTCAAGCTGATCCCGCATACGCCCTATTACGGCACGGCCGATGCCACGCCGCTCTATCTGATCGTGCTGCATGCGGCATGGCGGGCCACCGGCGATCGCGATCTGCTCGATCGTCATCTCGCCACCGCCGAGGCCTGCCTTGCCTGGATCGACAAGGACGGCGATCGCGATGGCGACGGATTCCAGGAGTATCAGACCCGATCGCCGGTCGGGTACGAGAACATGGCCTGGAAGGATTCCGGCGACAGTGTGAACTGGCCGGATGGCAAGCCGGTGGCGGGGCCGAAGGCGCTGTGCGAATTGCAGGCCTATGTCTACGACGCCTGGCAGCGCATGGCCGAAATCTACGACGCGTTGGCGCGCCCCGCCGACGCCGCGCGGCTGCGCGAGAAGGCGGCCGCCTTATTCGAACGCTTCAACGCGGTATTCTGGAACGAGGAGCAGGGGTTTTACGCCTATACGCTGGACGCGGCGAAGCAGCCGGTCTTCTCCGTCGCGTCCAATCCCGGGCATTGCTTGTGGAGCGGGCTGGTGCCGCCCGAGCGGGCGGCGCGCGTGGTTGCCCGCCTGCTGGCGCCCGACATGGATAGCGGCTGGGGCATCCGCACCTTGTCGGCGGAGCATGTCACCTACAACCCCTATTCCTATCAGAATGGTTCGGTCTGGCCGCATGATAACAGCCTGATCGCGCTGGGCTTCAAACGCTATGGCTTCACCGCCGAAGTGGCGCATGTGGCGCGCGCGATTTCCGGGGCGGCGAGCCATTTTCTGCAGAACCAGCTGCCGGAACTCTATGCCGGCATCGCGCGCCAGGCAGACGGGTTTCCGGTGCAGTATCTCGGCGCCAACGTGCCGCAGGCCTGGGCGGCGGGTTCCGCCTTCGCGCTGCTGCAGGCCTTGCTGGGGATCGCCTTCGATGCCCCGAACGGCATGCTTTATGTCGATCCCGCCTTGCCGGAATGGCTGCCCGATATCACCCTGCGCGATCTGAAACTGGGCGAGCAGCGCTTCGATCTTGCCTTCCAGCGCGAAGCGGACGGGAGCACCGGTTTCACCGTGTTGCGCGGCGATGCCCAGGCGGTGCGGCGCGGGCGGGTGGGCGGGCATCCGCCGGAATAAAACCGACTATCGGGTCAGGACGGCGATGGCACGATGCGGTGATAGGCGCGGGCAAAATAGATCAGCCCTTCATGCACTGGCCCGGTATGCACCGCCTGGACCTCGCAGAAGAACACGTCATGCGTGCCGACAACGGCGATTTGGCTGATACGGCAATCGAACGAGACGGCGGCATCGAGCAGGACCGGTGCGCCCGTCGCCAGGCTGCCCCAATGCCCGACATCGAAACGCGCCGCCATCGCATGCGCGGTCATGCCGGCGAAAACCGGCGATAAGTCCTGCTGCGCGCCGGTCAGGGTGTTGACGCAGAGCACGCCATTTTCCCGCATCGCGGGGTAGGAATCATTGGTGCGGTTGGCGCAGACCAGCAGCGTCGGCGGCGTATCGGTCACGCTGCACACGGCGGAGGCGGTAAAGCCTGCGCGGCCGCCCGGCCCGTCGGTAGTGATCACGTTCACCGCCGCGCCGAGGCGTGCCATCGCCTCTCGAAACTCGGCTTTGCTGACCGTCACGTCGCGCTCCGTCAGGAAATCGGCGGCACGGAGTATGGTCGCTCCGCGCCGCGCCGTCACCTCAGCGCCGCCACCAGCCGCGCTTCTTTTCCGCAGGCGCAGCATCGCCGCCGACCAGCACGGGCTGGATCACCGGCGCCGCCTCGACCGGAGCGGCTTCCGGCGCCGCTGCCGCCGCAGCCTCCGGCTGGGCGGGGTCTTGCCCGTCCGCCGTGTGTTCGTCGATTGCCGCCTCGCGCGCCACGGCCGGTGCCGCGGCGACATCCGCCGCAGGGGCGGGCGCAGGCGGCGGCGCATCGGCTATCGCTGCCTGGGGCAGCGCGGCGTCGGCGGCGACCAGTGCCGGCGTGGCGGGCTCCGGCGCCGTCGGTTGCGCCGCCGTTGGTTCGGGCGTGGGTGATTCGGGTGTCGCTAATTCGGGCGCCGTCGGTCGCGGCGTGGCCAGCTCCGCTGCGGCTGGCGCCGGCGCTGCCGGGGGGGCGAAGGTTTCCGCCGCCGGGCGCTGGCGTGCCGACTGGGCTTCTTCGGCGCGCTCCAGCACGTCGAAAATATCAAAGGCCTGGCCGCCGAACGGATCGGCCGGGGTGGGGCCGACATAAGGCATCCCGCCCGGCTGGAACATATCGGGCATCTCGGGCTGTTCCGCGCCCGGGGCCGCAATCGCCGCCGCTGCCGGATCGCCGTCGCGCCGCCGCCGCCTTCCGCCACGCCGACCGCGCCGGCGCGCCCGCTCGGCCGCGGCCTCGCCGCCCTCCTCGTCCGTCGGCTCCGAGGCGGCCTCCGAGGCGGTGCCACCTTCCGATGCGGTCTCGGCTGCGGGGGCGCCCTCCTCGTCGGCACCCGCCTCATGATCCTCGCCCGCATCCTCGCCCGCATTCCGGGTTGCGGCGCTATCGGTCTCGCCCTCGTCACGCCCGCGCCCGCGTCCACGCCGGCGCCGGCGGCGACGCTTGCGGCCATCGCCATCCTCGGTGCCGGCTTCGTCCTGTCCTTCGCCGCGCGCTTCGCTGCGCGGCTCGGGCGCGGCACGCTCCTCGGCGTCGTCCTCGATCGCCGCGTCGGCGACGTCTTCGGCCTCGTCCACCGGCGTCTCGCCCATCGGGGCCTCGATCCGCGCGGCGCTGCTTTGCAGCGTCACCGCCATCGGCCCCTCGTTCAGGCTGGGGGCACGCACCCGCTCGATACGGATTTCCGGCGCGATCAGCTTGTCGTCAGCGGCCAGGATCGTGCGCAGGCCGTGGCGCAGTTCGATCTCGCGCAGCCGTTCGCGCTTGTGGTTGAGGATGAACATCGCGATCGCCGGCGCCATGTGCACGACCACTTCCGCGGCGCGGCGCTTGGCACCTTCTTCCTCGATCGCGCGCAGCACGTGGATCGCGGCACTTTCGGTGCTGCGCACATGCCCGGTGCCGCCGCAATGCGGGCAGGGGATGAAGCTGGTCTCGGCAAGCGACGGGCGCAGCCGCTGGCGGCTCATTTCCAGCAGGCCGAAATGGCTGATATGGCCGACCTGGATGCGTGCGCGATCGTTCTTCAGCGCCTCCTTCAGACGGCGCTCCACCATCGCGTTGTGACGCTTCGACTCCATGTCGATGAAGTCGATGACGATCAGCCCGGCGAGGTCGCGCAGGCGCAACTGGC
>JAGWRU010000062.1 GCA_028869595.1 Rhodospirillales bacterium
ACGCTGCTGCTGGGCCAGCCGCAATTCCGCGCCACCATGGCCAGCCCCGATATGGAACAGCTGCGCCAGCGCGTGCTCGCTTCCTACCATCTCGGGCCGCTGGATGAAGAGGAGACCCGCGCCTATATCAGTCACCGTCTGGCCCGGGTCGGCTGGGGCGCCTATGGCACCCACGACCCCGAGATCGAAGACGCCGCCTTCGCCGCGCTGCATGCCGCGACGGGGGGGATACCGCGGCGCATCAATACGCTGATGGGCCGGGTCCTGCTGGGCGCCGCGCTGGCCGAGCAGCACCGCATCGACGCCGCCCTGGTCGAGGAGACGGCGCAGGAATGGCGCCAGGATCTCGGCACCGCACCGACGCCGGAGGAGGCGAGCGGCACGCTGCCCGCCGGCACCGGCGAGCGGCTGGCCCGGCTGGAGGCAGGCTTTGCCCGCCAGGAGCGGATTTTCCGCCGCCTGCTCGCTTTGCTTTCGGGTGCGGAGGGACGCGGCGACGGAGGCGAGGCATGAGCGCATCGCCGGAGCAGGCCCCGCGGGGGAATGCCCCCCTCGTAAACGCCCCCCTCGTAAACGCCATGTCGGTGGACGTGGAGGATTACTTCCAGGTCCAGGCCTTCGCCGGCTGCATCGATCGCGCCGACTGGGATGGGTTCGCCCCGCGCGTCGCCGACAACACCCATCGCATCCTGGATCAATTCGCACGCCACGGCGTCAAGGCGACATTCTTCACGCTGGGCTGGGTGGCCGAACGCCAGGGCGCGCTGATCCGCGCCATCGTTGCCGGCGGGCATGAACTCGCCAGCCACGGCTATGAGCATATCCGCGCCGACGCCCAGGACCCGCCGAGTTTTCGCGCCGACATCGCCCGCGCCCGCGCCATCCTGGAGGATACGGGCGGGGTTGCAGTGCGCGGCTATCGCGCCGCGACGTTCTCGATCGGCGCGCGCAATCTCTGGGCCTTCGCCGAGCTGGAAGCGACCGGACACGCCTATTCCTCCTCGATCAACCCGATCCGCCACGATCTCTATGGCATGCCCGATGCGCCGCGCGCGCCCTTCCGCCCCGATGGCACGGCGTTGTGGGAATTGCCGATGACCACGGTGCGCCTGGGTGGGCGCAATCTTCCCTGCGCGGGCGGCGGCTTCTTCCGGCTGCTGCCCTACCGGCTGTTCCGTGCCGGGCTGCGCCGCATGCATCGGGCCGACGGCATGCGCGCGATGTTCTATTTCCACCCGTGGGAGGTCGATCCCGGTCAGCCGCGCATCGCGGGCTGCGGCGCCAAGGCGCGGTTTCGCCACTATACCGGGCTTGCCGCGATGGCACCCCGCCTCGACCGGCTGCTCGACGATTTCGCCTGGGACCGCATCGACCGGGTATTTTCCGACCTGCCCGGCATCGGCCCCGGCGCGCGCGACGCGGCCCGGAACGGGGCGGGCTGAGCATGGCGCTGCGTATCGCCGCCCTGGATGCCGCGCGCCGGCCGGCATGGGATGCCTTCGTCGCCGCCCATCCGCAGGCGAGCTTCTTTCACCGCAGCCTATGGCTCGATGTCATCGACCGGGCGATGGGCCATACGCCGCAGGCGCTGATCGCCGAGCAGGACGGCGCGATCGCCGCCATCCTGCCGCTGGTCGCGGTGAAAAGCCGGCTATTCGGCCATCGCCTGGTCTCCCTACCCTTCTGCGTGCAGGGCGGGCTGCTCTCCATCGACCCGGCCGCCGATGCGGCGCTGGAGCAGGCGGCCATCGCGCTGATGGATCGCAGCGGGGCGGCCTTCCTGGAATTGCGCGATGCCGTGCCGGCCGCGCCGCCTTTCGTTGCCCAGCGCGACCTCTATGTCGCATTCCGCAAGCCGATCGGCGCGGATGACGAGGCGAATATGAAGGCGATCCCGCGCAAGCAGCGGGCGATGGTCCGCAAAGCCATCCAGCACGGCCTGTCCTCGGTCGTGCATCGCGACGCGGCGGCGCTGCATCGCATCTATGCTGAAAGCGTGCGCAATCTCGGCACCCCGGTCTTCTCGCGCCGCTATTTCGCGATCCTGCTGGAGGCATTCGGCAAGGATGCCGATATCGTCTCGGTCCAGGACGGCGAAACCCCGGTGGCGGCGGTGATGAATTTCTATTTCCGCGACCAGGTCCTGCCCTATTACGGCGGCGGCACGGCGCGCGCGCGCGGCTGCGCCGGCAATGATTTCATGTACTGGGAGGTGATGCGCCGGGCCGCTGCGGCCGGCGCGCGCCTGTTCGATTTCGGGCGCAGTAAGATCGGCACCGGCGCCTATGCCTTCAAGCGCAATTGGGGGTTCGAGCCGGTGCCGATGCATTACCGCTATCGCCTGCGTCCGGGCGACGGCGTGCCCGAGATCAATCCGCTCAATCCGAAATACCGGCTGTTCATCGCCGCCTGGAAACGCCTGCCGCTGCCGCTCGCCAACGCGATCGGGCCGCATCTTGCACGGGGGCTGGGATGACCGCGCCGCCTATCGATCCGCCGCAGGCGGACAAGCCGCCAACCGTCTCGCCGCAACCCGGGCGCACCGGGGTGCTGGCGATCCTGGCCGCCGGGCTGGTACTGCTACTGGTGCTGTTTCATGCCGAGGCGGTGGCGGCGGTGCGCGTATGGATCGAAAGCACCGCCTATAATCATGGCTTTCTGGTGATCCCGATCGCCCTGTGGCTGGCCTGGGACCGGCGCGCGCGGCTTGCCGCCTGTCCGATCCGTCCGGCACCGCGCCTGGCATTGCTGGCGCTGCCGCTGCTGCTGATGTGGCTGCTGGCCGAGCGCCTCGGCATCATGGAGGGCCGCCAGCTTGCCGTGATCGGCTTCGTCGAGGTGCTGTTTCTTGCCGTGCTGGGCCTGCGTATGGCCAAGGCCGCCGCCGGGCCGCTGCTCTATCTGGTGTTCCTGGTGCCGTTCGGCGCCTTCCTGACCACGGCATTGCAGGATTTCACCGTCGGCTTCGTGGTGCGCGGGCTCGACCTGCTGGGCATTCCGAATTTCTCCAACGGCTACATCATCGAAATCCCGGAAGGCGTGTTCTTCGTGGCCCAGGCCTGCGCCGGGCTGCGCTTTCTGATCGCCTCGGTCGCGTTCGGCGCGCTCTATGCGCTGATGATGTATCGCAGCCCGTGGCGGCGGGCGGGCTTCCTGCTCGCCTCGATCATCGTGCCGATCATCGCCAACGGGTTTCGCGCGCTGGGCATCGTCGCGCTCGGCCATATTCTCGGCAGCGCCCGCGCCGCGGCAACCGATCACGTGCTGTATGGCTGGCTGTTCTTCTCCATCGTCATCCTGCTGCTGGTGGTGGGCGGCCTGCCCTTCCGCCAGGATGGCACGGAGCGCGTGGCGCCGATGGCCCCGCCCTTCCTGGCGCCGGCGCGCGGGGCCGCGCTGGGCGCCGTGGTGCTGGCACTGGCGATCGCCGCGATCGGCCCGACTTTGGCGCAGTTCCTCGATCACGGCGCTACCGTCGCGCCGCTGGCGCAGCTTCCCGATCTGCCGGGGCCGAGCTTCTGCGCCGCCGACACCCCCGTCCAGGCGACGCATCCGGGCCGGCTGACGCTGACCCGCAGCTATGACTGCGCCGGCACGCGCTTCGCGCTGCGCGTCGATCTGTTCGCCCCGCGCAGCGGCCCGGGCCGGGTGCTGCGCCGCCAGCGCAACGCCATCCTCTACCCCGGGGCGGAGGATATCGAATCCCATGCGCTCGGCCATGACGGCGCCTTCTCGCTGGTCACCACCAGCCACCCCACCTCCGCCACGGTCAGCGGGCTGTGGATCGACGGGCGGGCGGCCAGCGGCGCGCTGCGCACCCGCATGCTACAGGCCGCCAACAGCCTGCTGGGCGGCGGTCCGCGTCCGGTCGTGGCAACGCTGACGATCACCCAGGGCGCCTCGCCCAGCGATGGGGGGGCGGCGCTGCTGCGGGGCTTCATCGTGCAATCGCCGCACCTTGCCGCCGCCATCGCCGGTCTCTCCCATGCTCCGTGAGAGCCATGTCCGGTGAGGTGCGGCATTTGCTGCATGTCTTTCCGAGCTTCGCGGTGGGCGGGGCGCAGGCCCGGTTCTGCGCGCTCGCCAATCATTTCGGCCCGCGCTACCGCCATTCGGTGATCGCCCTCGACGGCGACCGGGCGGCGGCGGCGCGGCTCGACCCGCGCCTCGATGTCGCCTTCCCCGAGATCGTGCTGCCCAAGCGGCGCATGCTGGCGGCGCTGCGTGCCTGCCATGCCGCGCTCGGCACGCTCCGCCCCGACCGGCTGGTGACGTATAATTGGGGCGCCATCGAATTCGCCCTCGCCAACCGCCTGCGCGGCATTCCCCATCTGCATGTCGAAGACGGGTTCGGGCCGGAGGAGCGCGACCGGCAATTGCCGCGCCGGGTGCGCCTGCGCCGCCTCGCTTTGGCGCGCAGCGCGGTGGCGCTGCCTTCCCGCACGCTGCTGCGCCTTGCCAGCGAAACCTGGCGGCTGGATCGGGCGCGGCTGCATTACGTGCCGAACGGCATCGCCGTGGCGCGCTTTCGCGTCGCCGCCGATCCGGCGCTGCGCGCCTGGGCCGGCGCGGCACCGCTGATCGGCACGGTGGCCGGATTGCGCGCGGAAAAGAACATCGCCCGCCTGCTGGCCGGCTTCGCCCCGCACGCGGCAATGGCCAGGCTCGCCATTGCCGGCGACGGGCCGCAACGCGCCGCGCTGGAGGCAGAGGCGGCGCGGCTGGGCATCGCCGCGCGGGTACGCTTTCTGGGCGCCTGTGCCGATCCGGCGCCGATCCATGCCGCATTCGATATTTTCGCCTTGTCCTCCGATACCGAGCAGATGCCGCTGACGCTGATGGAGGCGATGGCGCGCGGCGCGCCGGTCGCGGCCAGCGATGTCGGCGATGTGGCGGCGATGGTGGCCGAGGCGAACCGGCCCTTCATCGTTCCCGCCGAGGCGGCGGCGCTGTCGCGGGCGCTGGGCGCGCTGCTGGCCGATGCGCCGCTGCGCGCGCGCCTGGGCGCGGCCAATCGCGCGCGCGCCGAAGCCCAATTCGATCAGGCGCGCATGTTCGCCGATTTCGCCGCGCTGTTCGATGGCCGCAATCCCGCCTTACGAAGCGCATCGGACGATGCCGGCCCGGTGCGGGCCGGATGAGCCTGCGTCTGCGCCTGATCCGTCCGCCGCCGCCCGCGGAACTCGGCGCGCTGTGGCAATCCGTGGCGGCGCGCGGCGTGGCATCGTTCTTCCAAGGCTGGGACTGGACCGGCACGCTGTTCGCCGAGCGCTTCCCCGATCCCTGGCTGCTGCTGGCCGAGGATGGCGGGGCGGTGCGCGCGCTTGCCTTGTTCAACCGAACGCGCCGGGCCGGACGGCAGACGCGGCTTTGGCTAGGCGAAAGCGGCGATCCCGTCTGGGACCGGCTGTTCATCGAATATAACGGCATCCTTGGTGACCCGGCGCTGCGCGAGCCGATGCTGCGCGCCGCCCGCCATGCCGGCATGGCAGGCGCATCCGCGCTTCTGCCGCTGCCCCTGGCCCTGCCGCGCGCGATCATGCTGAGCGGCATCGACGATGCCATGCTCGACGCATGCCGCGCCGCAGGCACGCCGCGACTGATCCAGAGCCGCGCCGCGCCCGCCATCGACCTCGCCCGGCTACGCGCCGGCAGCGCGCGCGGCGATCATCTGGGCGCGCTGTCGGCCAATACCCGCGCGCAGCTCCGCCGCTCCGCCGCGCGCTATGGCAGAGCCGGCGCGCTGCGCATCGACGCGGCCGCGACCCTCGCCGAGGCGGAAGGGTTTTTCGCCCATCTGGTGGCCCTGCATGAGGAGAGCTGGCGGCGGCGCAACCGCGCGGGTGCCTTTGCCGATCCGGCCATTCCGCGCTTCCACCGCGCCCTGATCGCCACCGCCCTGCCGCAGGGCCGGGTGGAGCTGCTGCGCATCGCCGCCGGCCCGCGCGTGCTGGGCTATCTCTATCATTTCCGTCAGGACGGGCGGGTGCTCGCCTATCAGAGCGGCTTTGACTATGCCGGTGCCGGTCCGCATGAAAAGCCGGGCCTGACCTGCCACGCCCTGTCGATCGAACGCGCGCTCGCGATGGGCGAGCGCGTCTACGACATGCTGGCCGGGGCGGAGCGCTACAAACAGAGCCTGGTGCCCACAATGGCGGATGCGACGACGACGCTGCACTGGGTGGAGATGGGCACGTGGCGCAGCTGGCTGGGAAGGTGACTTAGCGAAGTCTCAAGACCCGCTTGCCATGCTGACTGTCCGCGCCGCCCGGACCCCGCCATGACCGCATTGAGCTGGCTGCCCGACCTGCCCGATTTCCGCGCCCGCCTGGCGGCGCTGGCGCAGCATGCCGATCCCTGGGCGGCGGCGATGGCGTTGGCCACGCATCGGCTGGATTTCCTGCAGACCAACGCGCTGGCCGCGACCGCCGCACGGCTATTCCCGACGCCGCCGCCGGGGCTTGCCAGCCAGCCCATCCGCCTGGCCGTGCTGGGCAGTGCCACCACCACCCACTTGCTGACGGCGATCCGCACGGGCGGGCTGCGTCACGGGCTGTGGCTCGACCTGTTCGAGCCGGCCTTTGGCCAGATCCTCCAGGCGCTGCATGATCCGGCCTCGTCGCTGCATCGCTTCGCGCCGCACGCGGTGCTGTTCAGCTTCGATGCACGCCATCTGACCGCCGGCATCCATCCCGGCCTGGACGATTCCGCGGCCGAGTCGGCGATCGCCGACCGGCTCGATCACATCACCCGGCTGTGGGAGAGGGCGCGCACCGCCTTCGCCTGTCCGGTCCTGCAGCAGACGGCGCTGCCCGTGCTGCCCCGGCTGATGGGCAGCAACGAGCATCGCCTGGCCGGTGCGCCGGCGCAGGCCCTGGCGCGGATCAATGCCGGGCTGACCGCGCGCGCCGCCGCCGCGGGGGTGCATCTCCTCGCCATCGATGCCCGCGCCGCCCAGGACGGGCTGGCGGCCTGGCACGATCCGGCGCTGTGGCATCGCAGCCGCCAGGAAATCCGCCCCGACGCGGCGCCGATCTATGGCGACATGCTGGCCCGCCTGCTGGCGGCGCTGCAGGGGCGCGCGCGCAAATGCCTGGTGCTCGATCTCGACAACACGATCTGGGGCGGGGTGATCGGCGATGACGGGCCGGACGGGATCGTGCTGGGGCCGGGCAGCGCGGCGGGCGAAGGCTTCCTGGCCGTGCAGGCCTATGCCAAGGCGCTGGCGCAACGCGGCGTGATCCTGGCCGTCTGTTCCAAGAACGAGGCGGCGAATGCGCTCGCCGTCTTCGACACCCATCCCGAGATGATCCTGCGCCGCAGCGACATCGCCTGTTTCCAGGCCAATTGGCAGGACAAGGCGAGCAATCTGCGCGCCATTGCCGGGCAGTTGCGGATCGGCCTGGATGCGCTGGTGATGCTGGATGACAACCCCGCCGAACGGGCGCTGATCCGCCGCGAATTGCCGATGGTCGCGGTGCCAGAACCGCCCGAGGAGGCGGCGCGGGTGCCGGGTTGTCTCGCCGATGCGGGGTATTTCGAGGCGCTGGCGATCACCGTCGAGGATCGCGCCCGAACCGGCCAGTACCGCCAGGAACATGCCCGCGCGGCGCTGCGGGAAACTGCGACCGATCTAGCCGGATTTCTGCATGGGCTGGAGATGCGCATGACGGTGCACCCCTTCGAGGACGCCACCCTTCCCCGCATCGCGCAGCTGATCAACAAGACCAACCAGTTCAACCTGACCACGCGGCGCTATGCGGAGGAAAGGCTGCGCGCCATGCGGCATGCAGCGGATTGGATCGGACTTTGCTTTCGCCTGCGCGACCGTTTCGGCGATCACGGCATCATCGCCGTGGCGATCCTGCAGGCGGAAAGCGAGAGCCTGCGCATCGACACCTGGCTGATGAGCTGCCGCGTGCTCGGCCGACAGGTGGAGGAGGCGATGCTGGGCGTGCTGCTGGAGGAGGCACGCCGACGCGGCGCGCGCCGGCTGCTCGGCGCGTATGTCCCGAGCGCGAGGAACGCGATGGTGCGCGAGCATTACCCGAAGCTCGGCTTCACCGCCTGCGCGCCGGATGGCGATGGCGCTCATCGCTGGGTGCTGGATCTCGCAGCCGCCGCCGCTCCGGCAAGCGCCGTGCGCCTGGAGGTGCAAAAGGTCGCGGTCGGACCATGACCGGTTCACCGGTCATGATCTCAGTCGTTATTTGATCGCGGGATCAACGTTTCCGGCGATGTCGCCTTCAACGATCACGCGCGAGCCCGCAGGAGCCTACCCGCTGCGTGCCGCACCAGCATCGGCCAGGCACGCGGCTGGCGCGGATCGGCCAGCACCAGCCCCATGCGCTGGCGCCGCGTGCCGGCCCAGCCCTGCTTATAGGCATCATCGCCGCGCCCGAAATCGATCTCCGTCACGCCATCGACATCGATCAGATGCCGCAGCATCGCCGCACTCAGGACGGTGCCCGGCGAGCGCGCCGCCGCCGCCTCGTCATGGGCGAGCTTCAGCACATGCGCGACGCCGCCCGAGGCGATCCAGATCTGCGCCGCGATCGGCAGCTTGCCTTGCCATAGCAGCCCAAGCCGCAAAATCCCGCGCGCGGCCATGCGCGCGATCAGGGCCGGGATGAAGCCGGCGCAGGGTTCGGCCGGCTTCCAGCTGCGGGCATAGACGCTCTGATAGGCCGCGATCCCATCCGCCATCTCCGCCGGCTGCGTCAGGCAGGCGATGCGCAGCGCCGGATCCGCCGCCGCGGCGCGCGAGCGGCGGCGGATCGTCGCGCGCAGCGCGCCCGGCCGGTCGGCAAGCCAGGCGGCATAATCGCGCCCTGCCAGTTTCTCGTGCCAATTGCCGAAATGCGCGAAGCCGATCGGCACACGCCCGGCCCGGCGCGCCGCATCGGCCAGCAGCGCGGCATCCGCCTCGGCCAGCGCATCAAGGCGGATCAGGGGAAAGCGCCGCAGCCCGCCCAGCAGCGCGACATAATCGGCCGGTTCCGCATTGGCACCGGCTAGCGGTGCGAAGCGGCTGACAAACGGGCTGTCCAGCCCGCGCGCGCCGCCCCGCCCATGCCAGAGCGGCAGCGCCAGCACCGGCACTCCCGCGCGCAGCACCACCGCAAAACCGGCCGCCATGCCGAGCGGGCGAGCATGCGCGAGGCTGAGGTCGAACCACTCCGCCGAGGCGAATAAATCCTCTCCCGCATCGGCGAACAGCGCCGCCAGATCGGGCCGCGCCGTGCGCGTGGGATAAAACTCAACGGAGCGCGTAATAGGCACAGCCGACCCATTCATGCAGCGCGTAATAGCTGATCTGCCAGGCCCGCGTATTGGGGACGAAATCCCAGACATCGAAGCCTGGCCAGGCATCGCGCAGCACCGGGGCCGCGGTGACGGTAAGGCCGGTGGGGCGGAATGCCAGCATGGCCCGGCGCATATGCCAGGCGCTGGTGACGATATAGGCCGACTGGATGCCCGCCTTGCGCAGGATCGGTGCCGACAGCGCGGCATTCTGCCAGGTATCGGCCGAGCGCGTTTCCAGCCAGCGTGGCACGATGGCGAAATCCTTGGCCAGCGCCTGGCCCATGACGACGGAAATCGGCGTCTCCGCGGGTTTCAGTTCGCCGCCGCTGATCAGCACCGGCAGCCCGGTGCGCCGGGCCAGCGCCGCGCCATCGGCCAGACGCTCGAAGGAGAGCGGGCCGGGTCGCAGCACCGCCTTGCCGCCCGGTTGGGCAGGCAGGCCGCGCGCCATGTCGCCGCCCAGAATCACGATGGCCTGCGGCGGCGCGCCGTGCGGCGCCTGCCAGCGCGTCAGCCCCCGCTCCACCGAGGCGAGCAGCACCCCGGCCACCGCCGGCAGGCCTAGGGCGATCAGCCCGGCGAAGGACAGGCCCGCAAGCCAGGTGCCGAACCCGGCCATCCGGCCGCGCCGCGCGCCGCGCGCCTGCCCGCCCCGCCGCCCCGCCGCGCGCAGCCCGAGGCCGATCAGGATGAACAGCGGCAGATTGGCCGGGGGCAGCGCCAGCGCCTCCAGCAGCGGCTTGAACGGCACCATCAGACCGCCGCGCGCATCCAGGACAGCGTCTCGGACAGGCCCTCGGCCAGCGCCGTCGGACGCGGCAGGCCGATGGCGGCGGCGGCGGCGGCACGCGCGCCGACGGAATCGCGGATTTCACCGCTCCGGGCCGGGGCGTGGCGAATATCGGCCGCCCCGCCGCAAAGATGGGCGATGGTCGCGGCCAGGGCGTCGATACGGGTCGCGACGCCGGTGCAGAGATTGAACACCTCCCCCGCCAGGGCGGCGCCGGCCATGGCGCGGGCCATCGCCCCGCGCAGCCCGGCCACGATATCGCCGACATAGATGAAATCGCGGCTCTGCCCGCCATCGCCGTAGATCGTCACCGGCGCGCCGGCCAGCAGCCGCTCGCAGAAGATCGAGATCACCCCGGAATAGGGCGAGCGCGGGTCCTGGCGCGGGCCGTAGACGTTGAAGAAACGCAGCCCCACCGCCGGCACGCCATGGACGTGGCTGGCAACGCGCGCATGCAGTTCGCAGCCCAGCTTATCCGCGCCATAGGCCGAGAGCGGGCGGGGCGGCGTCGCCTCGGTGATCGGCAGGTCGGCGGCATCGCCATAGACCGCCGCCGAGGAGGCATAGACCACCGGCACCGGCCGGGCGCGCAGGCCGGGCCGGGCACGCGCCGCATCGAAGACGGTGATCGCCCCGGTCAGATTGGCGCGATGCGTGCCCAACCAGTCCTGCACGCCGCGCTCGACCGAGGCGATGGCGGCCAGATGATAGCAGGCATCAACCCCGGCCATGGCGCCAGCCACCGTATGCGGATCGGCGACATCGCCCTCGATCAGTGCCACCCCGGCAGGCAGGTTGGCGCGCCGGCCGGTCGAAAGATCATCGAGCACCCGCACCTCGTCGCCCGCGGCGCAAAGGGCTTCGAGCAGATGCGAGCCGATGAACCCCGCCCCGCCGGTGACCAGAATGCGCGCCATTGCCGCTCAGCCGTGCGGGCGCAGGATCTGGCGCAGCACGGAGCCATCGGCGAGGCGGTCGAAACCTTCGTTGATCTGATCGAAGCCGATGAAGGCGCTGCGCAATTTGTCGACCGGCAGGCGGCCGCGCCGATACAGCGCGATGAAGCGGGGAATGTCGCGCCGCGGCACGGAGCTGCCCATGTAGCTGCCCTTGATGGTCCGTTCGTCGGAAACCATCGCGGTGGCGGGGAAGGAGAAGCGCTGGTTCACCGCCGGCAGCCCGGCCGAGACCGTGGTGCCGCCGCGCGCGGTGATGGCATAGGCCAGTTCCATCGCGGCGATCACGCCGGCCGTTTCAATCACGTAATCGAGCCCGCCATCGGTGGCATCGCGGATCGCCGCCACGCTGTCCTCATTCCCGGCCAGGAAGGTGTCGGTGGCGCCGAGTTCGGCGGCGAGCGCGAGCTTGGCCGGGTTGGTATCGACCGCGACGATGCGCGCAGCCCCCGCGATCAGCCCGCCGAACAGCGCGTTCATGCCGACCCCGCCCAGGCCCACCACCGCCATGCTCGCACCGGGCGGCACCTGCGCCGTGTTCAGCACCGCGCCGACCCCGGTGACCACGGCGCAGCCGAACACCGCCGCATCCTCCAGCGGGATATCGTCGGGGATGCGTACCAGGGCGTTTTCCGCGACCACCGCGTATTCGGCGAAAACCGACAGGCCGGAGTAATGGAACAGATCGGCGCCATCCTCGCAGGCCAAACGCCGGCTGCCGGAGATCAGCGTGCCGTTGGTGCGCGCCCCGAAGGCGCTTTCGCACAGATTGGGCCGGGCGCGGTTGCAATAGCGGCAATCGCCGCAGGAGGAGACGAAGACCGAGACGACGTGATCGCCCGGCTTGAAGGCAGTGACGCCGGGGCCGACATCGCGCACGATGCCCGCCGCCTCATGCCCGGGAATGGTGGGCAGCTTGCGCGGGCGCAGCCCTTCGATGGTGGACAGGTCGGAATGGCAGAGGCCGGCACCGCGGATTTCGTACAGCACCTCGCCCGGACCGGGCGGGGCGAGATCGACGGTTTCGATGGAAAGCGGCTTGCTGTCGGCGAAGGGATGGGCCAGGCCCTGGGTGCGCAGAACGGCGGCCTTCATCTTCATCGGAGCGATCCCCTTCTTTCGTCTGCCCGTTTCGCGGCAGCGCAGCAATCGCTGCTTAGCGTATTTCGTGCCGAATCCCAATTGTCTCGCCCGGCCAGGGTGCTAGCATCCGCAACAAATCACGTTGGGGAGTCTTCATATGCGTGCGCGTAACCCGCTTTTTGCGGTCTTGATGGCGTCGACCATGACGCTGGGCCTCGGCGCCGGGCTTGCCGTCGGTGCCGCCCCGGCCACCGCCCAGGCCGCCACCTTCAAATGGGCGAGCGACGGCGATGTCGGCGCGATGGACCCCTATACGCGGCAGGAAACGGTGCAGCTCGCCTTCCTGCTGAATATCTACGAACCCCTGGTGCGTCGCGACGCGCATCTGAAGCTGGAGCCGGCGCTGGCCGTCAGCTGGAAGCAGATCAGCCCGACCGTGTGGCGCTTCCATCTGCGCCCCAACGTGAAATGGCAGGATGGCAGCCCCTTCACCGCCGATGACGTGGTGTTCTCGCTGCACCGCACCCTGGCCAAGACGTCGAGCATGCGCGCCTCGATGTCGATGGTGAAGGATGTCCGCAAGGTCAACGATCTGACGGTGGATTTCGAAACCTTCGCGCCGGATCCGATCTTCCCGCAGGAACAGACCAATTTCATGATCATGTCCAAGGCCTGGTGCGAAGCGCACGGGTCGGTGGATCCGGTCTTCATCGGCGGCACGGCGGATAATTACGCGGTGCACAACGCCATGGGCACCGGCCCCTATCGTCTGGTATCGCGCGAGCCGGACCGCAAGACGGTGGTCGAGAAGAACCCGACCTGGTGGGACAAGAACACCAGCAATGCCGACCGGGTGGAGCTTGATGTCATCCATAACGACGCGACCCGCGTCGCCGCCCTGCTGTCGGGCGAGGAGGACATGATCTACTCCGTCCCCTTGCAGGACATGAAGCGCATCGCCGCGACCCCGGGGCTGAAGCTGATCGAAAGCCCCGAGCTGCGCACCATCTATCTCGGCATGGATGTCTCGCGCCCGCAGCTTCTGTCGTCCAACATCAAGGGCAAGAATCCGTTCCAGGATATCCGCGTCCGCAAGGCCTTCGAGCTGGCGATCGACGAGAACGCGATCGCCGCGCGGGTGATGCAGGGCCTTGCCCATCCCACCGCGCTGATGTGGGGGCCGGGGGTGAACGGCTATGATCCCAAGATCGATGTGCGGCCCAAGACCAATGTGGCCGAGGCGAAGAAGCTGATGGCCGAGGCGGGCTATCCCAAAGGCTTCGAGGTCGGGATGGATTGCCCCAATGACCGCTACGTCAACGATGCGCAGATCTGCACCGCCGTCGCCTCGATGCTGGCGCGCATCAACGTCAAGATCGATCTGAACGCACAGACCAAGGCCAAGTTCTTCGCCAAGATCCTGGCGCCGAAATACGACACGGATTTCTATCTGCTGGGCTGGACGCCTTCGACGTATGACGCGCACAACGTGCTGTACACCCTGCTCGGCACGCGCAACGGCAAGCGCGGCGAGGTCAATGTCGGCGGCTACTCCAATCCGAAACTCGATGATCTGATCACGAAAATCAGCGAGGATACCAACGAGGCCGACCGCAACAAGCTGATCGACGAGGCCGGCATCATGGTGCGCGACGACGTCGCCACCATCCCGCTGCATCAGCAGGTGATCGTCTGGGGCGTGAAGAAGGATGTCTCGGTCGTGCAGACCGGGGATAACGACTTCACCTATCGTTTCATCCACATGGGCGCGAAGTAAGCCGCGTCGCGCTTGCGGAAAATCGGGCGCCGGCAGCGATGCCGGCGCCCTTTTTTTGTGTCCGTGCCTCAGCGCGTCTCCCCCACGAACCCCGCCTGGATCGTCCGCACGCGCGCCAATGCCGCCTCCGGCAGCGGGCCGCGCAGCACGGCCGATAACGCCTGTTCGAATTGCTCCGGCGTCGCCATACCGACCAGGATCGTGCCCATGCCGGGATGAGAAATGGCAAAGCGCGTCGCCGCCTCGGCAAGGCTTCCGGCATGGCCCTCCTCCACCAGGGCGGCGAAGCGGCCGGCGCGCGCCAGATCATCGGCATACTCCAACGCCGAGCCGATCGGCTCCGGCGCCGGGCTCGCGATGGGGTGGCGTTCGGCGGTGCCCGACAACGCGCCGCCGGCCAGCACGCGGATGCCGATGGCGCCGACGCCGCTGTTCAGGATGGCGGCATAATCCTGACCCGGATAGCCCGCCGGCAATGCTGCCCCGGCGCTGGGGTTGAGCAGGTTGTAGACCACCTGCGCACTGTCGATGCGTCCGCTGGCCAGCACCGCCAGGATCGCGCTTGTGTCGCCCACCGCGGTGATGCCCAGAAAGCGGGTCTTGCCGGCCTGGCGCAACGCCTCGAAATTGGGCAGCACCTCCTGAAGCACCTGCTCGGGCGAGAGCGTCGCGCCGCCACCGGCATCGGTGATCGGGTTGTGCAGGTGGAAGATATCGACGCAGTCGCGGCCGAGCCGGCGCAAGCTCGCCTCCAGCGAGGCGGTGATATGGGCCGCGATCTGCCCATAAGCGGCAGGCGGGATGCGCACCTTGGTGCCCACCACCGCATCCGTCGCGCCGAGTTCGCCCAGCGCCTGGCCGAGATGGGTTTCCGACAACCCGTCACCATATTGCACGGCGGTGTCGAAATAATTCACCCCGGCTTCGCGCGCGCGGGCGATGGTGCGCAGCCGTTCGCGCGCCGCACCGCGCACCATCAGCCCTCCCACCGCGCCGCAGCCGAAGCCGAGCAGCGACAGGCGCATTCCCGTCGCACCGAATTGCCGCATTTCCATCGCCGCCTCCCTGGGTTGGCGACAGCCTATCAGCGGGCGGGCGGGGCGCCTATGCGAACGCCTCGCCGGCAAAACGCAGCGCCAGCGCCGTCGTGCTCTTCACGCTCTCCAGGATAATGCTCGATTGCGCCGTCGCCACTTCCGGCGCGGCCAGGATGTTGCGCGTCAGCAGATCGTTGAAGGAAGCGAGATCGCGCGTGGCGATCTTCAGGATCATATCGGCCGCCCCGGTCAGCTTCTGGCATTCCAGCACCTCGTCCAGCAGCATCACCCGGGCGCGGAACGCCTCGGCGGTCGCCGGATCATGGCCGCGCATGGTCAGCAGCACATAGGCGGAAAGCCCGATCCCCAGCCGCGTGCCCTCCAGCACGGCCGTGATGGCGCGGACATACCCCGCCTCCTTCAGGCGCTGCATCCGGCGCGAGCACTGGGAGGGGGAGAGGCCGACCGCCTCGCTCATTTCCACCGGCCCGGTATCGCCCCGGCGCTGCCAGGCTTCGAGAATGCGCAGGTCGAAGCGGTCCAGCATGTCATCCTCCCGATGCGCATGGATAGAGCGAGTATGTGGCAAATCTCGCAAGAATGTCGCGAAATTCCCGCGATTAGGGTTGCATTTGCACGCGCCATGCGCGCCCGCCGCGTTAATCTTCCATCCACGCTGACATCGGGGAGCACACGCCATGGGCCAGTCGCACGACAATCCGTTGGGTCTCGACGGCTTCGAATTCGTCGAATTCTCCGCCCCCGCGCCGGGCCTGCTGGAGCCGGTCTTCACCGCCATGGGCTTCACCCGCATCGCCCGGCATCGCTCCAAATCCGTCGATCTCTGGCGCCAGGGGGAAATCAACCTGATCGCCAATTATCAGCCGCGCAGCCCCGCCGCCTATTTCGCCGCCGAGCATGGTCCGTCCGCCTGCGGCATGGGCTGGCGCGTGAAGGATGCCGCGCTTGCCTGGCACGAAGCGATCGCGCGCGGTGCCGAACCGGTGGATGTGCCGACCGGACCGATGGAACTGCGCCTGCCCGCCTTGCGCGGTATTGGCGGATCGATCCTCTATCTGATCGACCGGTACGGCGATGCCCCCTCGATCTACGATATCGATTTCGTCCCGCTCCCCGGCGTTCCGCAGCATCCGGCCGGTGCCGGCCTGATCGAGATCGATCACCTGACCCATAATGTCTATGGCGGGCGGATGGCGCATTGGGCGGATTTCTACGAACGCATCTTCAGCTTTCGTGAGATGCGCCATTTCGACATCAAGGGCGAATATACCGGCCTGACCAGCAAGGCGATGGCCGCACCGGACGGGCGGATCCGCATTCCGCTGAACGAGGAAGGTAAAAGCGGCAGCGGGCAGATCGCCGAATTTCTGCGCGCCTATAATGGCGAGGGCATCCAGCACATCGCCTTTCGCTGCGATGATCTGATCGCCACCTGGGACCGGCTGGCCGCATGCGGGACGCGTTTCATGAAGGCGCCGCCCGCGACCTATTACGCGATGCTGGAGGAACGCATCCCGGGCCATGGCGAGGATGTCGATGCCTTGCACCAGCGCGGCATTCTGCTGGATGGCTCGACCACGGACGGCGATCCGCGCCTGCTGCTGCAGATTTTCTCCGCTCCGGCGATCGGGCCGGTGTTTTTCGAATTCATCCAGCGCAAGCGCGACGAAGGCTTCGGCGAAGGCAATTTCACCGCGCTGTTCAAAAGCCTCGAACGCGATCAGATACAGCGCGGCGCGCTGGAAACCCCAGCCCCGCCACGCTGAGCGCAACGGCTCTGGGGTTTCCAGAGTCTTGCGTTTGCGCGCCGCCGCCGGCCAACCCGGCGCGCGAGGCCATCAACCCGAATAACACCCGGCATTGCGGGCGCGCAGCCGCACCAGGGCCGCCATCAGATCGAGCATCGGGGTCGCCACCCCGCAGGCCCGCGCCAGCGCCAACGGCGCATCGAACATGGTCGCGATCTCCATCGCCCTGCCCTGCTCCAGATCCTGCAGGATGGAAGGCTTGTGATCGATCGCCCGCCCGCGCGCACGCCGCGCCGCATGATCGAAGCCGGGATCGGCGCCAGCGGCGCGCGCGATCGCGCCGGCCTCGTCCATCATCGCGGCGATCGCCGCCTCGCGCACCGGATCGGCATAGACATCCTTCAGGCTGGCCCCGCCCAGGATCGCCAGCGGCCCGCCGGTCATGTTGGAAATCAGCTTGTCCCACACCGCATCGCGGATCGTCCGCGTTACCGCGGCACCCATGCCGCCTGCCGTCAGATGCGCGGCCAGCGCGTCCAGCGCCGGATCGGGCGCGGCATCGGGATGGCCCAACACCAGCCGGGTGGTCTTCGCCTCCTGCGCGATCACGCCCGGCGCCAGCAGCGACGCGGCGGCCGCCACCACCCCGCCCGTCACCTGCGCCGGCGGCACGGCACGCGCCAGCACGCCCCCCGAGTCCAGCATGGTCAGCGCTGCGCCGATCGGCGCGGCCATGCCCTGGCCGTACCACCAGGGAATACCGTTGACCACGAAGGCAACCGGCGTGCGCGGTCCGATCAGCGGCGCCAGCAGCGGCGCGGCAGCGGCCAGGCCGGTGGTCTTGACGGTGACCAGCACCGCATCCTGGGGGCCCAATATCGCCGGATCGGCACTCGCGCGCGGCCGCGCCGTCATGCTGCCGCGTTCGGTATGCTGCAAGGTGATGCCGTTCGCCGCGATCGCCGCCAGATTCGCGCCGCGCGCCAGCACCGAAACATCGGCGCCGCCTGTCGCCAGGCGAACCGCGATCTGCCCGCCAATCGCGCCGGGCCCGACGATGGCGATTTTCATGCCCGGTGCGTCAGGCCAGCG
>JAGWRU010000063.1 GCA_028869595.1 Rhodospirillales bacterium
AACCGTCGCCTTCTCGAGCCCATCGGCAATATCCCGCCCGATGAAGCAGAGGCGAACTACTATGCAGCCCTTGAGCACATGCCTATAGCCGCATAAAGACTCAATCCATCCAGTCTCCGGGAAACCCGGGCCGGTTCACTCCTTCGCCCAGTTCGAGCGTGAGGTCACCGGCGAGCGCATCCGCGACAAGATCGCCGCCTCCAAGCGCAAGGGGATGTGGATGGGCGGCGTGCCACCCTTGGGCTACGACATCCACGACCGAAGCCTCGTCATCAACTCGGGGGAAGCCGCGACCGTCCGCCACATCTTCGAGACCTACCTCCAGCACGGCGCCGTCCGCCTCCTTCAGGTGCAGCTGAAGGCCGAACGTGTCGTGACCAAGCGGCACATCTCCGCCAAGGGAACCAGCCATGGCGGGCGGCCGATCTCGCGTGGCCATCTCTACCATCTGCTGCAGAACCGGCTGTATCGCGGCGAGATCCCCCATAAGGGGCAAAGCTACCCGGGCCAGCATGCGCCCATCATCGATCCCAATCTCTGGGAGCGGGTGCAGGCCCGGCTCGCACAGAACCGCGTTGCCCAGCAGGCGGGGCAGACCACGACCCAGACCAGCCTGCTGGCCGGGCTGGTCACCGACCAGACGGGGGAGAGGCTGGTGCCGACCTATGCCAGCAAGGCCGGCAGGCGGTATCGCTATTACGTCTCTCAGAGCCTCATCACCGGCACCCGGGGTCAGGCACCGCAGGCCGTCCGCGTGCCGGCGGCGGATCTGGAGCGTGTCATCTCACAGCGCCTGTGCCGCTGGCTTGCCAGCCCCGCCGATCTGCTGGGCGCCCTCGCCACAGCGGTGCCGCCAACCCGGCATCCCGCTCTCATCGCCGCGGCCGCGAGGCTGGCCAGGGCGTGGAGTGCCAGCCCGGCCGCCATCGGCCGTGAGGGTCTGCAGGCCCTCGTTGAGCGCATCACCGTTGGCGATACGGGTATCGAGATCGCGCTCCGCCCGCAGGCCTTGGTGCGGCATCTGCTGGGGCGGAGAGGCGCCGGCACCGACAGTATCACCGCTGATGATCCCAGCAGAGGCGATGCCAGCCCTGATGATACCTGCCTTGGCGATAGCAGCAGGGGCGATAGCAGCAGACGCGACATCAACACCGGCGACACCGACCAGCCCCCGGACCACCAGCCGCCGATCGTCCTCACCGTCGATGCCAAACTCTGCCGGGCCGGCCTCGCCATGAAGCTGATCGCCGCAGGGCCTGAGGCCCGCCCGCAATCCGATCCCACCATGATCCGTCTGCTCGCCCGCGCGCACGCCATGCGCAAAGCCCTCGAGGCCGGCCATCACGACAGCATCAACGCCTGCGCCGATGCGATGGGGATCACCGGTTCCTATTTCAGCCGCATCGTCCGGCTGGCCTGGCTCTCGCCCGATATCACCACCGCCATCCTCGATGGCCGTCAGCCCGCGAGCCTCACCGCCACACGTCTTGCCCAGACCAGCGACCTGCCGCTGGCCTGGGACGCGCAGCGCCGGGCGTTAGGCTTCGTCTGAGGGCGGGGTAGCAGCGACCCGCCAAGCCGCCATTGATCCGCATTTGACGGGCATTGCCATCCATCGGCGATGCGGTGAACCGTACCAGAAAACCGGCACCGAGAGACACGCGCCACAGGCGGCGTCTCCAAGGCCCGGAAGAGCGTCTCTACGAACGCCGCACGATCATCGCGACCCAAAAGTTCGCGGTAGAACAGCATAGGTTTCAACCACGGCGAATTAACAAAAAACTGAGCAATATCAACGAATTATATTGGCGGATGGGGTGGGATTCGAACCCACGGTACGCTCGCACGCACACACGCTTTCCAAGCGTGCGCCTTAAGCCGCTCGGCCACCCATCCGACATATCGGCGCGGGCAGATAGCAGAACTCCGCGCCCGCGCCTATCCCCCTGTTACGCATCCATCTTCAAGGCCGCCAGGAAGGCGGATTGGGGGATTTCCACCTTGCCGAACTGGCGCATGCGCTTCTTGCCCTCTTTCTGCTTTTCCA
>JAGWRU010000064.1 GCA_028869595.1 Rhodospirillales bacterium
AATACGATATCGAGCGCAAATTCCGCGAAGCCCGCCTGTATCAGGTGGCGCCGATCAGCACCAATCTGATCCTGTCCTACCTTGCCGAGCATGTGCTCGGCCTGCCACGGAGCTATTGAGGCATGGCCGGCGCGCTCGAAGGTCTGCTGGTCGTCTCCCTCGAACAGGCGGTCGCGGCACCTTATTGCAGTTCCCGCCTGGCCGATGCCGGCGCGCGGGTGATCAAGATCGAACGGGCGGAGGGCGATTTCGCGCGCGGCTATGACCGCGCCGCGCACGGCTTATCCAGCTATTTCGTCTGGCTCAATCGCGGCAAGCAGAGCCTGGTCGCCGATATCAAGAACCCGGCCGATGCGGCGCTGCTGCACCGGCTGCTGGAACGCGCCGATGTCTTCATCCAGAACCTCGCCCCCGGTGCCGCCGCCCGCGCGGGCTTCGGCGCGGCGACGTTACGCGAACGCCATCCGCGGCTGATCACCGTCGATATCTCGGGCTATGGCGAGTCCGGCGAATACGCCACGATGAAGGCATACGACCTGCTGGTGCAGGCCGAGACCGGTCTCGCCATGGTCACCGGCAATGCGGCGGGTCCGGCGCGGGTCGGCGTATCCGCCTGCGACATCGCCTGCGGCATGGCCGCCCATGCCGCCGTGCTGGAGGCGCTGATCGCGCGCGCCATCAGCGGGCGGGGACGCGGCATCGCGGTTTCCCTGTTCGACGGCATGGCCGATTGGATGAACGTGCCGCTGCTGTTCTACGAGGGCACCGGCCAGGCGCCGCCGCGCCTCGGCCTCGCGCATCCCTCGATCTCGCCCTATGGCGCCTTTGCCACCCAAGACGGATCGCTGGTGCTGATCTCCATTCAGAACGAGCGGGAATGGGCCGATTTCTGCGCCCGCTTCCTGCTGCAACCCGATCTGCCGCAGCGCGAGGGATTTCAGACCAATGTCATCCGCGTCGCCAATCGCGCCGTGGTCGATGCCCATGTCGGCGCGGTCTTCGCCACGCTGACACGCGCCGAAGCCGCCGAGCGTCTGCGTGCCGCCAATACCGCCTATGGCTTCGTCAATACGGTGGCGGAATTCGCAAAGCACCCCGCGCTGCGCCGGGTGAACGTGCAGACCGAGGCCGGGCCCGTGTCCCTGGCCGCCCCGCCCGCGATCACCACCGACGGGCCGCCCACCCTGGGACCGGTGCCGGCGATCGGCGCGGATAGTGCTGCGATCCGCGCGGAGTTCGGGGGGTAGGGCGGGAGCACAACAAGCCGGGCAAAGCCGGGATGCGCCCGGCCGCGCGGCAAGGAGGTCGCCATGAAAATCGCCATTCTCGACGATTGGTTCGATACGCTGCGCCGCCTGCCCTGCTTCGCCAGGCTTGCCGGCCACGAGGTGACGATCTGGAACGATCACCTCACCGATGACGATGCGCTGGTCCGACGCCTGCACGGCATCGAGGCGCTCGTGCTGATCCGCGAGAGAACGGCAATCCGCGCCGGCCTGGTGGAGCACCTGCCGCATCTGCGCCTGATCAGCCAGCGCAGCGTCTATCCCCATATCGATATCGGCGCCTGCACGCGCAACGGCGTCCTTGTCTGCTCCAACATGCATGCCGATACGCCATCCTATTCCACCGCCGAGATGACCTGGGCGCTGATCCTCGCCGCCATGCGCAGGCTCCCCGAAAACGCCGCCTCGCTGCGCGCCGGGCAGTGGCAGGCGGCGATGGGGCATACGCTGCGCGGCAAGATTCTGGGCATTTTCGGATACGGGCGCATCGGCGCGGTCGTCGCCGGCTTCGGCAAAGCCTTCGGCATGGAGGTGCTGGTCTGGGCGCGCGAGGAATCGCGGGCGCGCGCCGCGCGCGACGGGTACCGCGTGGCGCCGGACAAGGCAGCGTTCTTCGCCGAAAGCGACGTTCTCAGCCTGCATATGCGCCTGCATCCGGCGACGCGGGGGATCGTCACCGCCGCCGATCTCGCCGCGATGAAACCCTCCGCATTGCTGGTCAATACCAGCCGGGCCGGGCTGATCGAGACGGCGGCGCTGGAAAGCGCGCTGGCGCGCGGCCGGCCGGGCTGGGCCGCGATCGACGTGTTCGAGAATGAGCCGGTGCGCGACACGGCGCTGCCGCTGCTGGCCCTGCCGAACGTCACCGCCACGCCCCATATCGGCTACGTCACGTATGAGGAATGGGATCTTCAGTTCGCCGACGTCTTCGACCAGATCAACGCCTTCGATCGCGGCCAACCCATCCACATGATCAATCCCGAGGCACGCGACCGGCCGGCCTGATCCGGCGCGCGGCCTATAAGGCCAACGCCGCCGCCACCCCCGCCCGCATCAGCGTCTCCAGCGCCGCCCGCACCTCCTCGCCGAACGCGACGGAGGCGGCCAGTTCCGGCGGCACCAGCCCGGGCAGGGAGAACACCGCATCGCGCAGGCCGCGCGCATCCCCTGCCCCGGCGGCGGCGGCGCGCAATTCCGCCGCGCGCGGATCATCGAGCGCGAGCGCGCTGCCATCCTCCGCCTTGCCGCGCAGAAACAGCAGCCACGCCGCAGCCGCCAGCGCCATGGCGGGCGCGCGCGCGCCGCCGCGCAGCCGATCCAGCGCCGGGGCGAACAGGCGCTGCGGCAGTTTCTGCGACCCGTCCATGGCGATCTGCGCCGTGCGATGCCTCAGCGCCGGATTGGCGAAACGATCGCGCAGCGCAGCACAATAGCCATCGACATCGACGCCGGGCGGCATGTGCAGCGTGGTCGCGCATTCGCCCATCAGGGCGGCGATGAAGCGGGGCAGCGCCGGTGCCGCCATCGCATCCGCGACGCTGTGCCAGCCGGCCAATTGCCCGAGATAGGCGATCGCCGAATGGCTGCAATTGAGCAGGCGGAGCTTCATATCCTCGTACGGGCGCACATCGGCGACGAGTTCCGCCCCCGTTTCCTCCCAGGCCGGGCGGCCGGTGGGGAAACGATCCTCGATCACCCATTGGCGGAACGGCTCGCCGATCACCGGCCAGGCATCCGCCATGCCGAGCGCGGCATCGGTCGCCGCGCGATCCTCCGCCGTGGTCGCCGGCACGATGCGATCGACCATCGAACAGGGGAAAGCGACTTCGCCGGCCACGTAGCGCCCGAGATCGGCATCGCGCAACGCGGCGAAGCGCGCGATCACCCGCCCGGTCGCCACCCCGTTGGCGGCGAGATTGTCGCAGGACAGCACGGTGAAGGGCGCAATGCCGGCGGCCCGGCGCGCGGCGAGGGCCGCGACGATCAGTCCGGGCATGGAACGCGGCGCTTCGGGATGGGCGAGATCGTGGCGGATGGCCGGATCGGCCTCGTTCAGCGCATCGGCGCCGGTATCGCGGCAATAGCCTTTCTCGGTCACCGTCATGGTCACGATGCGCACCCCCGGATCGGCGAGGCGGGCCACCAGCGCGGCGGGGCTTTCGGGGGCGACCAGAATGCCGGTCAGCGCGCCGGGAATGGCGATGCGCGCACCGGCCCCGTCGCGTTCGACGATCGCGTACAGCCAGTCCTGCGCGGCCAGCGCGTCGCGCGTATCGGCGCTGCGCAGGCTGGCGCCCAGAATGCCCCAGCCCGGATCGCGCCCGAGCAGCGGGGCGGTATAGGCCGCCAGATGGGCGCGCGAGAAAGCGCCGATGCCGAGATGCACGATGCCGGTGCGCAAGGCCGCCGGATCGACGGCGGGCCGGGCGATCGCCGCCGGCAGCGCGGCCAGCGTGGCGCGGGAAAGACGCAGGCTCACAGCGGATATCCTTTCACGGCGGCAAGCGCGGTCATCACCCCGCGCAATTCGGCAAGCCCGCGCAGCCGCCCGATCAGCGGATAGCCGGGATGGGTCTTGCGCGCGGCATCGTCGATCAGCTCATGCCCGTGATCGGGGCGCATGGGTAGGCGCCAATCGGCGATGCCCGCCGCCTTGCGCCGTGCCTGCTCGGCCAGCATCGCGTCGATCACCGCGACCATGTCGGTATCGCCGCCGAGATGCTCGGCTTCCTGAAACGAACCATCGGCCTCTTTGGCGACGTTGCGCAGATGCAGGAAATGGATGCGCGCGGCGAAACGCCGCGCGATCGCCGGCAGATCGTTGCCAGGCCCGGCACCCAGCGAGCCGGTGCACAGCGTGATGCCGTTCGCGGTGTGATCTACCGCAGCGGTGATGAATTCCAGGTCCTCGGCGGAGGAGCAGATGCGCGGCAGGCCGAAAAGCGGGCGCGGCGGATCGTCGGGATGGATCGCCAGCGTCATGCCGCACTCGGCGGCCGTCGGGACCACCTCGCGCAGAAAGCGGGCGAGGTTTTCGCGCAAGCCCTCGCGCGTGATGTCGCGATAGAGATCAAGCACGCGGCGCAGCCCGGGCACGTCGTAGCGTTCATAGGCACCGGGCAGCCCGGCCATGATGGTGGCCAGCAGCCGGTCCTTGTCGCTTTCCGACGCCGCATCGGCCCAGGCTTTGGCACGCGCCAGCAGCGCCGGATCGTGATCCGCCTCCGCGCCTTTGCGGGCCAGGATGTAGCAGTCGAACGCGGCGTATTGCACCGCCTCGAAGCGCAGCGCCGTGCCGCCGCCGGCCAGTTTCGCGGCCAGGGTGGTGCGCGTCCAGTCCAGCACCGGCATGAAATTATAGCAGATGGTGCGAATGCCCTGGGCGGCGAGGTTGCGCAGCGATTGCCGGTAATTGGCAAAGATCGGCGCCAGATCGCCGCTATTCTGCTTCACCGCCTCCGCCACCGGCAGGCTTTCGACGACGTTCCAGCGCAGGCCGAGCGTGCCGTCGCCCGCGATCGCCGTGCGGCGGCGCGCGATCTCCGCCTCGCTCCAGGTGACGCCATAGGGGATGTGGTGCAGCGCGGTGACGATGCCGCGCGCACCGGCCTGACGGATCTCGGCCAGGCGCACCGCATCCTCCGGGCCGAACCATCGCCAGCTCTGTTCCATCAGCGTGTCTCCTGCGTCGTCGGGGATGCGGTCTCGAAGAAATCGGCATGGGCGGCGGCGATTCGCGCGATGGCGGCGAAGACGGTGCGCAGATGCACCGCCATCGCCGCCGCCGCGCCCTCGGCGTCGCGGGCGATCAGGCGGGCGGCGATCTCCTGGTGCTGGCTCAGCAGCATGGCCGGCCAGGTGGCGTCCTGCAGCGATAAATGCCGCACCCGGTCGAGCTGCGCCTTCACCCCGGCGATCACCTGCCAGACCGTGGCGCGCCCGGCGATTTCCAGGATCATCCGGTGCATCGCCTCGTCCAGGGCGAAGAAGCCCGCCGTATCGCCGGCGGCGATGCGCGCCTGCTGCGCCTCGATCTGCCGGCCCAGCCGGCTGGCCTGGGCGCGGGTGATGGCGGCGGCGGCCTGGCGCACCGCCTGGCATTCCAGCGCCTCGCGCACGAACTGGCTGTCGGTGACGGCGGCAAGGTTGATCGGGGCGACGAAGCTGCCGATCTGCGGCACCACGCGCAGCAGGCCCTCGGCGCTGAGGCGGTGCAGCACCTCGCGGACCGGGGTGCGGCTGATGGCGGTTTGCTCGGCCAGAAGATTTTCCGACAGCGCATCGCCGGGGCGGAGCACGCCGGCCAGGATCTCCTCGCGCAGCCGCGCATGCAGGCGCGCCGCCTTGCTGCGGGCCGTCTCATAGTGCTCCGGCAGGGATGCGGGATTGCCCGCCATCGTGTTTCTCCTGGGGCGTTCCTCCTGGCGGGATACTTGTACACAAGTGCCCAAGGCACGCAAGAAGTCCAAATCATGCCGAGAGGGAGAGCGCCATTGGAGGTCCGGGCGGGAATCGAACCCACATTCGCGGATTTGCAGTCCGCTGCATCACCACTCTGCCACCGGACCTCACCTGCGGCGGCCCGCTTATCGTCCGCCGCCGCGCCCCGGGTCAAGCCCGATCCGTGCCGATCGGCGCGCAGACGCTTGATTTCGCCCCGCCATCGTGACCAATAGAGGCCTCCCGCCGCCAAGCCCGGAAGCCGCCATGACCGAGACCGATGCCGCTCTGTTCGCCGCCGCCCGCATCCACATGGTGGACAGCCAGGTACGCCCGAACCGCGTCAGCGACGGGCGCATCATCGCCGCCATGCGCAGCCTGCCGCGCGAGGAATTCCTCCCCGCCGCGCAGCGCCATCTCGCCTATATCGACGAGGATGTGCCCCTGCCCGGCGGGCGCGTGCTGATGGAGGCGATGGTGACGGGCCGCCTGCTGAACCTCGCCGCGCCGCGCGCCGGCGAGCGTGCCTTGGTGGTCGCCGCCGGCACCGGCTATGCCGCCGCCATCCTCGCCGCCTGCGGCCTGCGCGTCACCGCGCTGGAACAGGATGCGGCGCTGCTCGACATTGCCCGCCCGGCACTGACCGCGCATGCGCCGGGGGTCAGCTTGGTCTCCGGTCCGCTCGCCGCCGGCTGGGACGCCGGTGCACCCTATGATCTGATCGTCATCGACGGCGCGGTACCGGCCCTGCCCGCCGCGCTTGCCACGCAGATCCAGCGCGATGGCGGACGTCTGGTCGGCATCATCGCCGAGCGTTCGGGCAAGAGCACGGCGGTGATCGCCGAACCCTCCGATGCCGGGCTGTCCCAGCGCGCCGCATTCGACTGCATGGTGCCGGTCATTCCCAGCCTGAAGCCCGCCCCCGCTTTCGCTTTCTGAGCGCGAACCCCCGCGCCTGCCACCCGCCATGACCGGGTGCGGTTGCAGGCCGGAGCGCGGCGTATAGACTGGCGCGCATGAACGCATCCGTCAGCACCGCCGAACTGCTCTCCCGCCTGGTGGGTTTCGATACCACCAGCCGCAATTCCAATCTCGCGCTGATCGGCTTCGTCCGCGACTGGTTCGACCAGCACGGCGTGCCCTATCGCATCAGCACCGACGCCAGCGGACAGAAGGCCAATCTGCACGCCATCATCGGCCCGCAAAGCGCCGGCGGCATCGCGCTGTCGGGCCATGTCGACACCGTGCCGGTGGACGGGCAGAGCTGGAGCAGCGATCCCTTCACCCTGCGTGCCGGCGAAGGCGGCAGGCTCTATGCCCGGGGGGCGGCCGACATGAAGGGCTTCGTCGCCTCCTGCCTGGCCGCCGTGCCCGATCTTCTGGCGCTGGGCCCGAAGCGGCCGCTGCATCTGTTCATTTCCTATGACGAGGAAATCGGCTGTCAGGGCGCGCGCCGGCTGATCGAGGATCTCGACGCCTCCGGCCTGCGCCCGGCGCTGTGCGTGGTCGGCGAGCCCTCGGGGATGAAGCCGATCGTCGCGCATAAGGGCAAGGTCAACGTCAATGTCTCGGTGCGCGGCAAGCCGGGCCATTCGAGCGAGCCGGCACGCGGGGTGAATGCGGTGCAGGCCGCGGCCGAGGCGATTGCCTGGGTTGCCGCCGAAGCCCGGCGCCTGGCCAAGGAAGGCCCGTTCGATACCGGCTTCGATCCGCCGCACACCACCATCCATGTCGGCACCATGGCCGGCGGCACGATCCTGAACATCATCCCCGAGCGGGCGGAATTCGTCATGGAATGGCGCAATATTCCGGCCGACGACCCGCTGGCGGCGCTCGCGCGCATGCAGCAGTACATCGCGGCCCATATCGAGCCGGCGATGAAGGCCGTCGATCCGGCCTGCGGATTTTCCTATGACATCGATCTGCGCATGCCCGGCATGGCCTTGCCGGTGGATCACGAACTCAGCACGCTGGTGCGCGGTCTGACCGGGTCGAACAGCACCGGCAAGGTCAGCTACGGCACCGAGGGCGGCTTCTACCAGGAGGCCGGCATTCCGACGATCATCTGCGGCCCCGGCCATATCGCCCAGGCGCATCAGCCCGATGAATGGATCGCGCAAAGCGAGCTCGATGCCTGCGATGCCTTCATCCGCCGCCTCGCGCGCCAATTGCTGATCTGACAGGGATGGGCATGCGCACCGCCCCGACACCGCTTCCGCCCTTCGCGGTGCGCATCGCCGCACCCGATATCGCGCCCTGGCGCGAAGGCAATTGCGGCATCGAGGGGGTGACGCAGCGCAGCGCCGCCGAGCCCGGCCCGCATGTCGTGCTGATGGCGCTGACGCATGGCAACGAGCTGGCCGGTGCCATCGTGCTCGACCGGCTGCTGCGCCAGGGGCTGGCGCCGCTTTGCGGGCGGATCAGCTTCATCTTCGCCAATCTTGCCGCCTTCGACCGTTTCGATGCGCGCCACCCCACCGCCTCGCGCTTCGTCGAGGAGGATCTCAACCGCGTCTGGGATCCGGCCTTGCTGGACGGCCCGCGCCGCTCGGTCGAACTCGACCGCGCCCGCCGCCTGCGCCCGCTGCTGGAAAGCGCCGATGTCGTGCTCGATCTGCACTCGATGCTGTGGCCGGCCGACCCGCTGATCCTGTGCGGCATGTCGGCGCAGGGCATGCGTCTGGCCAGCATGATCGGCGTGCCCGGGCTGGTGGTTGCCGATCATGGCCATGCCAATGGCCGGCGTCTGATCGACGCGCCGCGCTTCAATGCCACCGATGGCGCGCTGGAGCGCCGCCCCGTCGCCTTGCTGATCGAAGCCGGCCAGCACTGGGAGCCGGAGACGGTGCGCGTCGCCGAGGCCGCGGCGGCACGGCTGCTCGGCCTGCTCGGCATGCGCCCGCTGCCGCCCGGGCGCTGCGCCCGCCCGCGCCGGGCGGAGGTGACGCATGCGATCTGCGCGGCCAGCGCCGATTTCGCCTTCGCCCGCGCCTTCCATGGCGGCGAGGTGATCGGGCCGCGCAACACGCTGATCGCCCATGACGGGGCGGCGGAAATCCGCACCCCGTACGAGAATTGCCTGCTGGTGATGCCAAGCCTGCGGCCCGGGCGCGGGCATACGGCGGTGCGGCTGGCGCGGTTTCTGCCCGCGTAAAAAGGCGGCCTACGCCGCCGGCGGTTCGCCCTGCACCGGCGCGCGGCCCAGGCTCGTGATCAAAGCCGTCGCCTCGATGATCGCCGCCTCGGCCGCCGCCGCATCCGCGCCCTTGGCGACGATCGCCACGCCATTGCCGCTGCTCCGGTAATACGGATAGCTGCCGAGATCGAGGCCGGGATAGCGCGCCTGGATCGCTGCCAGCCCCGCCGCCATCGCCCCCTCGGCCAGGCCCTGGGCATGCACCGCGCGCTGCACGATGGGCGGCCCGCCGGCCAGGCGCGGCAGAAGATTGCCCAGCATCGCGGCCATGATGCGCGGCACGCCGGCCATCACATGGACATTGCCGATGGAAAATCCCGGCGCGGTGGAGATCGGATTGTCGATCAGGCTGGCGCCGCGCGGCATGGTCGCCATGCGCTGGCGGGCGGCGTTGAACTCGCCCGGCTTGTAGCTCGCCTCCATGCGCGCCCAGGCTTCGGGATGGGGCTCCCACGGCACGCCGAAGGCGGCGGCGATGCATTCGCTGGTGATGTCGTCATGGGTCGGGCCGATGCCGCCGGTGGTCAGCACGTGGTCGAAGGCGGCACGCACCGCATTCACCGTGGCGATGATCACCGGCGCATCGTCGGGGATCACCCGGACCTCGCGCAGCACGATGCCGTGCGCGGCGAGACCCTGGGCGATGACGCGGATATTCGCATCCTGGGTGCGCCCCGACAGCACCTCGTTGCCGATCACCAAAACGCACGCCGTGGGGTTGGCCATGATCCGCCTGCTCCTCAATCGACGATGAACAGCGTCGCGCCGATCTCGGTGCGGGAACGATGCGCCTCGGCCGCGTCGCCGACCTGATAGGTCATGCCGGGCGTCAGGACGAAGACCCGTCCATCGGCGAGCGTGGTGTGCAATTCACCGGCCATGCACAGAATGACATGGCCCTTGCTGCACCAGTGATCGGCGAGATAGCCGGGCGTGTATTCCACCATGCGCACGCGGATGCGCCGCTCGCCCTCGCCGAAATAGCGGGTCCGCCAATAGGCGCGGCCGGTATCGCCGGCATGCTCGGTGCGCTCGATCGTTGTCCAATCGGTGGTTGCGAAGGGGAAGCTGTCCATTTTCATGGGAAAAAACCTACAGAAAATCGCGCAGCAGGGGAATCAGCGGCTTGTCGGCCGGGGGCATCGGATACTCGGCGAGTTTTTCCGGCCGCACCCAGGCAAGCGTTTGGCCTTCCGCCGGACGCGGCATGCCCTGCCAGCGCCGGCAGAGATAAAGCGGCATCAGCAGGTGAAACTGCGGATAGGCGTGCGAGGCGAAGGCGAAGGGGGCGAGGCAGGAGGCGGCGACATCGATGCCCAGCTCTTCCTTCAATTCGCGGATCAGCGCCGCCTCCGGGGTTTCGCCGGGATCGAGCTTGCCGCCGGGAAATTCCCACAGCCCGGCCATGCGCTTGCCCTCCGGCCGGCGGGCGAGAAGGATGCGCCCATCGGCATCGATCAGCGCGCAGGCGGCGACCAGCAGCAGCGACGGCGCGCTGGAGGCGGCCAGCGCCGCCCCATCTTCGGGTTGGTCGAACACGTCGCGCGCCGCCGCGAAATGGCGCACTTTGTGCCGCCCGCCACGGGCCAGGAAAGCTTCCTCGCCCTTGCCGGTCTCGCGAAAGCCGAGATGGCCCAGCACCGCGGCCGAGGCAGGGTTATCCTCGGCCACCACCGCCTCCACCCGCTCGATCGCCAGATTGGCCAAGGCCCAGCGCAGCGCCCTGGCCACCGCCTCGCGCGCCACGCCATGGCCCCAGAAACGCCGCCCGACCCAATATCCCAGCCGCGCCGTGCGCCGTGCCGCATCGAGGCGCAGGCCGATGCCGCCGACCAGGGTCTCCTGCTCCCCTTCCTGCCCGGTAATGGCAAAGTGATAGGCGCGCCCGGCCTGCCATTCGGCCCAGGTCGAGGCGATCCACTCATCGGCCAGCGCGCGCGGATAGGGGAAAGGCACCGCTGCCAGGTTGCGCGCCACGCCCCAGTCATTGATCAGGCGGTGCAGCTCGGCGGCGTCGCCGGCGCGCAGCGGGCGCAGGCGCAGACGCTCGCTGGCCAAAGGCGGAAACGCCTCGGGGGCGCCAGGCTCGGGGGGGCGCGCATCCGGCACGGCATCCGCCATCGCCTCTCCCACCAGATCGCCCTGGCCGGGCGGCACCCGCGTGCGGGCGCGGGCGCGGCTTGGGGCGGGCTTGCTCATGCGGGAAACGCGATCATCGACAAGCGCGACTCTGGCTCGGAAGGGGCGCCGACACTGGCCCAGCCCCGCCCGGCTGGCAAGGCAGACCGAGGCTGTCGCCCAAAGGCGGCAGAGAAAGGCGACGCACCGCCGCTTGCGCAAAACCCGCCGAGCGTGGACCCTGTCGGCGAATGGAGGAATGCCATGCCCCTGCACCCGGATGCCGAACGCTGCCTCGCCATGGCCCGCGCCGCAGGTGCCCGCCCCTATCAGGAAATGACGCCGGCCGAGGCCCGCGCCGCCTATCGCGCCGGGCGCGCGGCGGTGGCGCCCGATCCGGCGCCGGTGGCCCTGGCGCAGGACCTGGCGCCGACCGATCTGGCGTTCCGTCTGCGCCGCTACCGCCCGGCCGGCAGCGCGGCGGAGACGGTGCTGCCCAGCCTGCTCTATCTGCATGGCGGCGGCTGGCTGTTCGGCGATCTCGACAGCCATGACGGCACTTGCCGCCTGCTGTGCAACGCCGCGCAATGCCAGATCCTGTCGGTCGATTACCGGCTATGCCCGGAGCATCGCTTTCCGACCGCGGTCGAGGATGCCGCCGCGGCGCTGCGCTATCTGCACGCCAATGCCGCGAGCCTGGCCGCCGATCCGGCCCGGCTGATGGTGGGCGGCGACAGTGCCGGCGGCAATCTCGCCGCCGTGCTCGCCCTGATGGCGCGCGACGGCGCGCTGCCGGCCCTGATCCATCAGATGCTGGTCTATCCCGCCACCGATCTCACCATGGCGCAGCCCGCCTATCAGCGCGCGACGCAGGGCCTGCCGCTGACGGCGGCGACCATGGCCTGGTTCATCGGCCATTACTTGAACGGCGCCGATGCCAGCGACTGGCGCGCCTCGCCGCTGCGCGCGGCGAGCCTGACCGGGGTCGCGCCGGCAACCGTGCTCAGCGCCTGGCACGATCCGCTCTGCGACGATGCCACCGCCTATGCCGCGCGTCTGGCCCAGGACGGGGTGCGCGTCACCGCGCTGCATTTCGCCGATCAGATGCATGGGTTTCTCGGCCAGGGCCGGATCATCCGCAGCGCCGGCACCGCGATCGCCATGCTCGGCGCCTGCCTGGCCCAGGCGATCGCCGAAAGCCGCTGATCAGGCGGCGCCCGCCATCGCCAGGGCGAAATCGGCCATCTGGGCGCAGAGCGGATCGAGGTCGAGCCGCCCCCCCGGGCGATGCCAGGTATAGGCCCAGGAAATCATGCCGCCGATCGCAAGCGAGGCGAGCGCGGTATCGCCGAGATGGAATTCCCCCGCCGCCACGCCCTCGGCCAGCAGCGAGGAAAGCGCGCGATCGAAGCGCTTGCGCAGCCCATTGATCTCGGCCAGCGCGGTCGGGTGCAGGCTTTTTTCCTCGCGGAAGAAAATGGCGATATTGGCCTGGCGCGACAGCACCACCTTGGCGAAATCGATCACCCCCTGGCGCAGCCTGGCGCGCGGGCTGCCCGGGGCGGAGGCCGCGCGCATCACCGCATCGAGCGATAATTCGATGGTCGGCTTGCAGATCGCGGCCAGCAGATCGGTCTTGCTGCGGAAATACGTATAGATGAACGGCTTGGTCACGCCGAGCGCGGCGGCGATGTCGTCGAGCGTGGTGGCTGTGAAGCCGCGCGCGTAGAACAGCACCACCGCTTCTTCCAGAATGCGCTCGCGCTTGAAGGCGACCAGCTCCTCGCGGATCGGCGGGCCCGGCGGCGCTGCTGCCGGCGGCGACGATATCGCCATCGCTCAGGCCACCAGCGCCGCGTAATCGAGACTCGCCATCACCTGCATGCGGCGCATATAGCGCGCCTCCCCCGGCAGGTAATCGGCCACCGCGTTGTGCATGGTGCCGATATTATCCCACATCAGCACATCGCCCTCCGCCCAGTGATGGGCATAGAGATATTCGGCGCGATCCTGATGGCGGAACAGAAAATCGAGAATCTCGCCGCTTTCCTGCGCGTCCATGCCGTCGATGAACAGGGTGTAGCCGGGATTGGCGTACAGCACCGTCTCGCCGGTGATCGGATGGGTGCGGAAGATCGGCTGCGACACGGGCGGCTTGCGCGCCTTCTGCTCCGCCGTCAGCGGTTTGCGGCGGGAGCCGGGGCGCTTGCGCATCTCCTCCCAGAATTTCTCGAAATCATGCGTCGCGCTGCGTCCGGCGAGCTTTTGCTTCAGCGCTTCCGGCAGATCGCGATAGGCCGCGCGCATGTCGCGGAACTGGGTTTCGCCGAGCGGCTTGCCGTGCCGCACCGGCACGCGCTGGGCGTGCAGGATATTGGCGAGCGCGACATCGGTCGAATAGGACATGTCGGTATGCCAGCCCTGGCCGGCATCGTTCAGCCCGACCGGCTTGCCGTTCTCCACCATGTTCGACAGCACCATCACCTCGGGATGGCCCGGTTCATGGAACAGATTGGCGACGTTGACTTCCAGCGCGCCGAAGCGGGCGCCGAAAGCGGCGAAGGCATCGACCTCCATGCGCTGCGCGGGAAAGCACAGCACGCCATGCGCGCCGAGGGCGCGCAGCAGGCTGCGCCGATCGGCATCGGCAAGCGGCTGGCCGAGATCGATGCCGGTGATGCGCGCACCGAGCGGGCCGGGTCCTGGGGTGATCTGCATGGGCATCTCCTGGCTACCCGACAGTATCCGTCGGGCAGGCCATCGTGTCGAGATCGCGGGCGTCAGACCTTGCGCACCACATAGGTCGCCGAGAGCGCCGCCACCACGGCATCGGCATGGGCGGAATCGCGCGCCTCCACCATCACCTCCAGCTCCGCCGCCTGGACCGAGGCGGAGGCGAACAGGCGCTGATGCGACACCTCGATGATGTTGCCGCCGGAGCCGCCGATCTTGCCGGCGATATCGGCCAGCACGCCGGGCCGGTCGGGGATCTGCATGTGCAGGCGCAGCAGCCGCCCGTCGCGCAGCAGATTGCGCAGCAGCACGTTGGACAGGATGCGCGCATCGATATTGCCGCCGCAGATCGGAATGCCGACCCGCCGGCCGCGAAACCGTTCGGGATAGGCAAGCAAGGCGGCAAGCCCGGCAGCTCCCGCCCCTTCGGCCACCTGTTTCGCCCCTTCGGCCAGCAGGCCGATCGCCTGCTCGATCGCCGCTTCCGGCACCACCAGCACCTCCACCCCGCGCGCGCGCAGAATGGCCAGTGGCGTTTCGCCGACATCGCGCACGGCGATGCCTTCGGCAATGGTCGGGCCGCCGACATCGACCGGGGCGCCGGCCAGGCGCTGCGCCATCGGGGCATAGGCTTCCACCTCCACCCCGAACACGGTGATGCCCGGTTTCAGCGCCTGCGCGGCGATGGTGCAGCCCGCCGCCAGCCCGCCGCCGCCCACCGGAATGGCGAGGATGTCGAGATCCGGGTGGTCTTCCAGCAATTCCAGCGCCAGGGTTCCCTGGCCTGCGATCACCCCGGCATCGTCATAGGGGTGGATGAAGACCAGCCCTTCCGCCGCCGCCAGATGATGGGCATGGGTGGCGGCCTCGGCCAGGCTTTCGCCATGCAGCACCACCCGCGCCCCCCAGGAGGCGGTGCGCGTCACCTTGGTGGCCGGGGTGAAGCGCGGCATGACGATGGTCGCGGCGATGCCCAGCAGGCTGGCATGGCGGGCCACGGCCTGGGCATGATTGCCGGCCGACATGGCGATGACGCCGCGACCGCGCTCCGCTGCGCTCAGCAGCGCCAGACGGTTGGCCGCGCCGCGTTCCTTGAAGGCGCCCGTCACCTGCAGATTATCGAGCTTCAGCACCACCTCCGCGCCGGTCGCGCGCGACAGGGCGGGCGCGGCGATGGCGGGGCTGCGCAGCACATGCGGCGCGATGCGCCGTGCCGCCGCGCGGATCTCCTCGATCGACGGCATGATCGGGTTCAACCGAACCGGATCTCCAGAATCTCATAGGTCCGGTCACCGCCCGGCGCCGGCACCGAAATACCGTCGCCGACCTTCTTGCCGATCAGCGCCTTGGCCAGCGGCGAGGAGATCGACAGCCGGTTATGCTTGATGTCGGCCTCGTAGACGCCGACGATCTGATACGTCGCCTCCTTCTCCGTCTCCTCGTCGAGCAGCCGGATATGGGCGCCGAATTTCACCGTGTCGCCGGACAGGCTGGCCGGATCGATGACCTCCACCGACCCCAGCACCTCCTCCAGCTCGGCGATGCGGCCTTCGATGAAGGATTGGCGTTCGCGCGCGGCATGGTACTCGGCATTTTCGCTGAGATCGCCATGGCTGCGCGCCTCGGCGATGGCGCGGATCACCGCGGGGCGTTCCACCGAGCGAAGATGGCGGAACTCCTCCTCCAGGCGTTGCAGGCCGGCGGCGGTCATCGGAATTTTCTGCACGGCGCGTTCCCCAAGCGGGCAAGGCCCATACGGGCGAGAAAAGACGGGTCAGGCAAGGCGGGCGGAACAAAAGACACGAACACCCCACCGGCAATGCCGATGGGGCGACGTTCAGAACGATCCGCGAAAATAGGACTGGAGCGGCGCAACTTCAAGCATTCCCGCCCGCATCGCCGCAATGGCATGCACCGCCGCGCGCGCCCCGGCCATGGTGGTGTAGTGCGGCACCCCATGGGTCAGGGCGGAACGGCGGATGGCGAAGCTGTCGGCGACCGATTGCGGGCCGGAGGCGGTGTTGATCACCAGCTGCACCTCGCCCGAGCGGATCGCATCGACGCAATGCGGCCGGCCCTCCAGCACCTTGTTCACCACCGTCACCGCCAGGCCGGCATCGCGGATTTGTACCGCCGTGCCGCGGGTTGCCAGAATGGTGAAGCCCAGCTCGGCGAAGCGCCGGGCCAGCGCCGCCAGGCCCTTCTTGTCGGCATCCTTGACCGAGAGGAACACCGTGCCGGCCTGCGGCAGGATCACCCCGGCGCCGAGCTGGGATTTGGCGAAGGCGCGCTCGAAGCTGGAATCGAGGCCCATCACCTCGCCGGTCGATTTCATCTCCGGCCCCAGGATCGTATCGACATCGGGGAAGCGGGCGAAGGGGAAGACCGCTTCCTTGACCGCGACATGCGGGGCGATCGACTGGTCATCCAGCCGGAACTCGGACAGCTTCGCGCCGGCCATCACGCGCGCGCCGATCTTGGCCACCGGGACGCCGGTGGCCTTGGCGACGAACGGCACGGTGCGGGAGGCGCGCGGGTTCACTTCCAGCACGTAGATCGTATCGTCCTGGATCGCATACTGCACGTTCATCAGGCCGACGACATTGAGCGCGCGGGCCATCGCCTCGGTCTCGTCCTTGAGCTCGGTGACAGTGGCGGGCGACAGCGTGTAGGGCGGCAGGGCGCAGGCGGAATCGCCGGAATGGATGCCGGCTTCCTCGATATGCTCCATCACGCCGGCGACATAGACGGTCTCGCCGTCGCAGATGCAATCG
>JAGWRU010000065.1 GCA_028869595.1 Rhodospirillales bacterium
AGCCGCCGCCCGCCCGCCCGCGCGGGCTTCGCCGCGCCGCGCACGCCGCCGGCCGGCGGGGCGATGGCTTCCTCGACCAGCGTGTTCCAGGCCCCGCAGGACGGGCAGGAGCCGGCCCATTTGGCCGTCGCCGCGCCGCATTCCTGGCAGACGAAATGGCTGCTGGCGCGCGCCATCAGGGGTTGGCGGTCAGCATCGCCTCGCCACGATCGGTGCCTTTCACGATGCTGACCAGCATATGCCAGCGCACCTTGCCCTGGCTTGCGTCGTATTCGCGCTGATGCAGCGTCTTTTCATGCGGATCGTCCTGATCGAGCGTCACGGTGAAGCTGATGCCGCCCTGGCGCATGTCGTTCTGCAGCACATCGAGCACCTTGGCCCCGTTCACCCGCTCGGCCAGCACGGAGCAGGAGCCGCCATCCTCGGAGATCAGCACGTAGCGCCCATGCTTGTCCGAGGCATCGAAGACCTGGCCGGGCAGGCCGTAGAGGAATTGCTGCTCCGCATTGGCGGGCAATTCCTTCAGCCCCTTGGCCTGAGCCCAGGCCCGCACCGCCTGGCGGTTGCCGACATGCTGCACGCAGCTTTGCAGGAACAGCCCGGCGAGCGAGGAGGCGCTGTCGCCCTGGCCCGGCGGCGGGCCGATCGGGGCGGCGGGATCGGCGGCGCAGGCGGCCCGCGCTCCCAGGCCGAGCACGATCAGGCACGTTATCGCCGCGATCCGTCCAGTCCACGTCATCGCCATCGGTCCCTGCTTCCGCTGGAGGCGGCACGATACGCAAACCCCGCCCGCGACGGAAGCACGCGGAAGGCGAGCGTGGCGCCGGCCTCGCTACCCGGGGCCGCGCGGCTATTTCCGCAGCGCCATCCGGATCGGGCCTTCGCGCCGGCCATGGGTGAATTGCTCGACCAGCGGATTGCCGCTTTCCATCAGCGCTCCGGCCGCCCCGTGCCAGACGATGCGCCCCTGATAGAGCATCGCCGCCATGTCGCCGATGCGCCGGGCACTGGCCATGTCATGGGTGATGGCGATGGCGGTGCTGCCCAGGCGTTTGACGCAATCGACGATCAGCCCGTCGATCACCGCGCCCATGATCGGGTCGAGGCCGGTGGTCGGTTCGTCGAAGAACAGGATGTCGGGCCGCGCGGCGATGGCGCGGGCCAGGGCGACGCGCTTCTGCATGCCGCCGGACAATTCGGCCGGCGAGAGGGCGCCGACCGCGGCATCCAGCCCGACCTCGGCCAGGAAGCCCGAAGCCGCCTCGCGCGCTTGCGCGCGCGATACGCGGCGCTGGGCGAGCAGGCCGAAGGCGACATTTTCCCAGACCGGCAGGCTGTCGAACAGCGCGCCATTCTGAAACAGCATGCCGATCCGCGCGCGCGCGGCGCGGCGTTCGCGGGCGGAGAGAGCGAGCAGATCGGTGCCGTCGATTTCGATGCGCCCGGCATCGGGTTCGATCAGGCCGAGAATGCATTTCAGCAGCACGGATTTGCCGCTGCCCGAGCCGCCGATCACGACCAGCGAGGTGCCCACCGGCACGTCGAGATCGACGCCGTCGAGCACGATCTTCTCGCCGAAACGCTTGCAAAGGCCCTGGATGCGGATGCGCGGGACGGTCATGGCGTGGTTCTGCCATGCCGCCCCGCGCGACGCAAAGCGCCCATACGGCCGCTGCCGCGCCGGGGATCCACCGCGCGGCGCATCCCCGGCTGGCGGGTCAGGCCAGATCGAAGCGGTCGAGCATCATCACCTTGTTCCAGGCGGCGACGAAATCCTTGACGAATTTCGCCCCCGCATCGGCCGAGGCATAGACTTCCGACAGCGCCCGCAGCTCGGAATTGGAGCCGAACACCAGATCGACGCGGGTGCCGGTCCATTTCAGATCGCCGCTCTTGCGGTCACGTCCCTCGAACAGCTCCTCGCTCTCCGAGACGGGGCGCCAGACGGTGGCCATGTCCAGCAGGTTGACGAAGAAATCATTCGTCAGCGCGCCGGGCTTGGCGGTCAGCACGCCATGCTTGCTGCCATCGGCATTCGCCCCCATCGCCCGCATGCCGCCCACCAGCACCGTCATTTCCGGCGCCGTCAGCGTCATCAACTGGG
>JAGWRU010000066.1 GCA_028869595.1 Rhodospirillales bacterium
CTGTTCGACAAGATCTGGGACAGCCATCTCGTCGAAACCCTCGCCGACGGCACCGGCCTGCTCTATATCGACCGCCATCTCGTGCATGAAGTGACCAGCCCGCAGGCTTTCGAGGGGCTGCGCATGGCCGGGCGCAAAGTGCGCCGGCCCGATTGCACCATCGCGGTCGCCGACCACAACATCCCGACGATCGGCTCGCGCCGCCCCGCCGACATCAAGGAAGACGACAGCCGCATCCAGGTGCAGACGCTGGAGAAGAACGTCGCCGAGTTCGGGGTGCCCTATATCCCGATCCTCGACCGGCGCCAGGGCATCGTCCACATCATCGGGCCGGAGCTGGGAATTTCCCTGCCCGGCACGACCATTGTCTGCGGCGACAGCCACACCTCCACCCATGGCGCGCTCGGCGCGCTGGCCTTCGGCATCGGCACGTCGGAGGTGGAGCATGTGCTGGCGACGCAAAGCCTGATCCAGCAGCCGGCGAAAAACATGCTGGTGCGTGTCGACAACACGCTGGGCTTCGGTGCGACGGCGAAGGACATGGCGCTGGCGATCATCGGCAAGATCGGCACCGCCGGCGGTACCGGCTATGTCATCGAATATGCCGGCGAGGCGGTGCGCGCGCTCGACATGGCCGGGCGCATGACGCTGTGCAACATGTCGATCGAGGCCGGCGCGCGGGCCGGGCTGGTGGCCCCCGACGAGACCACTTTCGCCTATGTGAAGGGGCGCGACTTCGCCCCCAAAGGGGCGGATTTCGATGCCGCCGTCGCCTATTGGCGGACCCTGCCCAGCGATCCCGGCGCGGTGTTCGACAAGACCGTCGTGCTGGATGGCCGCGACATCGCACCCATGGTGACCTGGGGCACCAACCCCGAGGCGGTGGTGCCGGTGACCGGCGTGGTGCCCGATCCGGAAGCGGCGGAGGATGAGGGCAAGCGCGCCCAGCTGCGCCGCATGGTCGAATACATGGCCCTGACGCCCGGCCAGCGTATGCAGGATCTGGCGATCGACGTGGTCTTCATCGGCTCCTGCACCAATGGACGGATCGAGGATATCCGCGCCGCCGCCACCGTCGCCAAGGGTCGCAAGGTGGCGCCGGGCGTGCAGGCGCTGGTGGTGCCGGGCTCCGGTCTGGTCAAGCAGCAGGCGGAGCAGGAAGGGCTGGATCGCATCCTGCTGGAAGCCGGCTTCGAATGGCGCGAACCGTGCTGTTCGATGTGCCTCGGCATGAACCCCGACAAGCTGACGCCGGGCCAGCGCTGCGCCTCCACCTCCAACCGTAATTTCGAGGGGCGTCAGGGCCCGGGCGGGCGCACCCATCTGCTCTCGCCGGCCATGGCCGCCGCGGCGGCGGTGACCGGGCGGCTCGCCGATGTGCGGGAATTGGTCTGAGCGCGGGGCAGGGAGAGGGACGATGGAAAAATTCACCACGCTCACCGGTCCGGCGGCGCCGCTGCCGATGGCCAATATCGATACCGACAAGATCATCCCGGCGCGGTTCCTAAAAACCATCAAGCGCTCCGGCCTTGGCGTGCATCTGTTCGATACGCTGCGCTTCGACGCCGAGGGGAAGGAGCGCCCCGATTTCGTGCTCAACCAGGCCCCCTGGCGAAAGGCGGAGATCCTGGTCGCGCATGAGAATTTCGGCTGCGGCTCCTCGCGCGAGCATGCCCCCTGGGCGCTGCTCGATTTCGGCATACGCTGCGTGATCGCGCCCGATTTCGCCGATATCTTCTACAATAACTGCTTCAAGAACGGCATTCTGCCGGTGCGCCTGCCGCGCGCGGTCTGCGACCTGCTGATCGAGGATGCCAGGCTCGGCGCCAATGCCCGCGTCACCGTCGATCTCGAACGCCAGGTGGTGGTGCGCCCGAATGGCGAGGAGATCGGCTTCGAGATCGATCCCTTCCGCAAGCACCTGCTGCTCAACGGCCTCGACGATATCGGCCAGACCATGCAGCACGAGACGGCGATCGATACATTCGAGGCGCGGCGGAAATCCGCTCAATCCTGGCTGCCCGCGACCAATTCCGCTGCCTGATACGGAAATAGGGAAAGAACCGCCATGCCCGCGAACAAGAAGCTGCTGGTGCTTCCCGGTGATGGAATCGGCCCGGAGGTGATGCGCGAGGTTCGCCGCGTGATCGACTGGATGGATCGCCGCCGCACCGTGACCTTCGACCTGACCGAGGATCTGGTGGGCGGGGCGGCGATCGATGCGCGCGGCACGCCGATCGCCGACAAGACGATGGAAGCGGCGCTCGCTTCGGATGCGGTGCTGTTCGGTTCGGTGGGCGGGCCGAGATGGGAAAAGCTCGGCTTCGACATGCGCCCGGAGTTGGCGATCCTGCGCCTGCGCAAGGAGCTTGATCTGTTCGCCAATCTGCGCCCGGCCATCGTGCTCGACCCGCTGGTCGATGCCTCGACGCTGAAAGCCGATGTAGTGCGCGGCCTCGACCTGATGATCGTGCGCGAGAGCACCGGCGGCATTTATTTCGGCGAACCGCGCGGGGTGGAAACGCTGGCCGATGGCAGCAAGCGTGGCTACGACACCGAGACCTACACGACGGCCGAGATCGAGCGCGTCTCCCGCGTCGCCTTCGAGCTGGCGCGCCAGCGTCAGGGCCGGGTGTGCAGCGTCGAAAAAGCCAATGTGATGCAGTCTGGCCTGTTCTGGCGCGAGGTGGTCACTGCGCTGCATGCGCGCGAATATGCCGATGTCTCGCTGAGCCATATGTACGCCGATAATTGCGCGATGCAGCTGGTACGCAATCCGCGCCAGTTCGACGTGATCGTGACCTCGAACATTTTCGGCGATCTGCTGTCCGATCTCGCCTCGATGCTGACCGGCAGCCTGGGCATGCTGCCTTCGGCGACGATGGGCGCGCCCGACAGCGCCGGCCGGCGCCGCGCGCTGTACGAGCCGATCCATGGCAGCGCGCCTGATATCGCGGGCAAGGGTATCGCCAATCCGATGGCCCAGATTCTCAGCTTCGCGATGCTGCTGCGCTATTCCTTCGGCATGGACGAGGATGCGAAGCTGATCGAGCGGGCCTGCACCAATGTCCTGGCCAGTGGCCTGCGCACGGCGGATGTGATGGCGCCGGGCACGGCCAAGGTCGGCACCTCGGTGATGGGAGAGGCTATTCTGCGCGAGCTCGACAAGCTCGCCGCCTAATTCGATACCGCGCGGAAAGCCCCCTTGCCGGGCACGGCAGGTTGGGCTACACCGCGCGCCTTGGTCGGCGCCCGTAGCTCAACTGGATAGAGCACCAGACTACGAATCTGGGGGTTGGGAGTTCGAGTCTCTCCGGGCGCGCCATTCTTCTTCCGCACGCATTCATCGCTGCTTCATTCTTGTGCGCCATCCTGGCCACAAGAGGTCAGCATGAGCAGCCCGCCCGATCCCGCCACGCTTCTGCAGGAAGCCATCCGCGATGCCCGCCAGCGCATGGCCGCACATCTGGCGGAGTTGCACCGGCTGCATCTGGTGCTGGCCAATGACAGCCGGGCGCTGAAGCATTTCACCACCGCCGGTCAGGCCCAGGCGGAAATCGAACTGGCCAGCGAATTGCTGGAACAATACCTCGCCGCCTCGCATGCCTTTCTGGAGAATATGCGTGGTCGCTTCGAAGCGCGGCTCGGCCTGTTGCGGCGCGGCGAACCCGGCCAGGGCCTGCATCGCGAGGACGCGCCGGGACATGCCGGATTCTGGCTGGGATTTTCCCGCCTCTGTGCGGTTCTTCGCCGCGTCGGGCGCAGCGCGGAAGGCTGATCACGCATCTTCGATCTCGGCGCGGCGCATCTCCAGCGTCAGCCACTCCTCCTCCATCCGGGCGAGCGCCGCTTCGGCCTGGGCCAGCGCCGTGCCGGCGCGGGTGAAGCGGTCGGGATCGCGGGCATAAAGATCGGGATCGGCCAGCGCGCCGCGCAGCGTGGCGATGCGCGCCTCGGCATCCGCCATGTCCTGGGGCAGACGCGCGAGCGCCAGCCGGTCCTTATAGGCCAGCCGCCGGGCCGGGGCGGGGGCGGCGGCGCTC
>JAGWRU010000067.1 GCA_028869595.1 Rhodospirillales bacterium
AATCGACCATCGCCAATCTGGTGGAAAAGCGCCTGCACGCCGATGGGCGCCACACCATGGTGCTGGACGGGGATAATATCCGCCACGGGCTGAACCGCGATCTGAACTTCACCGAGGCCGGCCGCGTCGAGAATATCCGCCGCGTCGCCGAAGTGGCCAAGCTGTTCGTCGAGGCCGGGATCATCGTGCTGGTCTCCTTCATCTCCCCCTATCGCGCCGAGCGGATGCTGGCGCGCGAATGCGTGGAGGAAGGGGAGTTTCTGGAGATTTTCGTCGACACCCCGATCGAGGAATGCCGCAGGCGCGATCCCAAGGGCCTGTATCAGAAGGCCGATGCCGGCCAGATCCGCAATTTCACCGGCATCGACGCGCCGTACGAGGCGCCCGAGGCCGCCGAGATCGTGCTGAAGACGGTGGAGGCAAGCCCCGAAGCGCTGGCCGAGCGGGTGCTGGCGGAGTTGCGCGGGCGGGGGATCGTGCCGGGATAGGCGCTATTTCTGCGTCTTCGGACAATAGAACGTGCTCCGTCCCGCCTGGGTGAAGCGCTTCACCCCCGCACAGCCCGGCGGACCGGGGCAGACGGGACAGGCCTCCCCCTCCCGCCCATAGACCGCCCAGGCGTGCTGGAAATAGCCGAGTTCGCCATCCGGCTGGACGTAATCGCGCAGGCTCGACCCGCCGGCGGCAATGGCACGTTCCAGGGTTTCGCGCACCGCCCCCAGCAACCGCGCCGCCCGCGCCGCGCCGATACTGCCGGCCAGCCGGCGCGGGCTGATCCCCGCGCCAAACAGCGCCTCCGCCACGTAGATATTGCCCAGCCCGGCGATCACCCGCTGATCCAGCAGCACCGCCTTGATCGGGCTCGCCTTGCCGGCCAGGCTGGCGGCGAAGCGCGCCGGGGTCAGCGCCGGATCGAAAGGCTCCGGCCCCAGCGCGGCAAGCAGCGGATGCGCATCCTCCGCCGCCGTCGCCATCAGATCGAGCTGCCCGAACCGGCGCGGATCGACCAGGCCGAGTTCCCAGCCATCCTCGGTCTCCAGCCAGAGATGCTCATGGGCCGGCGGCGCATTGGCGCCACGCCGGCGCAGCACCACCCGGCCGGACATGCCGAGATGCAGCAGCATGCTGTCGCCGCCTTCAAGGCGCATCAGGATGTATTTCGCGCGCCGGCGAAACCCCAGCACGCGCGCCCCGCTCAGCCGGGCGGCCAGACCGGGCGGGATCGGGCCGCGCAGATCGGCCCGGCGCAGCTCCGCGCGCAGGATGCGCCTTCCCTCCAGCCGCGCCGCCATGCCGCGCATCACCGTCTCGACCTCGGGGAGTTCCGGCATGGCCTCGTTTCGCGCTATAGGGGAGGAATGAGCACCGCGCATCCTAGCGATCCCGCCGCCGAGGCCAAGACCGCCGATTTCGGCTTCCGCACCGTGCCGCTTGCCGAGAAGAAATCCATGGTGCGCGAGGTCTTCGCAAGCGTCGCCCCGCGCTATGACCTGATGAACGATCTGATGTCGCTGGGCATCCATCGCGTCTGGAAGCGGATTTTCCTGACCGCGCTGGCGCCGCGCCCGGGTCAGACGCTGCTCGATCTGGCCGGCGGCACCGGCGATATCAGCTTCGGCTGGCTGAAACTCGGCGGCGGACCGGTGCTGCTTTCCGATATCAACCCGGCCATGCTCGCGGTCGGGCGCGACCGGGCGATCGGGCGCGGGCTGATCGGCGATCTGGCGATCCTGGTCGCCGATGCCGAACGTCTGCCGATCCCCGATCGCAGCGTCGATCGCGTCTCGATGGCGTTTGGTCTGCGCAACTGCACCGACAAGGATGCGGTGCTGGCCGAGGCAAGGCGCGTGCTGAAACCCGGCGGACGCTTCCTGTGCCTGGAGTTTTCGCGCCTGAAGATCGCCGCGCTGACCGGGCTGTATGACCGCTGGTCCTTCGACGTGCTGCCGCGCCTCGGCCGGGCGGTGGCGGGCGATGCCGACAGCTATCAATATCTGGCGGAAAGCATCCGCACCTTCCCGGCGCAGGAAACTTTGGCCACGATGATGCGCAAGGCGGGGTTGGCGCGGGTGAATTTCCGCAACCTTTCGGGCGGGATTGCCGCGATCCATGAAGGCTGGCGGCTGTGAGCGCCGCGCCGGACCTGGCCGGCAAGCGCATCCTGCTGGTGATCTCGGGCGGCATCGCCGCCTATAAGGCGCTGGAGCTGATCCGCCTGCTGCGCAAATCCGGCGCCGGCGTTACCGCCGTGCTGACCCGTTCCGCCGCGCAGTTCGTCACGCCCCTTTCGGTCCAGGCGCTGAGCGAGAGCCGCGTCTACAGCGACCTGTTTTCGCTGACCGATGAAAGCGAGATGGGCCATATCCAGCTTTCCCGCGCCGCCGATCTGGTGGTGGTGGCGCCGGCCAGCGCCGATATCCTGGCCCGCATGGCGCATGGCCTGGCCGATGATCTCGCCGCCACGCTGCTGCTCGCCACCGATACGCGGGTGCTGGTGGCGCCGGCGATGAATGTGCGGATGTGGCTGCACCCGGCGACCCAGGCCAATATGGCGATGCTTGCCGCGCGCGGGGTGGCGGTGATCGGCCCGGATGTGGGGGCGATGGCCTGCAATGAATTCGGCCCCGGGCGACTGGCCGAGCCGGCGGCGATCCTCACAGCGATTGCGGGGCTGGCCGGGGCCGGCAAGCTCGCCCTGCCCGCCGCCGCCAGCGCCGGCGCACCGCTTGCCGGGCGGCATGCCATCGTCACTAGCGGGCCGACCCATGAACCGATCGACCCGGTCCGCTACATCGCCAATCGCAGCTCCGGCCGGCAGGGCCATGCCATTGCTGCGGCGCTCGCCGCGCTGGGCGCGCGGGTCAGCCTGATTTCCGGCCCGGTCGCCATCGCCGATCCGATCGGCGTCGACGTCACTCGCGTGGAGACGGCGGCCGAGATGCTCGCCGCCTGTCAGGCCGCCCTGCCCGCCGATCTCGCCGTCTGCGCCGCCGCCGTGGCCGATTGGCGGGTGGCCAGCGCGGCCACCGGCAAGATCAAGAAAACCCCCGGCGCCGCCCCGCCCGCGCTGAGCCTGACGCCCAATCCCGATATTCTGGCAACGCTTTCCGCCGCCGGCCCCACCCGCCCCGCCCTGGTGGTGGGGTTTGCCGCAGAGACCGACGATCTGCTGGAGAACGCCGCCGCCAAGCTCGCCCGCAAAGGCTGCGACTGGATTGTCGCCAACGACGTCTCGCCCGCCAGCGGCATCATGGGCGGGGCGGAAAACGCCGTGCATCTGCTGACCCGTGCCGGCACCGAAACCTGGCCGCGCATGGCCAAGGATGCGGTGGCCGAACGCCTCGCCGCGCGCATCGCCGCACATTTCGCCGAAGGCTGACCCGTGACCGATATTCCCATCGCCGTGCGCCGCCTGCCCCATGGCGCCGATCTCGCTTTGCCGGCCTATGCGACCGCGGGCGCGGCGGGGATGGATCTGCTCGCCGCCGTGACGGCGCCGGTGGAGATCGCCCCCGGCGCGCGGGCGCTGATCCCGACCGGGCTGGCCATCGCTTTGCCGGCCGGGTTCGAGCTGCAGATCCGCCCGCGCTCGGGCCTTGCGCTCAAGAACGGCATCGTTCTGCCCAACAGCCCCGGCACGATCGACGAGGATTACCGGGGCGAGGTGCAGGTGATCGTGCTCAATGCCGGTACCGAGACCTTCACGGTGACGCGGGGCATGCGCGTCGCCCAGGCGGTGCTGGCGCCGGTCGTGCGGGCCTGCTGGCAGGAAGTCGAGACCTTGCCCGAGACGGCGCGCGGGACGGGCGGCTTCGGCAGTACCGGCACCGGCACGCAGGCGTCTCAACCCGGCGGATAGGCGGCGCGGCAAAGCCCGCGCACCAAGCCGCGCAGCCAGCGATGCGCCGGATCGGCATCCAGGCGCGGATGCCACAGCGCAGCGATGGCGAATTCCGGCACCGCGACCGGCAGATCGAACACTTCCAGCCCCGGCCTCATCGCCTCGCTCCCGGGCAAGGCGTGGCCGAGGCAGGATCGCGGCACCAGCGCCACCAGATCGGAATGGCGCGCGATCCGCAGCGCATCGGGAAATCCGGGCACCACCACCGCCACCTCCCGCCGCAGCCCGTGCGCGGCCAGCCCCGCATCCACCGGCCCCGAAACCATCCCGCGCGGGGCGGCGGCGACGTGGTTGCAGGCGGCATAGCGTTCGACGGTTGCCCCCGGGCCGGCCAGCAAGGGATGGCCGGTGCGCACCACGCCCACCAGCCGGTCGTGAAACAGCCCCTGGCGGCGCAATTCCGGCGCGACATCCGCGGCGATCCCGATCTCCAGATCGACCGCGCCCTCCCGCAACGCGGTCGCATCCTTGTCGGGTTTGGCCAGGAAATGCAGCCGGGCATGCGGCGCGGCCTGGGCGACGGCGTGCAGCAGCGGGACGGAGAAGAAGGCGATGAACGCCTCGTTGGCGCGCAGGGTGAAAACCCGCTCCAGCGTCGCGAGGTCGATCCGCTCGGGCGGCGGGCGCAGCACGGCACGCACTTCCTCGGCCAGCGCCGGCACCCGCGCGCGCAAGGCAGCGGCATGCGGGGTGGGCACCAGCCCGCGCCCGGCCCGCACCAGCAACGGATCACCGGTCGCCGCACGCAGCCGCGCCAAAGTGCGGCTCATCGCCGATGCGCTCAGCCCCAGTCGGCGAGCGGCGGCGGTGACGCTGGCTTCGCGCAGCAGCACGTCGAGCGCGGTCAGAAGATTGAGATCGAGCGGTTCCATCCCGCGATCATAGCATGGCGTCGAACGCAAGGATCGATTGCAGGGCACGCGTCTGGTGCAAAGACCGGCATGCCGGGCATGGTCGGCGCATCCGAAAACCAAGGAAGACCGCGCATGCCCCGAGACCCATCCGCCCCCACCCTGCTGCTGATCGGCGCCTCGCGCGGCCTCGGCCTCGCCATGGCGGCGGAATTTCTTGCCAAAGGCTGGAATATTCTCGGCACGGTGCGCGACAGCGCACGACCGGGCCTGCTGCACGCCCTCGCCGCCGCCCATCCCGGCCGGGTCGAGATCGCCACCCTGGATACCCGCCTGCCGGCCCAGCGCGCGGCATTGGTGGAGCGCCTCGCCGGGCGGCAATGCGCCATGCTGTTCGTCAATGCCGGCACCACCAACCCCGATCCCGGCCAGACCATCGGGGAGGTCTCGGTGCAGGATTTCACCGATCTGATGATCGTCAACGCACTCGCCCCGCTCCAGACGATCGAGGCCCTGGCGCCCTGCGTCGCCCCGGACGGGCTGATCGGGGCGATGTCTTCCGGTCAGGGCAGTATCGCCAATAACGAGAGCGGCCAGCGCGAAGTCTATCGGATCAGCAAGGCGGCGCTGAACATGGGCATGCGCAGTTTCGCCGCGCGCCAGGCCGCCACTCGCCGGGCGCTGGTGCTGATGGCGCCGGGCTGGGTGCGCACCGAACTCGGCGGGCCGCAGGCGCCGCTGTCGATCGAGGCCAGCATCCCCTCGCTGGTCGAGGTGCTGCTGGCCAAGCGGGCGCGTCCGGGGCTCGAATATCTCGATTACCGGGGCCGCATCGTTCCCTGGTAGCCGCCCGCGCCGCGCTGGGACAAATTGCCGGGCTTTCCTTCGCCCGCGCGCAGGAATAGGAGACGCGGATGAGCGCCTCCTCCAAGCCCGTCTCGGTTCCGGTTCACGCCCGCGCCCTGCCGCTACGGGTCGGCACGCGCGGCTCGCCGCTGGCTTTGGTGCAGACGCGCGGCTTCCTCGATCTGCTCACCCGGTTCTGCCCGGTGCTACGCCAGATGGAGGCGTTTCAGGAACACGCCATCCGCACCACCGGCGATGCGGTGCAGGATCGCAAGCTGGCGGAAATCGGCGGCAAGGGTCTGTTCGCCAAGGAAATCCACGAGGCGCTGGCGGATGGCCGGATCGATTTCGCGGTCCATAGCCTCAAGGATCTGGAGACCGAATTGCCCGCCGGCATCGTGCTGGCCTGCACGCTCAAGCGCGAGGATGCGCGCGACGCGCTGATCCTGCCGGCAGGGGCGGCCACGCCCGATCCGGCCGATCCCTATACCGCTTTGCCGCAGGGGGCGATCATCGGCACCTCCTCCGTCCGCCGGCAGGCGCAATTGCTGGCCGCGCGGCCCGATCTGCGCATCGCCATGCTGCGCGGCAATGTCCAGACCCGGCTCGCCCGCCTCGATGGCGGGGAATGCGCCGCCTCGCTGCTGGCCTATGCCGGTCTGAAACGCCTCGACCTCGCCGCCCGCGCCTCGCTGGTGCTGGCGCCCGATCTGATGGTGCCTTCCGCCGGGCAGGGCATCGTCGGCATCACGGTGCGCGAGGACGATACCGAACTGCACGAATTGCTCGCCGGCATCGAAGACCCGGAGGCGAAGGCCGTTGCCACCGCCGAACGCGCGCTGCTCGCCGCGCTGGACGGGTCCTGCCGCACCCCGATCGGCGGCTATGCCCGGCGCGATACCGACGGCACGCTGCACCTCACCGGGCTGGTGGCGCGCGAAGACGGCTCCTTCCTGCTGCGCCGCAGCCTGAGCGGGGCTTCGGCCGATGCCGCGGCACTGGGCCGCGCGCTGGGCGACAGCCTGCGCGCCGACAGCCCGCGGGATATCTTCGCCTGAGCCTGCCGACGCGCGGCGTGCTGATCACCCGCCCCGAAGCGGCGGCGGGTGCAACGGCGGCTTCCCTGGCCGCGCGCGGCTTCACCCCGGTTCTGGCGCCGCTGCTGCGCATCGAAACCCTGGCCCCGTCCCTGCCCGATCCGGCGCGGTTCGACGCGGTGGTGATCGCCAGCACGCGCGCCGCCCTGCTGCCGCCCGCTTGGCACGGGCTGCCCCTGCTCGCGGTTGGTTCGGCCAGCGCGACGGCGGCGCGATCGGCCGGGTTTTCCGCCATCGACGATGCCGCGGGCGATGCGGCGGCGCTGATCGCCCTGGCCCGGGCGCGCCTGCCGGGCGGCGCCAGGCTGCTGCTCGCCGCCGGGCGCGGCCAGGGGGCGGGGCTGGCAGCCGGGCTGCGGACGGCCGGATTTCACGTGACGCGCCGCGCCACCTATGCCGCCACCCCGGTTGCGGTTTTGCCCGATTCCGCCCGCGCGGCCCTGTCCGAGGATCGCCTGCACGCCGCCCTGTTCTTCTCCGCCGAGACGGCGCGCTGCTTCGCGCGGACCGTGCGCCGCGCCGGCCTCGCGGGGCGGCTGGGGGGAATCATTGCAATCTCTATCGGTGCGCCGGCAGCCATGGCATTAGAAGGGCTGGCGTGGCGCGACATGCGGATCGCCGCGCGGCCCAACCAGGAGGCGATGCTCGCATTGCTGGCATGACCGACACCGATCCCCCCTCTCCCACGCCGATGCAGCCCGATACCACGCATCAGGACCCGCCGCCGCCCGCCGCCGCCCCGGCAGCATCCGCGACGCCGCGCCTGCCCGAGGCGGATGGCGCGCGCGCCGGCGGCACGAAACCGGCCAGTGCCGCCGCCACGCCGCAGGCGGGCGCTGCGAAGCGGTCCGACCCGGCGCGCCGCACGGCCCATCCCGTCGCGCGCAGGGGGCTGGCCGTCGCGCTGATCCTGCTGGGTTTCATCGCCCTGGCCGGCGCCGGCACCTGGGCCTGGATGCATCCGCATGCGACCGCCCTGCCCGGCACCGCATCGTCTGGCGCTGCATCGTCTGGCGCTGCATCGTCTGGCGCTGCATCGTCTGGCACCGAGGCATCTGGCACCGCATCCTCTGGCACCGAGTCCTCTGGCGCCGGCCCGGAGGATCGCGCCGCGCTTCACGCCCTCAGCACCCGGATCAGCCGGCTGGAGCAGGCGCCGCACCCCGCCGCCGCCCCCACAGCGGCGGACATGGCGGCGCTGGCCGCCCGACTCGATGCGCTCGCGACCCAGGAAAAAGCGCTGGCGACGCAGCAGGATGGCGGCAATGCCGCGCTTGCCAGCCGGCTTGACGCGATCGAAACCGGGCTCGCGGCGCTGCGCCAGACGATGGCGCAGACCGCCCAGCAGGCCGCCGCCGCCGCCAGCGCCGCGCGGCTGAGCGAAGCGGCAGCCGCGCTCGCCCTGGGCGCGCCGCTGGGGGTCATTCCCCACGCCCCGGCCGCGCTTTCCCGCTATGCCGGGACCGCGCCGCCGAC
>JAGWRU010000068.1 GCA_028869595.1 Rhodospirillales bacterium
CCCTCGAACAGCTCCTCGCTCTCCGAGACGGGGCGCCAGACAGTGGCCATGTCCAGCAGGTTGACGAAGAAATCATTCGTCAACGCACCGGGCTTGGCGGTCAGCACGCCATGCTTGCTGCCATCGGCATTCGCCCCCATCGCCCGCATGCCGCCCACCAGCACCGTCATTTCCGGCGCCGTCAGCGTCATCAACTGGGCACGATCGACCAGCAATTCCTCGGCCGAGACGGTGAAGCCTTTCTTCAGGTAGTTGCGGAAGCCATCGGCCACCGGCTCCAGCACGGCGAAGGAGTCGGTATCGGTCTGCTCCTGCGTCGCATCGGTGCGGCCGGGGGCGAAAGGCACCGCCACCGCATGGCCGCCGGCCTTGGCCGCCATTTCCACCCCGACGCAGCCGGCCAGTACGATCAGATCGGCAAGCGAGATCTTCTTGCCGCCCGCCGCCCCGTCGAAGCCGGATTTGATGCCTTCCAGCACGCCGAGAACCTTGGCGAGCTGGGCCGGCTGGTTGGCCGCCCAATCCTTCTGCGGGGCAAGGCGGATGCGCGCGCCATTGGCACCGCCGCGCTTATCGGATCCGCGGAACGTCGCGGCCGAGGCCCAGGCGGTGCCCACCAGCTCCGCCACCGACAGGCCGGAGGCGGCGATCTTCGCCTTCAGCGCGGCGATATCGGCGGCATCGACCAGCGGATGATCGACCGCCGGCACCGGGTCCTGCCAGAGCAGCACTTCCGCCGGCACTTCCGGGCCGAGATAGCGCACGCGCGGCCCCATGTCGCGATGGGTCAGCTTGAACCAGGCGCGCGCGAAGGCATCGGCGAACTGGTCGGGGTTTTCCAGGAAGCGGCGTGAGATCTTCTCGTAGGCCGGATCGAAGCGCAGCGCGAGATCGGTGGTCAGCATCGCCGGCGAGCGACGCTTCGTCTTGTCGAACGGGTCGGGGAAGCTATCGGCCCCGGCGCCGCCCTTGGGCTGCCATTGATGCGCGCCGGCCGGGCTTTTGGTCAGTTCCCATTCAAAGTTGAACAGGTTCTCGAAGAAATCGTTGCTCCATTGCGTCGGCGTATCGGTCCAGATCACTTCCAGGCCGGAACCGATCGCGTCCGGACCGGCGCCGGTGCCGAAGCTGCTGCGCCAGCCCAGCCCCTGCTCGGCCAGACCCGCCGCCTCCGGCTCGCGCCCGACATGGGCGGTATCGCCGGCGCCATGGGTCTTGCCGAACGTGTGCCCGCCGGCGATCAGGGCCACCGTCTCCTCGTCATTCATTGCCATGCGCGCGAAGGTTTCGCGAATGTCATGGGCGGCGGCGACGGGGTCGGGATTGCCGCCGGGGCCTTCGGGATTGACGTAGATCAGCCCCATCTGCACGGCGCCCAGCGGGTTTTCCAGTTCGCGATTGCCGGAATAACGCTGATCGCCCAGCCAGCTGGTTTCCTTGCCCCAATAGACGTCCTGCTCCGGCTCCCAGACATCGGCGCGCCCGCCGCCGAAGCCGAAGGTGCGGAAGCCCATCGATTCCAGCGCGCAATTGCCGGCCAGGATCATCAGATCGGCCCAGGAGAGCTTCTTGCCGTATTTCTGCTTCACCGGCCAAAGCAGGCGGCGCGCCTTGTCCAGATTGACATTGTCGGGCCAGGAATTCAGCGGCGCGAAACGCTGCGTGCCCGAACCGGCGCCGCCGCGCCCATCGGCGATGCGATAGGTGCCGGCAGAGTGCCAGGCCATGCGGATGAAGAACGGGCCGTAATGGCCGAAATCAGCGGGCCACCAATCCTGCGACACCTTCATCAGCGCGAAGATGTCCTTCTTGACGGCGGCAAGGTCGAGCGACTTGAACGCCTTGGCGTAATCGAAATCCGGGTCCATCGGATCGGACAGCGCGGAATTCTGGCGCAGAATCCCGAGATTGAGCTGGTTCGGCCACCATTCCCGGTTGGATTGCGCGGCGAATGTCGCGTTCGGGCGCACCCCATGCATCACCGGGCATTTGCCCGCATTATTGCCGTCCATCTCTTCCTCCGCTGCTGACTGCGAGGAGAAAACCCTAGCAAATCCGTTCGATCAGAATAAGCTTGATTTTCTGATTGTCAGAATAAGTTCAGATTATGATGAACCTGACCCTGAAGCAGCTCCGCTATGTCGAGGCGCTCGCCCGTCACGGCCATTTCGGCCGCGCCGCCGATGCCTGCGCGATCTCGCAGCCGGCCCTGTCGATGCAGATCAAGGTGCTGGAGGAGGCGCTGGGCACCGCCTTGTTCGAACGCGGCGCGCGCCATGTCCGCCTGACGCGCATCGGCGAGGATTTCCTGCCGCGCATCCGTGCCATTCTGCGCGACATCGACGAATTGGAGGATCTCGCCCGCGCCGGCGCCGACGGGCTCGCCGGCCGCCTGCGCATCGGCGTCATTCCGACCATCGCCCCCTATCTGCTGCCGGCCATCGTCGGGGCGCTGACCCGGCTGCATGGCGGGCTCGATATCCATGTGCGCGAGACGCTGACGGCGAAATTACTGGCCGAGCTGGCCGAGGGCCGGCTCGATACCGCGATCGTCGCCTTGCCGGTGTCGGAACCCGCGCTGGTCGAGACGCCGATTTTCACCGAACGCTTCGTGCTGGTTCGCCCCGCCGCCGATGCCGCGCTGCCGGTGCCCGACCGAGAGGGCCTGCGCGAAATGCGGCTGCTGCTGTTGGAGGAGGGGCATTGCTTCCGCGATCAGGCCCTGTCCTTCTGCAATATGCGCCCGACGCCCGCGCGGGAATTGCTGGATGGCAGTTCGCTGTCGACGCTGGTGCAGATGGTGGCAGCGGGGATCGGTGTCACGCTGATCCCGGAAATGGCGGTGCCGGTGGAAACCCGCTCCGCCGCCGTGGCGGTTGCCAATTTCCGCGATCCGCAGCCGTCGCGCACCATCGGCATGATCTGGCGTCGGGCCAGCCCGCTGTCACGCCAGCTGCACCAGCTTGCCGCCCTGGTCCGCCGCGCCGCTGCCGATCACCTGGAGAAGAACATCTCGGTCAGCCCGTAATCGAAGGCGAGGATCAGGATCGAGGCACTGACCACCGCCGCGGTGGTCGCCGCGCCCACGCCTTCCGCCCCGCCGCGGCTGCGATAGCCCTGAAAACAGCCCATCAGGGCGATCAGGAAGCCGAATACCGCCGCCTTGACCAGGCCGGAGATCACGTCGCCGATCTGCATGAAGGCGAGGGTGTTATGCAGATAGGTCGCCGGATTGAAGCCGAGTTTCAGCGTGGCGACGATGAAGCCGCCCATCACGCCGAGAATATCGGCGACCACCACCAGCAGCGGCAGGGCCAGCGTGCCGGCCAGCAGGCGCGGCGCGACGAGGTATTTCATCGGGTCGGTCGACAGCGTGCCCAGCGCGTCGATCTGGTCGGTGACGCGCATCGTGCCCAACTCGGCGGCCATCGCCGCGCCGGCCCGGCCGGCCACCATCAGCCCGGCCAGCACCGGGCCGAGTTCGCGGGTGACCGACAGCACGACCACGGTGGCGATCGCGCCCTCGGCCGAGAAGCGGGCGAAGCCGGTATAGGATTGCAGCGCCAGCACCATGCCGGTGAATACCGCCGTCAGCGCCACCACGGGCAGCGAAAGATAGCCGATCTCCAGCATCGCGCGGGCGAACATGCGTCCGTAAAAGGGCGGGCGGAACAGATGCGACAGGGCGGTCACGGCAAAGACGGCGACAGCGCCGACCGTGGCGCACATGCCGATCACCGTGGCACCGAGGCCGCCGAGCGCCTCGGCGATCGGGTTGCGCCGTTCCGTCTTCGCCACCGGATCGCTCATTGGCCGAGATACTGGCGCTGGATGCGCGGGGCGAGGCTGGTCAACACCTCATAGCCATTGCTGCCGCTGGCCGCGGCCACCGCGTCCGGATCGCGGCCGGTGCCGAGCAGCTCCAGCCAGGTGCCGGGTGTGATGGCGGGATGCTCGGTCACGTCGAAAGTGGTCAGGTCCATGGAGATACGCCCTACCAGGGGGACCGCCCGCCCGTCAAAGAAGGCAAGGGTGGTGCCGGCCCGGCTGCGATGCCAGCCATCGGCATAACCCAGCGCCACGGTGGCGATGCGGCTTTCCCGCGCCGCCTTCCAGGTGGCGTTATAGCCGACCGGGGTGCCGGGCGGGATGGTTCGCACCTGCTGCACGCGCGCGATCAGGCGCACGGTGCGGCGCATCGGATTGGGCGCATCGGGCGTCGGATTGATGCCATAAAGCGCCGCCCCCGGCCGGGCGAGGTCGGAGGCGAAATCGGCGCCGAGAAAAATGCCCGAGGAATTGGCGAAGCTGCGCGAAGCCACGGGCAGGGCGGCGCAGGCGGCGGCGAAACGCTGGCGCTGGATGCGGTTCATCGGGTCGGCGGCGATCTCGGCGGCGACCAGATGCGTCATCACGTAGCGTAGCGCGATGCCCTCCAGCCGGCCGGGATCGCCGGCCAGGGCCGCGACCTCCGCCGGGCTGAGGCCGAGCCGCGCCATGCCGGTATCGACATGCAGGATCGCCGGCTGGCGCGCGCCGGTTTGGCGGGCGAAGCCCTGCCACAGCGCGATCTCCTCCGCCGCGCCGAGCACCGGGATCAGCTCCTGCGCGCGATAGACCGCCTCGGTGCCCGGGGTGAGGCCGGACAGCACGGCGAGCATCGCCCCGCCTTCCGTCTCGCGCCGCAGATGCGGCCGCAGCGCCAGCGCCTCCTCCAGCGTGGCGGTGAAGAAATGCCGGCAGCCGGCGGCGAGCAATGCCTGGGCGACGCGCGCGGCCCCCAGCCCGTAGGCATTGGCCTTGACCACGCCGGCCACCGCGCCGCTGCGGTGGCGCGCGCAGAGCAGGCGCCAATTGCCGACGATGGCGCCGAGATCGACCTGCAGGATCGCCCCGGCCGCCCCGTCAGCCATGCTCGCCGCCGGCATGCACCAGATCGAGATCGGCGTAGCGGGTGAATTCCGCCTCGAAGAATAGCGGCACCATGCCGGTCGGGCCGTGGCGCTGCTTGGCCAGGATCAGTTCGGCGCGGTTATGCACCGCCTCCAGATCGCGCTGCCATTTCTCCATCGCCTCGTGGAATTTGTCGTCCTTGTCGAAACCCATCTGCTTGGGCGCGCGCTGGGCGAGATAATATTCGTCGCGATAGATGAACATCACCACGTCGGCATCCTGCTCGATCGAGCCGGATTCGCGCAGATCGGCCAACTGCGGACGCTTGTCCTCGCGGCTTTCCACGGCGCGGGAAAGCTGCGACAGGGCCAGCACGGGGACCGATAATTCCTTGGCGATGGCTTTCAGCCCCTGGGTGATCTGGCTGATTTCCTGCACCCGGTTTTCCGGGCGGGTGCCGGCGGCGGGGCGCATCAATTGCAGGTAATCGACGATCACCAGCGACAGGCCGCGGGTGCGTTGCAGGCGCCGGCAGCGTGTGCGCAGCGCGGAAAGCGTGATCGCCGGGGTGTCGTCGATATGGAGCGGCAGGCTGGCGATGTCGCGGCTGACGCGGACGAAACTGTCGAATTCCTTCTGCGCGATGTCGCCACGGCGGATCCGATCGCCCGAGATGCGCGCCTCCTCGCTGAGCAGGCGGGTGGCAAGCTGCTCGGCGCTCATTTCCAGGGAGAAGATGGCGACCGAGCCCGGCGTGCTCTCGCCAGCCAGGGCGCGCGCCGCGCCGAAGCCGATTTTGGTGGCCAGCGCGGTTTTGCCCATGCCCGGCCGGCCGGCCAGGATCACCAGATCGGAGGGGTGCAGCCCGCCCATCTTGGCGTCGAGGTCGCGCAGCCCGGTGGTCAGGCCGGAGACATGGCCGGCCCGCTTGAAGGCACGTTCGGCGCCGGCAATGGCATCGGTCAGGGCGCGTTCGAAGGTGACGAAGCCCTGGCCGTTGGCGCCTTCGGTGGCGAGTTCGAACAGCGTATGCTCCGCCGCCTCGATCTGCGCCGCGCCGTCCAGTTCGGGATCGGCGCCGAAGGCGTTGTTCACCACCGTCTCGCCGAGATCGATCAGCTGTCGGCGCAGCCAGGTATCGTAGATCGCCCGCCCGTAATCGCCGGCATTGATGATGCCGACCATCGCCGACAGCAACTGGGCCAGATAGGCCACGCCGCCCAGTTCGGCGAGCGCGCCATCCTGTTCGAATTCGGTCTTCAGCGTCACCGCATCGGCGATCTGCCCGGCCTCGATCCGCCGGCAGATCGATTGGTAGATGCGCCCGTGCAGCGGGTCGGCGAAATGCTCCGGGGCGAGGAATTCCGACACGCGCTCATAGGCGCGGTTATTGGCCAGCAGCGCGCCGAGCAGCGATTGCTCGGCCTGAAGATTGGCCGGCGGCAGGCGCTGGGAGAGGCCGAGCGGAGGGGAGTCGATGGTGTTCATCGCCGCCAGCATAGGCCCAACCGGGCCGGCGCGCAGCTATCCCGGCGGTACAAAACCTGTGGATTACAGGCCTGTGGATAACGGGGATTGCGGGGGCTATTTTTCCGCCGAGCGTGACAAGCCGACCGGATCGGCGGAGAAGGCGCCGCTGTTCACCGTGCCGATACTGCTCAGTTTGGGCGCCTGGGCGCGCTCCGTATCGGTGATGTAGTCGCGCGTCAGCGGCGCGGCTTCCACACCGTGGCCGAGCTGGATCTGGAACACCATCTGGCGCTGGCGGCGGAAGGCCAGTTCCGAGCCGCACAGATAGAATTCGAACATGCGGCAGAAACGTTCGTCGTACAGGGCGGCGATGGCATCGCGATTGGCGGCGAAGCGCCGGCGCCAGTGGCGCAGGGTTTCGGCATAATGCAGGCGCAGGATCTCGATATCGGTGGTGGTCAGCCCGCTGCGCTCGATCGGGGCGAGAACCTCGGACAGGGCCGGGCAATAGCCGCCGGGGAAGATGTATTTGGTGATCCACGGATTGGTGCTGCCGGGCGGGTCGCTGCGCCCGATCGCGTGCAGCAGCGCCAGCCCGTCCGGCGCCAGCACGCGCGAGAGGGTGCGGAAGAAGGTCGCGTAATGATCGACGCCGACATGTTCGAACATGCCGACCGAGACCACCCGGTCGAAACGCTGATCGAGGGCGCGGTAATCCATCAGTTCGAAGCGCACCCGATCGGCCAGGCCCTCGGCCTCGGCGCGGGCGCGGGCTTCGGCGAGCTGTTCCTGCGACAGGGTGATGCCGGTGACGCGGGCGCCGAAATCGCGCGCCAGGGTCAGCGCCATGCCGCCCCAGCCGCAGCCGATATCGAGCACCGTCAGATCGGGGCGGTCGAGCTTCAGCTTGGCGGCGATATGCAGCTTCTTGGCAAGCTGCGCTTCTTCCAGCGTTTCCGTGCCGCGCGGGAAATAGGCGCAGGAATATTGCCGGTCACGGTCGAGAAACAGGCTGTAGAGGCGGCCGTTCAGATCGTAATGATGCGCGACATTGGCCTGGGCGCGCGGGGCGGGGTTGTATTGGTCCAGACGGCGGCGCAGCACCGTCAGACGGTGCATCAGATGGGCCAGCGGATGGCGCGGACCGTTGACCTCCAGATTGGAGATCAGCACGTCGAGCACGTCGTAGATGCCGCATCCTTCGGGGATCAGCGTGCCGTTCATATAGGTTTCGCCCACCGCCAGGGCCGGGTTGAGCAGCAGGCGGCGGATCGTCGCGGCGTCGGCGAGGTGCATCGCCGCGCTCGGCTCGGCGCCTTGCCTGCCATAGCGGCTCATCGTTCCATCGGGCCAGCGCACGCCGAGGCTGCCCAGGGTGATGAAGCGCCGGAAAATCCTGTCCAGGGCAAACTTCATGGCACCACTCCCGCAAACATGCATGGCGGGCGCCGATGCGCTCGCCCCCGGTCACGGAACGAACCATTGCGTAATCGCTTCGGCGCGTCAAAACCCGATTGCATCGTATCATAGGCCGCCGGGCGCGCGGCTGGGCTGCACGGCAAGGCGTTGAATTTTCTGCGATCATCCCCAGGAGCCGGGTTCGGTGCCGGGCGGGGGACCAAAAAAGGCGGGGTCTTGCGACCACCGCCTTTCGTTTGGGCCAGCCTGATCCGAAGCGGGGATCAGCCTTCGGCGTCGTCCTCGGCCGTGTCCTGCTCGAATTGCAGGGCGGCTTCCAGCGCTTCCTCGCGGTCCTGATTGCCCACCGCCTCGCCGCGGGCCTGCTTTTCCGCTTCTTCCGGGCTGCGCGCGACATTGACGGTGACCGGGATGCTGACTTCGGGGTGCAGCACCACGCGCACCGGCGACAGGCCGAGCGTCTTGATCGGATGTTCCAGCACGACCTGCTGGCGGGTGATCGACAGCCCCGCCGCGGTCGCCGCATCGGCGATATCGCGCACCGAGACCGAGCCGTACAGGCTGCCCGACTCGCCGGCCTGACGGATGATCGTGACGGACAGGGCGCCGACGCGCTCGGCCACACGCTCCGCTTCCTCGCGGCGCTTGAGGTTCTGCGCCTCCAGCTGGGCGCGCTGCTGTTCGAAGCGCTCCAGATTGGACTTGCTGGCGCGCAGCGCCTTGGCCTGCGGCAGCAGGTAGTTGCGGGCATAGCCGGGCTTGACCCGGACCTTGTCGCCCATCTGCCCCAGCTTCTCGACGCGCTGGAGCAGGATCACTTCCACGGATGCCATGGGATGTCCTCCTTCAGGCCAGGATGTAGGGGAGCAGCGCCAGGAAGCGGGCGCGCTTGATGGCGTTGGCCAGTTCGCGCTGCTTCTTCGCCGAGACGGCGGTGATGCGGCTGGGCACGATCTTGCCACGCTCGCTCAGGAAGCGCGACAGAAGGCGCACATCCTTGTAGTCGATCTTCGGCGCGTTCGGGCCGGAGAACGGGCAGGATTTGCGCCGACGATAGAAGGGGCGGCGGGCGCCGACGGCGGTGCGCCGGGCGGCGGGACTGATTTCGGTGCTGTCGGACATCGCTCTTACTCCTCGCCGCCATGGGCGTCGTCGCGGCCGCGACCGCCATCTTCAGGGAAATCGCGGGCGCGGTATTCCTCGCGGTCGTCATAGCCGCGCCGGCGGCCGCTTTCGAAACGCCCCGGCGGCTTGGGGCCACGGAAGCCGCGCTCGCGATCACGATCGTCGGATTTGCGCGACAGAATGGCCGACGGGGCCTCGTCGATGGCCGGGATGCGCAGCGTCATGAAGCGCAGCACATCTTCATTGAGGCGCAGCTGACGCTCCATCTCGGTGATGAAAGCCGGCGCGGCATCGAGGCCGAGGAGCAAATAATGCCCCTTGCGGTTCTTCTTGATGCGGTACGCCAGGCTGCGCAGGCCCCAATATTCGCGCTTGCGCACGGACCCGCCGGCGGCATCCAGATCGGTGCCGATCTGATCCGCAAGCCCTTCGACCTGTTGTTGCGTGACATCGTTGCGTGCGATCAGCACGCATTCATAAAGCGGCATTCGACGCTCCCTTCGGATTGTCTCTGCCCCGCCGCGTCGCGGCACCCCCACCATTGGGGGCCGGGCATAGCCGGGGCGGATGCCACCACCCCGGCAGGGAAGCGGCGGCGTAGAGCACGGATCGGCGCGGAGTTCAAGTCGGGCGGGGCAGCGCATCGCGGTTTGCGCCGCCGCGCCGGCGGGTTACGATTGTCCCGCAATTTCCGAGTCCGCCCCGCCCCGCGCTGAAGGAGACCCGCCGCGATGGCGCAAGTGACCGTCCGCATCAATGGCTACGCCTATACCGTCGGCTGCAAGGACGGGGAGGAGCAGCATCTGCTCTCCATGGCGGCCCAGGTCGAAAGCCGCATCGACAGCATCAAGACCTCGGCCGGGCAAAGCGGTGAGGCGCGCATGCTGGTGATGGCCGCGCTGCTGATGGCCGACGAATTATTCGAGATGGACAAGGCGCTGAAAGCCGGCGGCGGCGGCGGGGTGCGCCCCGATGGGCGGCTGGGCAAACGCCTCGGCAAGCTCGCCCGCCGCGCCGAGGAGCTTGCCGGGAGCCTGGAGCAGCCCTAAGTATCAGGGGCGGAGCTGCCCGGTGCGTCAGGTATGTCATCCCCGGGGCCAGTAAGCATCTTCCTCGGGAGCTGGCTCTGCCGGAACCCTGGTTTCGGTATCTGGTGCCCACCTGCACACGCAGGCTCTGGGAAGGATGCAACGCCAACGGCCATGGCGGCTCCGCACTCCCCCTCCTCGCACGATCCCGCGCCTGTCGATCAGGCCCCGCTTGATCAGGCCCCGCTTGATCAGGCCAAG
>JAGWRU010000069.1 GCA_028869595.1 Rhodospirillales bacterium
GGCGGGGGCGACCCCAGGGACAGTGCCACAGAAAACAAACCGCCGCGGCTTGGCCGAGGTAAGGGTGAAACGGTGCGGTAAGAGCGCACCGCAACCCTGGTGACAGGGTTGGCAGGGTAAACCCCACCGGGAGCAAGACCGAATAGGGGCGGCCGGCGGCGTGGCGGAGCGATCCGGCACGTGACGCAAGGGGGTTTCCGCCCCGTCGCCCGGGTTGGTCGCGTGAGGCGCATCGCAAGATGCGTCCCAGAGGAATGGTCGCCTCGTCCGCCGGGCAACCGGCGGGCGGACAGAACCCGGCTTACAGACCGTCTGGCACCTCGGCCTTCGGGCCGATCAACCCGCCGCGACTCGGGCGGAATCCCAGGATTCCCCCGGAGTCGTCCCAGGCGATTCCGTTGACGCCCCATGAATTCCCATGTTATCCCATGCGCTCCCAGACACAGGCGCCCATTCCCACGCCCTGCCTCCATCCATCGCCGTGTTGCGGGACCGGCCGGGGGCATCGGCACAAGCGGGCTAGAACGGCACGAAAGGGAATAGCAGGCGCTGATGACCCCTTTCATGGGCACCCATCTCAGCAAGTTGGATGCGAAAGGCCGCACTTCCGTGCCGGCCGGGTTTCGCAGCCGCCTGCGCGCCGGCGGCACCGATGGCAGTCTGGTGCTGCGCCCCTCGCATCAATTCCCCTGTCTGGAAGCCTGGCCGATGGCCGGGTTCGAGGCGCTGGCCGCGCCGCTGGCGCAGATGCCGGCCTTCAGTGCCGAACGCGCCGATTTCGCGGCAACCTTGTATGGCGAGGCGGTCAGCCTGGAACCCGATGCCGAGGGCAGGCTGGTGCTGCCGGCCAATCTGATCGCCCATGCCCAACTGACCGACAAGATCGCCTTCATCGGCGTCGGCGATCATTTCCTGCTCTGGGAGCCGGAGGCGGGCGAGGCGTACAAGCGCGCCGGGCGCACCCGCACGCTGGAAGCCGGCACGACGCTGGCAGGTACCGGGCTGGCTGGCCCCGCGCCGGCTGGCCCCGCGCTGGCTGGCCCGGCCAGGCCATGAGCGCCCTGTCGCACACCCCGGTCATGCTGGCGGAGGTGCTGGCCAGCCTCGCCCCGCGTGCCGGCGAAGCCTATGCCGATGGCACGTTCGGCGGCGGCGGCTACAGCGCGGCGATCCTGGATGCCGCGCCCTGCACCGTCTTCGCCATCGACCGCGACCCCGAGGCGATCGCCCGCGGCGCCGGGCTGGCCGCGCGCCATCCCGGCCGGCTGCATCTGATCGAGGGGAATTTCGCCGATCTCTGCACCCTGCTCGGCGCGCAGGGCGTGGCCATGCTGGACGGGGTGGTGCTCGATCTCGGCGTTTCCTCGTTTCAGATCGACGATGCGGCGCGCGGCTTCAGCTTCCGCGCCGACGGGCCGCTCGATATGCGCATGCAGCGCAGCGGGCCGACCGCCGCCGATCTGATCGCCACGCTGAACGAGGCGGAGCTGGCCGATACGCTGTTCCATTTCGGCGAGGAGCGTGCCTCCCGCCGCATCGCCCGCGCCATCGTCGCCGCCCGCGCCGAGGCGCCGATCACCACCACCGGGCGGCTCGCCTCGATCATCCGCGCGGTGCTACCGCCGGATCGCTCCGGCCATGATCCGGCGACGCGCAGCTTCCAGGCGCTGCGCATCCGGGTGAATGACGAACTCGGCGCCATCGAACGCGGGCTCGCCCAGGCCGCGGCCATGCTCGCCCCGGGCGGGCGGCTGGTGGTGGTCTCCTTCCATTCGCTGGAGGACCGCATCGTCAAGCGCTTCATGACCGAGGCGGCGGGCCGCCTGCCGGCCCCCTCGCGCCATGCCCCCGCCGCGCATCGCCCCGAGCGCGGTCCGGCGCGCTACCGGCTGCTGACCGGCAAGGCGCTGCGCCCCGGCGCGGCGGAATGCGCCGCCAATCCGCGCGCGCGCAGCGCCCGTCTGCGTGCCCTGCAACGCCTGATGCAGGAGGAGGGCGCATGATCCGCCCGATCAACGTGATTCTGGCCCTGCTCGCCTGCGGTTCGGGCCTTTATCTCTATCAGGCCAAGCATCGGGTGAACGTGCTCGACCGCCAGATCGAGGCGACGGTGAAGCAGACCGCCGATCTGCGCGCCCGCACCCGGATGCTGGAAGCCGATTGGATGGTGCTGAACGATCCGCAGCGCCTGCAGGCCCTGTCCGGGCAGTTATTGACCGATCTGCAGCCGGTGGCGCCTAGCCAGTTCACCACCATGGCCGAGCTCGACAGCCGTCTGCCGCCGGTCGGCCCGCCGCCGCCGCAAAGCTCCGATCTGATCGCGACCGCCGGCCCGGCGGCGGTGGATCGCCACGATAGCGGGCCGCCTGCCGCCTTCGCCGGCGCCGA
>JAGWRU010000070.1 GCA_028869595.1 Rhodospirillales bacterium
GCCCATGGCGCGACCGGCAAGGGCAACGACCAGGTCCGCTTCGAGCTCAGCTATTATGCGCTGAAGCCCGACATCAAGATCATCGCCCCGTGGCGCGAATGGAACCTGACCAGCCGCACCCGGCTGCTGGAATTCGCCGAGGCGAACCAGATCCCGATCGCGCGCGACAAGCGCGGCGAGGCGCCGTTCAGCGTCGATGCCAATCTGCTGCACTCCTCCTCGGAGGGGAAGATCCTCGAGGATCCGGGGGTGGAGGCCGATGAGATCGTCTATCAGCGCACCATCCGCCCGGAGGATGCGCCCGATCAGGCGACCGAGATCAGCATCGATTTCGTCCATGGCGACCCGGTGGCGATCAATGGCGAGGCGCTGTCGCCGGCCACGCTGCTGACCCGGCTGAACGCGCTGGGCAAAGCGAACGGGATCGGCCGGCTCGATCTGGTGGAAAACCGCTATGTCGGCATGAAGTCGCGCGGCGTCTATGAAACCCCGGGCGGCACCATCCTGCTGGCGGCGCATCGCGGCATCGAAAGCATCACGCTGGATCGCGAGGCGGCGCATCTGAAGGACAGCCTGATGCCGCGCTATGCCGAGCTGATCTATAACGGCTTCTGGTTCAGCCCGGAGCGGCGGATGCTCCAGGCGGCGATCGACGCCAGCCAGCACAGCGTCACCGGGCGGGTGCGGATGAAGCTGTACAAGGGCAATGTCGCCTGCGTCGGCCGGGAAAGCCCGAACAGCCTCTATTCCATGAAGGTCGTGACGTTCGAGGACGACCAGGGCGCCTATGACCAGGTGGACGCGCAGGGCTTCATCAAGCTGAACGCGCTGCGCCTGCGCCTGGGCGCCATGGCCGGGCGGCGCGGCGGCGCCCTGTAGGCGGATGCGCTGAAGGCGGATGCCCCGAAAGGGGGGCGCTGTAACGAAACCCCGGCCCGCGTGTCTACCCGATGGATCATGCGGGAGGGTGCGATGCGCAGACGGGAGATTCTAGGCGGGCTGGCGGGGCTGGCGGTGGGCGCGCGCGCCGCCCGCGCGGCGGCGGAGGATGCCGGCGCGCTGCCGGTGGTGCTGGAATTATTCACCTCCGAGGGCTGCTCCTCCTGCCCGCCGGCCGATGCGCTGCTGGGCCGGCTGGCCGCGCGGGCGGGCACCATCGCGCTGGCCTGGCATGTCGATTACTGGAACGGCCCGGCCTGGACCGATCGCTTCGCCACGCCGCTGGCCACGGCCCGCCAGCGTGGCTACGCCGCCGCGCTGCGCCAGGAAGTCTTCACCCCCGCCTTGGTGATCGATGGCCAGACGATGGTGGTCGGCTCCGACGCGCAGGCGGTTGCCGCCGCCATCGCGACCTCCGCTCGGCTGACGGCCCCGGTCACGCTGGAACGCGCGGGGGATGCCCTGCGCGCCCGCATCGCCGCCCCGCCCGGCGCGCGCGCGGTGCTGGCCTTCTACGACCGCCTGCATGTCCGCCAGATCGGCGGGGGCGAGAATAGCGGGCAGAAGCTGCGCGAATTCAACGTCGTGCGCGCCGCCATGACGCTGGATGCAACGGGCCCGGTGCTGCCCCTGCCGGCCCCGGCGGCCGGGCAGGGCGCGGCGCTGCTGATCCAGGCGGCCGATCTGCGGGTGATCGGAGCGGCGCGGATCGAGCCTTGAGCCGAGCGCCGGGCGCCGGGCTGACCCGGCGATCCATGCGCTGGCTGCGGGGCTGGCGCGCGAAAGAATCGCACAGAGCCGGCCCCACACGCGCCAAAACTGCCGTAATTGAAGGATCACATTGCTGCCTGGCCGCTAGGGAATGATTCAGATTTTGTTCCCAGGATGTTCCAGCGACCGGTAGACGGAGGATAGGGTGATGGCGACTCAGATCCGGGCAGGCAGGGTGGCAGCAGGCGGTGTCTCGCCGTTGCGCGGATTGCTCGGCCCGGTGCTTTGGATCGTCGCGCTGATCAGTTGCTACTTCGTCATCGCCAATTGGCAGGTTCTGCCCTCGCTGCTGTCCAGCGCCAGCGCGATGGTGCTGTAGCGGCGCCAAACGGATCGGCGGGCCGCCCGCCTTTCATCCGCCTTCCCACCTTGCCTTCCCACCTTGCCTTCCCACCTTGCCGCGCGGCACGGTTCGCGCGAGGCTGGCGCCCATCTGATCTTCCAGGTGGCTCATAGCGCGGGGAGCGGGCGATGCAGGCCGTGATCGATGCCTTCCTGCTCGGCTTTCCGGCGCTGATCTCCATCGTCAATCCGCTCAGCGGCGCCTTTATCTTCCGCGATGTCACCGCCGGGCGCAGCATCGCCCAGCGGGCCGGGCTGGCGCGGCTGATCGGCATCTATTCCTTCGCGGTGATGCTCGGCGCGCTATGGGTCGGCGGCGCGATCCTGACCTTTTTCGGCGTCAGCATCGCGGCGCTGCGCATCGGCGGCGGGCTGGTGGTGGCGCTGAATGCCTGGGGGCTGCTCAATGCGCCGGAGCAGCGCGAGGCACGCCGCCAGCAGCATGCCCCGACCGATGCCGACGACACGCCGGACGAGGCGCTGTCGGCGCTCGCTTTCTTCCCCCTGACTATGCCGATCACCACCGGGCCGGGCACCATCGCGGTGGCCATCACGCTCGGCTCGGCGCATGCGACGGGGGTGGCGCATGGCGTCTGGCTCGATCGGCTGGGGCTCAGCGCGGCCTCGGCCTGCGTCGCGGTGCTGGTCTGGGTCTCCTATCGCTTCGCCGATCTGGTGGCCAGGCAGATGGGCCCGGCGGGCAGCCGCATCATCGGCCGGCTGGCGGCGTTCCTGCTGCTGTGCATCGGCGTGCAGATCCTGATCGTCGGCGTGCAGGGCGTGTTCACGCCGCTGCTGGGCCGCGCCGGGTAGGCCGCGCGGCGGCGGCAATTTAGCAATGTTATAACATTTCTATTTATGGTTTCCTGCTACGGATTCCCCATCGACAAAATTGCGAATCATTCTTAATAACATCTCACTTGCAGTTAAGAGTCATTCGCATCTATAACGCCCACCAAGGAACCCGACGATGCCCCGACGCCCTGCCCTCTCTCGCACGCGCCTCCTGCCGCTCGGCCTTGCCGGCGCGCTCCTGCTGCCCTGCGCCGCGCGAGCCGACGATGCCGCCCAGGACAGTCTGTGGAGCCGGCCCAACCTGCTCGGCCCGCTCGGCGGCGCGCGCGACCGCCTCGCCGATCACGGCATCAGCCTGACCGTCCAGGAAACCGATGAGGTGCTGGGCAATGTCGGCGGCGGCAGCCGCCGGGCGGCGGAATATGACGGTCTCACCCAGGCCACGCTGCAAGTCGATACCGGCAAGGCATTCGGCCTGGATGGCGGGCTGTTCAATGCCAGCATCCTCGATATCCATGGCCGCAATCTCGGCGCCGAGACCCTGCAAGGCCTGCAAAGCGCCAGCGGCATCAGCGGCAATGACGCGCTGCGTCTGTGGGAACTCTGGTACCAGCAGAACCTGACCAAAGACGGCACGATCAATCTCCGGATCGGCCAGCAGAGCCTCGATCAGGAATTCATGGTCAGCCCGAGCGCCAATACCTTCTTCAACGCGACTTTCGGCTGGCCCGCCCTGCCCTCCAACGATCTGCCGGGCGGCGGGCCGGCCTATCCGCTTTCCGCCCTTGGCGGGCGGCTGCATGCGCAGATCAGCCCGTCCGTCACCGTGCTGGCCGGCGTCTTTTCCGGCACGCCGCTGCCGCCCGGGAACGGCGATGCGCAGGGGCTGAACCATAACGGCCTGGCTTTTCCCTGGAACGGCGCGCTGATGATCGCAGAGCTGCAGGTGACCACGCCGCTGACCGGGGCGATGCAGCGTCCGGACGAGAAGGCGGCGCTGCCCGGCATCTACAAACTCGGCTTCTGGTACAACACGCTGCGTTTCGCCGATCTGGCGATCGACAATACCGGCCTGTCGCTGGCCGATCCCGCCAGTACCGGCATCGCGCGTTCCTATCCCGGCGATCTCGCCTTCTACGGCGTGGCCGATCAGGCGATCTGGCAGGACGGCACCGTCAAGGCGCGCACCCTCAATCTGTTCCTGCGCGCCCAGGTCGCCCCGCAAAGCGATCGCAATCTGGTCGATGCGACGATGAATGCCGGGCTGGTGCTGCACGCCCCCTTCGCCGGGCGCGAGAACGACAGCGCCGGCATCGCGCTGGGGTATGCCCATGTCAGCGGCCGCGCCGCCGCGCTGGATGCGGCGATGACCGGCTTCGGCACGCCGACGCCGGTGCGCGGCGGCGAGATCGTGGCGGAGGCGACCTATCAGTTCCAGGCGGCGCCCTGGTGGCTGATCCAGCCCGATCTTCAATACGTCTACAACCCGGGCGGCGGGATCGAGAATCCCCTGCAACCCGGAAGGCGCATCGGCAACGAGACCATTCTCGGCCTGCGCTCCACCATCACCTTCTGATCCGGGGAAAGCCGATCATGCGCCGTGCCGTTCTATCCAGTCTGCCGCTGCTATCCTTGCTGGCCGCCACCGCCCAGGCGGCGCCGCCCGCCGGGTTGCTGGAAACCATCCATCGCCACGCCACCCTCGCCTCCACCGTGCCGGCGAATGGCGATCTCAACCCCTATGCCATCGCGGTCGCCCCAAGCTCGGTCGGGGCCATCGCCAAGGGCGATGTGCTGGTCACCAATTTCAACAACGTCTCCAACCTGCAAGGCACCGGCACGAGCATCGTCCGGTACAGCCCGGCGACCGGCAAACTGAGCCTCTTTGCCGATCTGCCGGCGAAAACCCCCGGCTGCCCGGGCGGCATCGGCCTGTCCACGGCGCTGGCCGTGCTGCGATCGGGCTGGGTCATCGTCGGCAGCGCGCCCAGCACCGATGGCACCACCAAGACGCTCGGGCAGGGCTGCCTGCTGGTGCTGGGTCCGGACGGCAAGCTCGCCGCCACCTGGACCGGGCCGGATATCGTCGATCCCTGGGGCAATATCGCGCTCCGCGACGATGGCGACCGCGCGACCCTGTTCGTCAGCATGGCCGGCAAGGATGTGCCGGGACCGGAGGCGCGCGATGGCACCGGCAAACCCGTGGTGGTGCACAAGGCCAGCGTGCTGCGCCTGCGCCTTGCCATACCCGCCGGGAAACCGCCGCGGATCGCAGCCCGCGACGTGGTGGCGGACGGGTTCGGCCAGCGCGCCGATGCCGGCGCCTTCCTGATCGGGCCGACCGGGCTGGCGCTGGCGGGGAACGGCACGCTCTATGTTTCCGACGCGCTGGCCAACCGCATCGTCGCCATTCCCGATGCGTTGACCCGGGCCGACAGCGCCGGCACCGGCAAAACGGTGACGCAAGGCGGGCTGCTGCGCCGGCCGCTGGCCATGGCGATGACGCCGGGCGGGCATCTGCTGGTGACCAATGCGCTGAACGGCCAGGTGGTGGAGGTCGATCCCGCCGCCGGCAAGCAGGTTTACGCGCAATGGATCGTCACCGATCAGGCGCAGACGCCGCCCGGCAATGGCGATCTGTTCGGCATCGCCATGAACCCGGCCGGCACCGGCTTCTATTACGTCGCCGACGATGTGAACACGCTGATGGAGGCGCGGCCGTGAGCCCGTCGCGCCGATCCTTTCTGGGCGGGGCGGCGGCGCTGGCCGCCACCCCCGGCATCGCCCGCGCCGCGCCGCTGCCGGCGGATGCGGAAGCCTTCTTCGGCCCGCATCAGGGCGGCATCGCGACCCGCCAGCAGAACCAGATCTATTTCGCCGCCTTCGATCTGGTGGCCACCTCCCGCGCCGAGGTGATCGCTTTGCTGCGCGCCTGGACCGAGGCCGCCGCCCGGCTGACGCGCGGCCTGCCGGCCCAGGCGATGGAGCAGACCTTCCATCCGGTGCCGGGCGCCAGCGCGGAGGCTGGCTATGGCGCGGAGGAGGCGCGCGAGACGCCCGATCCCGCCACCATGGCGCCCGATAGCGGCGAGGCGCTGGGCATGGGGCCATCGCGCCTGACCCTGACCTTCGGCTTCGGCGCCGGCCTGTTCGAAAAGGACGGCAAGGATCGCTACGGGCTGGCCAAGGCGCGCCCGGCCGCCCTGGTCGATCTGCCGCGTTTCGTGGGCGATCAAATGGCCAAGGGCGCCACCGATGGCGATCTGGCGATCCAGGCCTGCGCCGATGATCCGCAAGTGGCATTTCACGCCATCCGCCAGCTCGCGCGGATCGGCGATGCGGTGGTGCGGCTGCGCTGGGTGCAGGCGGGGTTCAATCCGCCGACGCCGCCCGGGCAGACGCCGCGCAATCTGATGGGCTTCAAGGACGGCACCAATAATGTCGCGGCCGGCGATGAAGCGAGCATGGCGCGGCATGTCTGGGTCGGCACCGAGGGGCCGGGCTGGATGCAGGGCGGCAGCTATCTGGTGGCGCGGCGCATCCGCATCGCGCTGGAACACTGGGACCGCATGCGGGTTGCGTTTCAGGAGCAGACTTTCGGGCGGCACAAAATCTCCGGCGCGCCGCTGGGCGAAAGGCACGAGCACGCGCCCTTGCCGCTGGCCGCCAAGGATCGCGACGGCAATCCGGTGATCGCCGAGAACGCCCATGTCCGCCTCGCCGCGCCGGAGAGCAATGGCGGGGCGCAGATCCTGCGCCGTTCCTACGCCTTCAACGACGGCGCGGCCTTCACCGCCGAACGCTGGCCGCCCTGGCGGCAGGGCATGGAATACGAGGCCGGGCTGTTCTTCGTGGCCTTCCAGCGCGACCCGCGCACCGGCTTCATCCGCATCTTCGAGCGGATGGCCAAGTTCGACATGATGAACCAGTTCACCACCCATGTCGGCTCCGGGTTGTTCGCCTGTCCGGGCGGGGCGAAGCCGGGGGAATTCATCGGCCAGGCGCTGTTCGTCTGACCGGGGCGATGTGGTAGAGAAACGACCGTTTTCGTGCACGGAGCCCCCATGAACCGCGTCCGCATCACCGCCGGCCCCTACACCTTCGGCGCCCGTTTCGAGGAGGCGGCGGCGCCGCGCACCGTCGCGCGCTTCCGCGCCCTGCTGCCCTATCGGGAACGCATCATCCATGTCCGCTGGAGCGGCGAGGCGTGCTGGATTCCGCTGGGCGAACTCGATCTCGGCCTGGGCTTCGAGAATGCCACCAGTTTTCCGGCGCCGGGGCAAATTCTGCTCTATCCCGGCGGCTTCAGCGAGACGGAGATCCTGCTGGGCTATGGCAGTGTCTGCTTCGCCTCCAAGATGGGCCAGCTTGCCGGCAATCACTTCCTGACCATCGACGAGGGGCTGGAGAACCTGGCCCCGCTCGGCAAGATGGTGCTGTGGCAGGGCGCGCAGGAGATTGCGTTCGAGGCTGCCTGAGACGCCTAGCGCGCCGCCTTGTAGCCATCGGTCAGGGTGCCGAGAAAGGCGATGATGTCGGCCATCTCGGCCCGCGTCATCGCCGGCTTCTCCCCCGGATGGCGATCGAAGGGCGGGTCGGTGACATCGGCATTGGCGCGGTAGCCGGCGGGAATGTCGTTGAATTTCTCGATCTTCCCGTCCGGCCCGCGCGGATAGATTTTGCCCGGATCGGTATCGCGGAAATCGTAGAAATCCAGCACCTGCTGCAAGCTGTGATAGATGCCGTTATGGAAAAACACCTGCCGCGTGGCGACGTTGCGCAGCGTCGGCGTCAGGAACATCGCGCAATACTGCGTCTGTTTCGCCATGTCGGTGCGATAGGGACCGCAAATCCCCAGATCGAAATAGGCGGGATCGCGATTGGCCGCGAGCGCCGGATTGCGCGGCACGCCCAGCGCCTCGTATTGATGATCGGTGAAAAGCGGCGGGCGCCCGTCCGGCGTCGGCTGATCGAGATGGCAGCCGCCGCAATCGGCGCGGGCGGGATCGTTGAACAGCAGATAGCCGCGCAGCGCCGCCCGGTTGAGCCGCGCCTTGCCCTCCAGCCAGGCATCGAACCGGCTGGAATAGGGGTGAAAGCGCGGATCCTCGATCTGATAGCGGGCGAGGGCGAACATCGCCTCCGACACCGCCATCGCCGGATCGTCGAAGATCGCCGCACCGAACAAGGCCCGCATCTGCCCGGCATAGGGGCCGGCCCGCATGATCGCGGCGACGCGGGCGATGCTGCCGCCATCCATCTCGAAGCGGCTGAGCAGCGGGATTTCCGCCTGGGCCTGGAGCGTATCGGCGCGGCCATCCCAGAACAGCCCGCCCTGCGGCACCGCATTGGCCGCACTGACCGCCGTATCGGCCGCCGTCTTGGTGGCGCGGGCGACATCCTTGGCGGCGGCGGCGAGCTGGGTCAGGCTCACCGTCTCATTCGCCTCATTATCCGGGCCGACACTGAAATTGGGCTGGCGTTCCAGATACATCAGCGACGGCACGGCGCGCACGCCCTGGCGCGTGAGCCTCGGGCCGCCGAACATCGCGGGCAGCGCGCCGGGCGGGCCATAGGCGCGCGCCGGATCGTGGCACGAAGCGCAGGACAGCCTGCCCGAAGAGGATAGCCGGGCATCGAAGAACACCGCCCGGCCGAGTTCGGCCATCGCCGAAAGCGGCGCCGCGGGCGGGCGGCGCAGCATGACGGGATGGGGGTTTTCGCCCTGCGAGAGCAGCCAGGCCGCGCGCGGCTGGCGCAGCCAGAAGCCCAGCGAAAACGGGCTGCGCACCACCACGATGCCGGCCCAGGCCACGAAAACCAGCAGGGCGGCCACGACGCCGCCCCGCCATCTTTGCCAGCCGGGCGCCGGTTTCCCGGCCCCCGGCGGTTTCGTCATCGCGGTCAATCAGCGTTCGCCGGTCGCCACTTTCAGGAACAGCTTCGGCGCATGCCCGCCGCCATGGGCGAAATCGAACATGTCCATGATCGAGCCGGCACCGGCATCGAAGGAACCGCCGCCCAGGCGCGCGCCGTGCAGCCAGTTATCCTCGATGAAGCGCACGACCGAGGCCTGGGTGATCGGCGTATGGGTGATCGCGTTCCGCTTCGCCCAGGGCGAGATCACCAGGAAGGGAATGCGCGTGCCCGGACCGCAGCGCCCGTTCACCGGCTTGCCGGCAACGCCCGCGAGCGGCGTGCCGGTGCCGCATTTCCCGGCCCCGTCGAGCTGATCGGCCTGGGGATCGGCGGAAGGATTGGTGGGCTTGGTGAAGGCGTGGTCGTACCAGCCATCCGAATCATCCCAGGTGATGATCACGGCGGTGTTCTTCCAGCCCTTCTGGTGCTGCAGGAAGTTCATCAGCTTGACGATGCCGTTCTGCTCGTCCAGCGGATCGGAATAGCCGGCATGCCCGTCCTGATAGGCCGGCAGCTTGATGTAGGAGACGGCGGGGAAATTGCCCGCCTTCACCGCGCGGTAGAAATCGGCCAGCCCGTATTGGTGATTGGCCGGATCGGGTTTGCCGTCGTGATCGGTGCTGTAGCCGATATCGGCCAGCGCCTTGGGCCGGGCATGCGTCGGGTTGGCGGTGCTGGCGTAGTATTGGAACCAGTTATGATGCGGGATGTAGTCGGGGATCTTGGCGTGCACCACCTCCGAATAGGTGGTGCGCTTGCAGCCCTCGGTGCCGTTCGGGTTCTTCACGCCGAGATCGAAGCCGCCCATGAAGCCGCCCCAGGAGATGCGCCCGGCATTGAGCAGATCGCCGATATTCTTCCCCTCCATCATCACCTGATCCTTGGGGTTGGAGCAGGTGTCGTAGGCGGGATCGACATCGTTGATCATGCCGATGCCGCCGGCGCCGTCGTCGATGTAATAGGACACGGCCTTCAGCGTGGAGGGCTTCTTGGTCGTCGCCACCAGCTTCACGCCATTGGTCTGCCCCGACACCACCTCCAGCGCGCCCGGCGTCGAAGGCCCGTACGTGTCGCTATAGGCATTGTCGCTCATGGCGAAATGCTGGGCGTAATTCCACAGCGCGGTGACGGTGTTGCCGTCGAAATAGCCCATCACCTGGCCCTTGGTGGCGAAGGCGCCGACGCCGCCCGGCGTGCCCTTGCCGGTATATTTCGGAAACAGATCCGCCTTGCCGTGGTCGTAGGCGAGCTGCTCGGCGCTATAGGCGTGGTTCTGATCGGCGGTCGCAGCCTGGGTGCGGTCGAGCCGGAACGGCGCCGAGGCGCCGGCGCCGTTGGCCGCGCTGGTGTTCGGATTGGCCGTGAGCAGCCCGGCGCGGGCCAGCGTGTCGGCCGCCGGCGTCGGCCCCGCGGCGTGGAACGCC
>JAGWRU010000071.1 GCA_028869595.1 Rhodospirillales bacterium
GAACCATACGCACCGCGCGCTCACGCACTTCGGCAGGGAAAGGCGGTTTTTTCTTCGTCATCATGACCTCACTCTACTCAAGAGTTTTGGTCTCCGGGAAACCCGGGCCGGTTCAGTGCCTTCCTCTACGCCGCCTCCTCTATGCTCCTCCTCAGGCGCCTCGCTCGTTGCACGTGAGTTCAGAGTCAGAGTCTGAGTTATCGGCTCAAAGATAACCACTACCGACCATTAACTATATGCCAGGCTTGCGCCTGGATGCGGCGACGCTGGCGGGGCTGCGGGAGAAGGGGGTGATTTGATCACCGCCGTCCTGCTGATGCCGAACCTTCCCACGGATTGACCAACGACACGCCCGTCCGCGCGAAATCGGCCATGTTGCGGGTGACGATGGTCATGCCATGCACCAGGGCCGTCGCGGCGATCAGCGCATCCCGCTCGGCAACCGGGTTCGGCACGTGAAGCAGCGCACAGCGCAATGCCACGGCTTTGTCGATCGGTAGAATCCGGTCGGCAAATTCGGGGCGGATGCGCGTATCCATCCAGGCGCGCAGCCGGTCTCCCTGGACCGGATCGCGCCGTTCCATCCGCAGAATCCCGGTTTCGATTTCCATGAGCGTGATGACGGAAAGATAGAATTCGCCGGCATCGACGCCGGATAACCAGGCGAGAACCTGCCCATCGGCGCGACCATCGGCCGCCTTGCGCAGCTCGGAAATCACGTTGGTATCGAGCAGAAACATCAGGAAAAATCGGCCGCGCGCGCCAATTCCCGGGAACGGGGAAATTCGATCTCGATATCGGCGAGGCCCGGCATCGCCAAGGCATCGACGATGCTGCGACCTGTGCCCGCCAGGCGCTGATAGTCCTCGATGCTGAGCAGGACATGGGCCGGGCGCCCGCGATCCGTGATGAAAACCGGGCCATGCGCGGCAGCCTTCTTGGCCTGGCTGGTGTCCTGATTGAACTCCCGGCTGGTCAGGGTGGTGATGGTCATGTCATGCCTCCATGGTCCCGTGGCGAGATGGATTTGTAGAAACATAGATACAACTGGCTCGCCGCCAAGTCGAACGGATCGGTCGATTTTTATGCGCCGCCCTTCAGCATGCCGGCGGAATGCCCGCTGGCACCAACGCGCAGTCCATGGCCAAGCCGATCATAGCTGCCCAGCCCCCCTCGCATGCCGGGTGTAACCCGTTGCGCGCGCAGGCAAACCACGCCGCGCTGCGGGGATTCCGGCTCTTGACAGAATTATACTCAACTCTAGCATTACCCCGGTAAATGCTCACTTAGAGCATAACAACCGGAGGATCCCCTCATGGCCGCCACCCCGCACGCCGCTTCGCGCACCCCGCGCGCCGATGCGCTTTATTCCCGGGTGCGCTCCGTCATCCCGGCCATGGAATGGCCGGTCTTCGCCGAGGATATCGAGGCGATCCTCGACCTCAAACGCCAGCGCGATGCGGTGATCCTGGCGCATAATTACCAGACGCCGGAAATCTTCCACACCGTGGCCGACATCACCGGCGACAGCCTGGCCCTGGCGCGGGAGGCGATGCGTGTCGATGCCAAGGTCATCGTGCTCGCCGGGGTGCATTTCATGGCCGAGACGGCGAAGCTGCTGAACCCGGAAAAAACCGTGCTGATCCCCGATACGCGGGCCGGCTGCTCGCTCGCTTCCTCGATCACCGCCGCCGATGTCCGGCTGATGAAGGCGCGCCATCCCGGCGTGCCGGTGATCGCCTATGTCAATACCTCGGCCGATGTGAAGGCGGAGGTCGATATCTGCTGCACCTCGGGCAATGCGCGGGCCATCGTCGAAAGCCTCGGCGTGCCGGAAGTCATCATGCTGCCCGACGAATATCTCGCCCAGAACGTCGCGCGCGAAACCCATGTTCGCATCATCGCCTGGGCCGGGCATTGCGAGGTGCATGAGCGTTTCACCGCGCGCGAGATCGCCGATCTGCGCGCCGCCCATCCCGGCGTCACCGTGCTCGCCCATCCCGAATGCCCGCCGGAGGTCGTGGCGGCGGCGGATTTCGCCGGCTCCACGGCGGCGATGTCCGATTACGTCACGACGCAGCACCCGGCCCGCGTCGTGCTGCTGACCGAATGTTCGATGAGCGACAATGTCGCCCTCGCACATCCCGGCACGGAATTCATCCGCCCGTGCAATCTCTGCCCGCATATGAAGCGCATCACGCTGGGCAATATCCGCACCGCGCTGGAGACGATGACGCATGAAGTGACCATCGACCCGGCGCTCGCGGCGCGGGCCCGCGCCTCGGTCGAACGCATGCTCGCCGTGCCGGTGCCGCGCGCGCCGGCCCGCCCCGTGCTGGCGGCCTGAGGCGATGATGGACGCACTTCCCCTGGCCCCGCTGCCCATGGTGATGATCGAGCCTGCGGTGCGCGCCGCCCTGCTGGAGGATCTCGGCCGGGCCGGCGATATCACCAGCGATGCGATCATTCCGGCCGGGCTGAACGCCCGCGTCGCCCTGGTTTCCCGCCAGGACGGGGTGGTGGCGGGGCTGGATTTCGCAGCCTGCGCCTTCCGCCTGATCGATCCGACGATCCGCCTCGCCATTGCCTGCCCCGATGGCAGCCGCCTGAGCCCGGGCACGGCGATCGCCAGCATCGAAGGCCCGGCGCGGGCCATCCTGACGGCGGAGCGGGTGGCGCTGAATTTCCTCGGCCATCTCTCGGGCATCGCCTCGGCCACACGCAGCATCGTCGATGCGATTGCCGGCCATCGCGCGCGCATCTGCTGCACCCGCAAGACCATGCCCGGGCTGCGGGCGGCACAGAAATACGCGGTGCGGGCGGGCGGCGGATCGAATCACCGTTTCGGGCTGGATGATGCCGTGCTGATCAAGGACAACCATGTGGCCATTGCCGGCGGCATCGCTCCGGCGATCCGCCGCGCCCGGGCCGGGGTCGGCCATCTGGTGAAGATCGAATGCGAGGTCGATACGCTCGATCAACTGCGCGAGGCGCTGGCCGAGGGGGTCGATGCGGTGCTGCTGGACAACATGACCCCGCCGATGCTGACCGAGGCGGTGGCGATCGTCGCCGGGCGCGCCATCACCGAAGCCTCGGGACGCATCCGTCCGGACACGGCGGCGGCGGTTGCGGCAAGCGGCGTTGATCTGATCTCGATCGGCTGGCTGACCCATAGCGCGACGGTGCTGGATATCGGCCTCGATCACCGCGCCTGACCGCGCCGGGTTGGCGGGCGGCGGCGCGGTGGACAATCCGCGCCGGGTTGGCGGGCGGCGGCGCGGCAAATAACCCGCGCCGGGTTGGCGGGCGGCGGGGTCTTCCGCATCGCGCTCTCTTGGCGGGCCGCCCCGCTTCGGCCAGCATGGCGCGAAACGGAGGGATCGAGGCATGAGCAACCAGCCGCGCGGCGCCGATATCGTGATGCGCAGCCTCGCCCAGCATGGCGCGGGCCCGATCTTCACCCTGTCGGGCAACCACATCATGTCGCTGTTCGATGCCGCGATCGGCACCGGACTCGATCTCGTGCATGTCCGCCACGAGGCCGCCGCCGTGCACATGGCCGATGCCTGGGGACGGCTGACCGGCAAGCCCGGCATCGCCATGGTCACTGGCGGGCCGGGTCATGCCAATGCGGCCGCGGCGCTGTTCACCGCGCTGGGCGAGGAATCGCCGATGGTGCTGCTGTCGGGCCATGCGGCGACGCATGAACTCGGCCGCGGCGGGTTTCAGGAACTGCGCCAGGCGGAGATGGCCGCGCCTGCCGCCAAGGCGTCCTGGACGGCGCGCAGCACCGAGACCCTGGCCGAGGATGTGTCCCGCGCCCTGACGCTGGCCGCCGAGGGCCGGCCGGGGCCGGTGCATCTCAGCCTGCCTTCCGATCTGCTGGATGCGCCCGCCGGCCATGCGACGGAGGCCCGCTATCAGGCAACCCCGCTGGCTTTGCCCGATGCGGCGGCGGCGACGATTCTGGCGCTGCTGCGCACGGCTCGCCAGCCTTTGCTGATCGCCGGTCCGGCGCTGGCCAATCGCGCCGGGCGCGCGCTGCTGGCGCGGATCGAGGCGGCGCTCGATCTTCCCACCGCCATCATGGAAAGTCCGCGCGGCCTGGCGGACGCGACGCTGGGCGCCTTCGCCGACGTCGCCGCGGCCGCCGATTGCGTGCTGCTATTGGGCAAGGCGCTGGATTTCACGCTGAAATTCGGCGCCCCGCCGGCTTTCCGCCCGGATTGCCGCTGGATCGCGATCGAGCCCGATGCGGAAATCCTGTCGCGCGCCATGCTGGAACGCGGCGCCAATCTGGTCTTCGGCTGCATCGCCGATACCGTGGCCGCCGGCGCCGCGCTGATCGCCGCGGCCAGCCCGACCGACGGGCCCGGGCCGTGGCGTCAGCTCGCCCGCGCGGCGATGGATCATCGCCCGGCCGCCTGGGCGACGCTGCGTGGCACAAGCCCCGGGCGGCTGCATCCGGCGCAGCTGTTTCGTCGCCTGGCGCCGATGATCGCCGCCGATGCCGAGACGGTGCTGATCTGCGACGGCGGCGAATTCGCGCAATGGGGTCAGGCGATGCTGGAAGCGCCGCGCCGGCTGATCAACGGGGTGGCCGGCTCGATCGGCGCCTCGATCCCCTTCGCGCTGGCCGCCCGCATGGCCGCGCCGCAGGCACCGGTGATTGCCGTGCTGGGCGATGGCACGTTCGGCTTTCACATGGCCGAATTCGAAACCGCAGTGCGCCGCAACCTGCCCTTCATCGCCATCGTCGGCAACGACGCGCGCTGGAACGCGGAATACAACATCCAGCTGCGCGACTACGGCGCCGCCCGCGCGCATGGCTGCGAACTGGCCCCGACCCGTTACGACCAGGTGGTCGCCGCCCTCGGCGGCTATGGCGAATTGATCGAGGAGGAGCAGCAGATCGACGCGGCCGTGGCGCGCGCTGCCGCGAGCGGCCTGCCGGCCTGCCTGAACGTGATGATCGAAAGCACCCCTGCCCCGGCGCTGCGTCGCCCGCTGGGATAAGTCCGCTTCCCTCACCGCCACGGCGCGCGCCGCCCGCCGGCCCCCTGGACGCTTTGTCCAGCGCCGCCCCGTCGCCGCGCGCTTGCCCTTACGCAAGCGGAATGCTGCAATCCCGGCAAGGGCCGGAAAGGCCCGCGGGGAAACGCCCCAAGGGAAACGCCATGTCGCAGGCCGTCAAGCTGAGCGCCAGCACGCCCATACCCTGGTACCGGGAGGTCGCGCCCGGCGCATGGTGGGCGCTGGCCCTGGCCGGTACCGGCTGGACCTTCGATGTCTTCGATACCTTCCTGCTCGCCCTGACCCTGCCCGTCCTGACCGAAGTGTTTGCCCTCGACCGTGCCAGCGCCGGCAGCATCGGCTCCCTGCTCGCCGCCGGGCTGGTGCTTGGCGGCATCGGCTTCGGCTGGCTTGCCGACCGGATCGGACGGGTGCGCAGCCTGGTCGGGTGCGTCGCGATCTATTCGCTGTTCTCCGGCCTGACCGCGATCGCCCCCACGGCGGCCATGCTGGCCTGGCTGCGCTTCGCGGCCGGGCTGGGCATGGGCGGCACCTGGACGGCGGGTGCGGCGCTGGTGGCGGAAAGCTGGGGGACGCGCCATCGCGGCAAGGGCGGCGCGCTGATGCAGATGGGCCTGCCGATCGGCTCGATGCTGGCGATTGCCGCCGCGGCACTGACCGGGGCGGCAATGGGCGGCCTGTCCGGCAATGGCTGGCGGGTGCTCTATGCGCTGGGGGTGCTGCCGATCCTGCCGGTTCTGGCGCTGGCCCGCTTCACCCCGGAATCGCCGCTATGGCAGAAACCCGCCCCTCGTCCGGCCACCCTCGGCCTGGAAGGTGCCGCGCCGCCGGCCGGGGCGGGGCAGCCCGGCGGGTTGGTGGTGGCGTTCCTGTTTATTTTCTTCTGCCAGTACATCTACTGGGGCGTCTTCACCTGGACGCCGAGCTTCCTGATCGCGGTCAAGCACCTCACCTTCGTGCACGGGCTGGGCTTCGTGCTGGCCCAGCAGATCGGCTCGCTGGCCGGGTTTCTCGGCTTCGCGGCCCTGGTCGACCGGCTGGGCCGGCGGCAGAGTTTCCTGCTTTATCTGTTCATCGGCGCGCTGGCGGTGGCCATCTTCGTGACCGCCACGACCGCCGCCGTACTGGTGGTGGCGATCTTCTGGTCGGGTTTCGGCATTACCGGCCTGTTCGCCGGCATGGGACCGTTCACGGCGGAGATGGTGCCGACCGCCGGACGGCGCGGCCTTGGCATGGGGCTGGCCTATAATGGCGGCAGGCTGGGCGGCATCCTCGCCCCCTGGCTGATCGGCGCGCTGGCCACCGACACGCTGGGGTTTCAGCTCGGCATGGCGACCAATATCGCAGCCTTCGGCTTCGCCGCCATCGTCATCTGGATGGCGCCGGAAACCCGCGGGACGGTGCTGGGATAGGCCGCGCCTACAGCGCCAGCTGCACCTTCATCGCCCGGCCGCGATCGGCGGCCAGATCGAAGGCCGCGACCGCATCGGCCAGCGGCATCACCGTGGTCAGCAGCGCCATCGGATCGATCCGCCGGCTGGCCAGCAGATCGACGGCGAGGGCGAATTCCGCGTGGAAGCGGAACGTGCCTCGCAGCGTGATCTCCTTGGCGACCAGCGTATTGATCGGCAGTTTCCACTCCGCCCCGCCGATCCCCACCTGCACGATCGTCCCGCCCGGACGCAGCGCGGCAAACGCCCCGCCGAGCGCGATGGCCGAACCCGATGCCTCCAGCACCGCATCGAAATAGCCCTTCTCGGCGGCGAAGGGATCGAGTGCTGCGGCATCGGCGCGCAAATTCAGCGTGCGGTCGGCGCCCAGTTTGCGCACCAGCGCCAGCGGCGCATCGGCCAGATCGGTCGCGACGATCTCCCGCGCCCCGGCATGGCGGGCGACCAGCACGCATAGCGCGCCGATCGGCCCTGCGCCGGTCACCAGCACCCGCTTTCCCTGCAGATCGCCGGCCTGGCGCGCGGCATGCAGGCAGACCGCAAGCGGCTCGGCGAAGGCGGCGCGGGTCAGGTCCATATCCGCTGGCAAAGGCACGGCCTGGGCGGCGTCGCAGATCAGCTCCTCGGAAAACCCGCCCTGCACATGCGGCATGCGCATGGCGCTGCCGAAGAAACGCATATCGAGGCAATGCTGCGCCGCGCCTTCCAGGCAATAGCGGCACGCACCGCAGGCCCGGCTGGGATTGACCGCGACCCGCGCGCCCACCGCGACCGAGGTCACGCCGGCACCGATCGCCGCCACCTCTCCGGCGATCTCGTGGCCCAGCACGATCGGCTCCCTCACCCGCACCGTGCCGAAGCCGCCATCCTGATAATAATGCAGATCCGACCCGCAAATCCCGCCCGCCCGGATGCGCACCGCCACCTCGCCGGCGCCGGGGGCGCGTGCTGCACGGTCTTCGATGCGCAGATCGCGCGCCGCATGGAGCACTGCTGCCTGCATGGTGGTCTCCTGTCTGGATATCGGCTCGCCGTTCCTCGGCTGCCCGGATGGCGGGGCGGACCCTAGACCGAAGCGGACCGGCTTCTCAATCCATCTCCCTCCGGCCACCCCCCTCCGGCCGCCCCCCGCCGGCCACCGCACGGCTTTGCCCCCCGGTTGACTCGGCCCGCGCCTCGCGCCCAATTTGCCGCCCTCGCGGGTGGAAGCGGAAAGGATCGCACGATGGATCACCATGGCAGCGGAGCGAAGCGCCTGCGCAGCCGGCGCTGGTTCGACGACCCGCACGATCCGGCGATGACCGCGCTCTATATCGAGCGCTACATGAATTACGGCATCACGCGCGACGAATTGCAGGGCGGCAAGCCGATCATCGGCATCGCCCAGACCGGCTCCGACCTGTCGCCGTGCAA
>JAGWRU010000005.1 GCA_028869595.1 Rhodospirillales bacterium
ACGGATTGATAGGTCGCAACCACCACCCGCTTGACCCCGAACGCGTCGTGCAGCGGCTTCAACGCCACCACCATCTGGATGGTGGAGCAGTTGGGATTGGCGATGATCCGCCGCTTGGTGAAGCCGGCCAGCGCCTCGGGGTTCACCTCGGGCACCACCAGGGGGACGTCCGCGTCCATGCGGAACTGGCTGGTATTGTCGATCACCACGCAGCCGGAAGCCGCCGCGCGCGGGGCGTGAATGGCCGAGATCGCCGCCCCCGGGCTGAACAGGCCGATATCCCAGCCTGCGAAATCGAAGCTTTCCAGCGCCTGGACCTTCAGCACGCGCTTGTCGCCGAAGCTGACTTCCGAACCGGCGGAACGGCCTGAAGCCAGGGCGGCGATGTCGGAGACGGGAAAATCCCGCTCCGCCAGGGTTTTCAGTATTTCGCGCCCGACCGCCCCGGTGGCGCCGACGACCGCGACCCTGTACCCCATGATCCTGCTCCGTGTTGTGCGCGGGCCTGTCCCGCTGGGCGGGACGGTTAGCCCCAGGCGGCCTCTGCCGCAAGCCCCGGATCGCCGGGGGTGGGCGCTTCCGCCGCCGCTTCCACCCGGTCGAACAGGGCTTCGAGATCATCGACGGCGGCGGAGAAGCGATACGGACTGCCGTCGTGCCCTTGTTGTTCCGTAATACGGGACATGAACAGGCCGCTCTGCCCGCATGCGGCCAGCAGATGGGTCTGGATATGCGACCACCACCCCACCATCCCGACCACCGTGCCGGGGGCGGAAAAAATCGTGTTGTGCATGCCTGAGCCATATTCCCCGGCCACGATCCTTGCGCCACGGAACAAGGCGACCTGCTCGGCGAAGGGCAGGCTTTCCGGCGCGACGATCTCGAAGCCGCGGGCGGCGGCGATCGCCTCCATCGCGGCGCGCTGCTCGAAGATGCGGGGGTGGCTGAAGCCGCCGCCATCCAGGCCGTGCCGCGACAGGCAGAGCCGGCGCTCCCCCCCGGTCGGGATATCGGGGCGGTAGGCGGCGTAGAATTGCCGCATCAGGGCGTGCGGGGCGTAATCGCCGTGATGGGCGAAGCTCGGCAGGCACAGGCGCGGACAGAAAACCTGCTCCTCTGTACGGCGATAGGGGCGCAGGCGAGTGGCTTCGATACCGGCGAATTCCGACAGCATGCGCCCCACCCAGGCCGGTGCGTCATCGGGCAAAGGCAGCACGAAGGCATCGAGCCGTCTGCCCAGGGTCATGCGGGCAATCGCGAGCCGGGGCAGGAAATCGAGCAGCCAATGGCCGTAAATGCCGAAACCGGGGCCGAAGATCAGCAAGGCCGGCTCCTCCAGCCGGATCGTTCGCCTGGGCTGGCGAGTCAGCGGATGGTCGTGGAATGCCGGGTCTTCGAGCCAGGCGAGACCAGCTTGTGATGTATGGGCGGGTTCGCGGATATACCGCCCGTCCTGGAAGGGATAGCCGCTGCCGTGCAGCGTGACATCGTGCAGAAAGGCACAGCCCAGCGGCGGGATCGCGACTGCCGGATTGTCGTGGCGGAGCCATTCTCCCGCAGCGTCCGGGCAGAGGCGCAGATAGGGCATCCCGGCGGGGCGCAGGCTGGCCGGCAGCACCGGCACGAAGCCCGACCAGCGGCGCAGCGCCGTCGTCATCTCCGCCGGCGGGGCGAGTGCGGCAAGCTCGACCGTCGGCGGAGCCGCGCTCATGCCCGGCGATGCAGATGCAACATGGTGCCGATCCTCGGGAAATCGGCGCGCTTCGGCAAGGCATCTTCCCACCATCCCGTATCCGCTTTCCCCCTACAGCCATTCCCCCCTTAGGCTTTCCCCCCCCCCTCTGGCCTGCCCGCCCAGGCGGAGTATGCTGCCGGCGCGGCCGGGAACGGGCCGTGCCAGGAGGAGACGCGCATGCGAGAGATCGGCCATTTCATCGGCGGGCAGGCCATTGCCGGGACCGGCAGCTTTGCCGAGGTGTTCAACCCCGCCGCCGGGGAGGTTGCCGCGCGCGTCGCGATGGGCGGGGCGGGCGAGATCGACCAGGCGGTCGCGGCTGCCGCTGCGGCCTGGCCGGCCTGGGCCGCGACCTCGCCGCTGCGCCGTTCGCGGGTGATGTTTCGCCTGCGCGACCTGCTGGAGCGCGACCGCGCCGCGCTTTCCGCCCTGATCACCGCCGAGCACGGCAAGGTGCTGTCCGATGCCGATGGCGAGGTGCAGCGCGGCCTGGAAGTGGTGGAATTCGCCTGCGGCATCCCGCATCTGCTGAAGGGCGAATATACCGAGGCGGTGGGCACCGGGATCGACGCCTTCTCGATGCGCCAGCCGCTCGGCGTGGTGGCCGGCATCACCCCGTTCAATTTCCCGCTGATGGTGCCGCTGTGGATGATCCCGGTGGCGCTCGCCTGCGGCAATTGCTTCATCCTGAAGCCGTCGGAGAAGGACCCCTCGGTCTCGCTGAAACTCGCCTCCCTGCTGGAGGAGGCGGGGCTGCCGGCCGGCGTGTTCAACGTGGTTCAGGGCGGCCGCGCGGCGGTGGAGGCGATCATCGCCCATCCCGGCATCAGCGCGATCAGCTTCGTGGGTTCCACCCCGATCGCCGAGACGATCTATCGCGGCGGTACCGCGGCAGGCAAGCGGGTGCAGGCGCTGGGCGGGGCGAAGAACCATCTGGTGGTGATGCCCGATGCCGATCTGGACGATGCGGTCGATGCGCTGATGGGCTCGGCCTTCGGCGCGGCCGGGGAGCGCTGCATGGCGGTGTCCGTCGCCGTCGCGGTGGGCGATGTCGGCGATAAGCTGGTCGATAAGCTGATCCCGCGCATCCAGGCGCTGAAGATCGGCCCGGGCACCGATCCCGATGCCGAGATGGGGCCGCTGGTCAGCGCCCAGCATCGCGACAAGGTGGCGTCCTATATCGAGCAGGGCGTGAAGGAGGGGGCGAAGCTCGCCGTCGACGGGCGCGGCTTGCGGCTGCAGGGCTATGAGAACGGGTATTTCCTCGGCGGCTCACTGTTCGATCACGTGACGCCCGAGATGCGCATTTATCAGGAGGAGATTTTCGGTCCCGTGCTGTGTGTGGTGCGCGCCCCGGATGTTGGCGCGGCGACGCAGCTGGTCAACGCGCATGAATTCGGCAATGGCGTCGCGCTGTTCACCGCCGATGGCGGCACGGCACGCGATTTCGCCGCCGCCGTGCAGATCGGCATGGTGGGCGTGAACGTGCCGATCCCGGTGCCGATGGCGTTTCATAGCTTCGGCGGCTGGAAGCGCTCGCTGTTCGGCGATCACCATATCTACGGGCCGGAAGGGGTGCGCTTCTACACCCGCTACAAGGCGGTGACGCAGCGCTGGCAGGCAGGGGCGCGCAAGGGGCCGGAATTCAAGATGCCGACGCTGTAGGGGGCGGGCCGTCCGCTATCGAGGCGTGTCGGGCGTGGCCGCCATCGGCGCGGCACCGCCCGGCGGCGCGATGATTTCGGCGAGGCCGAGAAAACTTCCGACCCAGGCACGAAACTCGCGTTCGCTGGTGGTGCGGATGGTCAGGACGATGCCGCCATCCGGCTGATCCTCGATGATCTGATCATTGCTCCACACCCGGTCGCGCACGTAATCGGCGGCCTCGGGCGCGATGCGTGCCGCCATAAGCCGGGGTTCGTGCCAGATCAGGCCGAACGCCTTGCTGTCATCCGGAATTGCGTGGAAGCGGAAATACTCCCCCGTCGGCAAAACCTCGCGGACCCGATGCAGCGAAAACGTCGTCGGCCGCTCGGCCAGCAGCGAGCCATCCGACAGACGGAAGCCCAGCACGTACAGCGTGCCGCTCATGGCCAGGATGCGCCCGGGGGCGTAGCGATAGTGCCGATCGCTGGACCGCCCGCCGGCGCGATAGAGAATGTCGCAGACCTCGCGCTTCTCGATCGCCTGGCGTAGCGCCGCGATCATCGGCAAATGCGGCGTGTAGTCGATGCTGCCCTTGCTGCGAAAGCCGATCTGCTCCCCGGCCAGGCTGGCGCCCGCGCCTTCCCCCAGCTGCAGCGCCAGCGTGGTCAGGCTGCGGCCGATGCGCCGGGCCGTTTCATCGGACAGGAAAGGGGCGGCGAGATCGCGACAGATCGCCAGATAGCGCAGTTCCTCGAACGAAAAGCCCAGCGCCGTCTCCTCCGTCGCGGAGCGCAGCCGGTAATAGCGCCTGCGCCCTTCAAGCCCGCTTTCGATGGCGACGTCCTTGCTCAGGTGATCGGAGATCACGCCGATCAGGCGGGCCACGGTCTGCGGCGAGCACTCAAGAACCCGGGCGATATCCGCCTGGAAATGCTTCCGCCCATCCAGCGTCAGCCGCTGATACAGGCTCAGCAGCTTGTCGCGGGGGCGGGATTCCGGGTTCCGCTTTTTCGGCACGAGCTGTTCAGATTTCCGTCGGCGGCTCGTCGTAATGGCGGAACACGACATGTTCCTTGGCGAATTTGGCCAGTCCGTATAGTGCGAAGCTCGTCATCACCACCCAGCCTACCAGCTTGAACATCGTGCGGTCTTTCTCCGATCGGCAGACGGGATCGTCTGCGCTGCGGTGAAATTAGGGACGCAACCCCCCAGATTTTGCACGATGTGGGCATGGCGGCGAATTTATTTTCGCCCGCGCGCGTGATGGATCGCCCGGCAGCGCCAGCGCCCCGAAAGGTGCCGCCCGTCGCCTACTCGATATCCTCCAGGCTGAACTGCTCCGCCTCCTCGTCATAGGCGAACAGCTCCGCATATCGCCCCCAGCCGATCACCGCGCGCATCGTATCTTCCGCGTAATCGGCGGACATGTGGTCTTCCAGCTCGTCGCGGAAGCGTACCGCGCTGGCACGGTGGTTCCAGCGCTCGTCCAGCACCTGGCGGATCATTGCCGCCAGCTTGACATGCTGGCGCAGCGCTTCGGCGAATTGGCGCTTGCGGTCGTCGGGATCGGCGGCGGCAAAGCGCCGGCCGCTTTCTGTTAGCACGATATCGCCCTCGGCCAGGTCGGCCAGATGCAGCAATTGCAGGGCCTCGCCCAGCGGGAACAGCTCGTCCAGCTCCAGTTGCAACGCCCCTGCCAAAGCCGGCAGGTCGGCGCGTCCGTTATACGGCGCGCCGGCCAGGGTTTCGATCAGACCGGCCATCAGATTGGTGCCGACGCGCGGCAGGGCGGTGGCCAGGCTCGCCTGCGCCGGCACGGGCAGGCGCGGGCCGGCCGGGGCGGGCCGGCGGGTCATCAGCGCGTAGATATCATCCACCATCTGGCGGAAGGCCGGATCGTGGCGGTTGCGCGGATGCGGGAACGGCACGCGTAATTCGCTTTCGACCCGGCCGGGGTTGGACGCGAAGACCAGGATGCGGTCGCACATCAGAACCGCTTCCTCCAGATTATGCGTGACCATCAGCACCGATTTCAGCGGCAGCTTCCCCTCCGACCAGAGGTCGATCAGGTCGGTGCGCAGGTTTTCCGCGGTCAGCACATCCAGCGCGCTGAACGGCTCGTCCATCAGCAGCAGATCGGGATGTACCACCAGGGCGCGGGCCAGGCCGACGCGCTGGCGCATGCCGCCCGACAGCTCCTTGGGATAGGCGTTCTCGAAGCCGTCCAGGCCGATCAGGTCGAT
>JAGWRU010000072.1 GCA_028869595.1 Rhodospirillales bacterium
ACCAGCCAAAACAGCCCGACCTGGTGCAGCGCCACCTGATGAGCATCCAGTGGCACGTCTGCGCCTCCCCCGACTACCTCAAGGAATATGGCGTGCCACAGCGGCCGGAAGACCTGGACGCCCACAAGCTGATCCTGTTCGGCGAGTACCACCCGCCGGTTGGCGATATCAATTGGCTGGCCGAAGCCGGCCGGCGTCCGGGCAGTCCGCGGCGGGCGCTGCTGGAGGTGAACAGCACCCAGGCCGTGCTGCTGGCGATCCGCTCCGGCGTCGGCATCGGCGTGCTGCCCGACTATATTGCCGCCGAGAACCCCGATCTGGTGCGGGTATTGCCGGAGGTGAAAGGGCCGAAAGTGGACGTGTTCTTCGTCTACCCGGAAGAATTGCGCAATTCCAAGCGTGTCGCGGTGTTCCGCGACTTCCTGCTGGCCCGGCTGGCGGAGATGCATTGAGCGGATCGCAGCGCCGCTTCGGGTTGTAGAGGCTGCGACGTCCCGTGCGCGCGGGACGCGCGTTGGTCGCTGATTTCCCTACCAAAGCGCGAATTATCTGGAATCGACGCACGTAAAAGACGATGCTCGCCTGGAATTTCGCACCGCTTCCTTGCAGGTTGCAGTGCGGCATGCGCGTGAGGCATGGCCGCTTCCGGGTTTTGTCGATGGCCAAGCCCCGCGCCCCGGGCCTAGTGTTTGCGCATCGAATACGGCGGCTTTGCCGCCAGTGTTCCAGCGCGTGTCGCTGGAAAGGGGCTACGGCCCCTGCGTCTCCCAGACGTGAAGCCTCCCTGTATACTTGCCCCCGGCCCTGTGCCGGGGGCTTTTTACTCGCCCCATCCGGCCCGATCACGCGCGACGCTCTCCGGCGGCGTGTGATGATTACAATGCCGTTTCGGAATCAACTTTCCGGCATCTGTCCGGTTTCCAGAATTCCCAGCCATTCCGCCTCCGTCAGGATGCGCACGCCCAGCCCGGCGGCCTTGCGCGCCTTGGACCCGGCCTCCGCCCCGGCCACCAGGAAATCGGTCTTGGCAGAGACCGCATCGGTCACCTTCGCGCCCAGCCCCTCGGCCCGCGCCTTGGCTTCCGGGCGCGTCATGGCACTGAGCGTGCCGGTGAAGACCAGGGTGCGCCCGCGCAACGGATGATCGCCGCTGCCGGAAGCCGCCACCGGCAGGATGGTCAGTGTTTCGGCCAGCGCGTCCAGCGCGGCGCGATTCTGCGGCTCGGCGAAGAAATCGGCGAGTTCGGTGGCAATGGCCGGGCCGATGCCGGTGATTTCCCCCAGGGTGGAGCGGGCTTCGGAGCCGATGATGCCGGCTTCCTCCATCTGCGCGCGCCAATGGGCGTATTCGCCGTAATGGCGGGCGAGCAGCCGGGCATTCGCCTCTCCCACCCGGCGGATGCCCAGCGCGTAGATGAAGCGATCCAGGCTGACCTGCCGCGCCGCCTCGATCGCGCGGGCCAGATTGGCCGCAGAAACCGCGCCCCAGCCTTCGCGGGCGGCGATCTCGGCCTCTCGCGCCGGCAGGGTGAACAGATCGGCGGGGCCGTGCAGCCAGCCTTCGTCGTAGAATTCGCGGATCGTCTTCTCGCCCAGCCCGTCAATGTCGAATGCGGGGCGGGAGACGAAATGGATCAGCCGCTCCACACGCTGGGCCGGGCAGATCAGCCCGCCGGTGCAGCGGCGCACCACCTCGCCCTCCGGGCGCACCGCATGGGACTGGCAGGCCGGGCAGCGTGTCGGGAAGACATAGGGGGCGGCATCGGCCGGGCGGGCGGCGGGATCGACGCCCAGAATCTGCGGGATCACGTCGCCGGCGCGTTGCAGCATCACCCGGTCGCCGATGCGGATATCCTTGCGCGCGATCTCGTCCTCGTTATGCAGGCTGGCGCGGGAGACCAGCACGCCGCCGACATTGACCGGCTCCAGCTCCGCCACCGGGGTCAGCGCGCCGGTGCGGCCGACCTGGATGCGGATATCGCAAAGCCGCGTCATCGCCTGTTCGGCGGGGAATTTCCAGGCGATCGCCCAGCGCGGCGCCCGCCCGACGAAGCCGAGCCGGCGTTGCAGCCCCAGATCGTCGATCTTGAACACCACCCCGTCGATATCGTAGGCGAGCCCGGCGCGGCCGCCGGCCAGCCGCGCCTGAAAGGCGATCGCCGCCGTCGCGTCTTCCAGCCGCGCCGAGAGCGGATTGACCGCGAACCCCCAATCGGCCAGGCGTTCCAGATATTGCCAATGCGTGTCGGCGACCGGCGCGCTCGCCTCGCCCATCGCATAGGCGAACAGCGAGAGCGGCCGCGCCGCCGTGACGGCGGGGTCGAGCTGGCGCAGGCTGCCGGCGGCGGCATTGCGCGGATTGGCGAAAAGCCGGCCCCCATGCGCCGCCTGGGTGGCGTTCAGCGCCTGGAAATCGGCCTTGGTCATGAAGACCTCGCCGCGGATTTCGATATGCGCCGGCGCGCTGGCGGCCAGGCGTTCGGGCACCAGCCGGGCGGCGCGCAGATTGGCCGAGACATCCTCGCCCTCGCTACCATTGCCGCGCGTGGCGCCATGGACGAACTGCCCGTCGCGATAGGTCAGGTTGATCGACAGCCCGTCGATCTTGGGCTCGCCCACCATGGCCAGCGGCGCGGCGGCGTCGAGACCCAGGAAGCGCCGCGCGCGGGTGAGGAATTCGGCGAATTCGGCCGGGTCGAACACATTATCCAGCGACAGCATCGGCGCCGCATGGGCGAGCCGCGCAAAGCCGGAGGCCGGCGCCTCTCCCACCCGCGCGGTGGGGCTGTCCGGGCGCACCAGATCGGGGAAGGCCGCTTCGATCGCCGCGTTGCGCCGGCGCAGCGCGTCATAGGCGGCGTCGTCGATCTCCGGCTGGTCCTCGCCGTGATAGAGCCGGTCATGCCGGGCGATCTCGGCGGCCAGACGGGCCAGTTCGGCCTCGGCCTCGGCGCGGCTCAGCCGGGCGGGATCGGCGGTGCTCATGCCGGGGCGCTCATGCCGGCGGGGCCGCGCGCGGGCCGGCCAGCAGCGCGGCGGCGGCGGCGCGGGCGGCTTCGGTCACTTCGGCGCCAGAGAGCATGCGGGCAATCTCCTCCTGTCTTGCCGGACCTTCCAGCGCATCGACGCGGGTCGCCGCGCGGGCGCCGCGCACATCCTTGGCCACCACGAAATGGCGCGCCCCGCGTGCGGCGACCTGCGGGCTATGCGTCACCACCAGCACCTGCAACGTGGCGGCGACGCGCGCCAGACGTTCGCCGACCGAGGCGGCGGTGGCGCCGCCAATGCCCGAATCGACCTCGTCGAATACCAGCGACGGCACCGGCGCGGCGCTGGCCAGCACCACTTTCAGCGCCAGCATCAGCCGCGAAAGCTCGCCGCCGGAGGCCACTTTGGCCAGCGGACCGGGCGGCTGGCCGGGATTGGTGGCGATCAGGAAGCGCACGCTTTCCGCCCCGCCCGGACCCCATTCGTCTTCGCCCAGCGCCGTCAGCGCCACCGAGAAGCGCGCCTTGTCCAAGCGCAGCGGCGGCAATTCCCGCCCGATCGCGCGTTCCAGGCGCTGCGCGGCGGCGCGACGGGCCTCGCTGAGTTCGGCGGCGGCGGCAAGATAGGCGGCGCGTCCGGCGGCGCATTCGGCCGCCAGCGCGGCCAGGCCGGAACTGCCGGTTTCCAGCGCGGCGAGCCGCGCGGCCAGCTCCGCATGCAGCGCCGCCAGCCCGGCGACCGGCACGCCATGCTTGCGCGAAGCCGCACGCAGGGCGAATAGCCGCTCCTCGGTGCGTTCCAGGGCGCGGGCATCGGGCTGCGCGGCCTCGGCCAGACGGCTGAGCAGGGTTTCCGCCTCGGCCAGCGCCTCCTCGGCGCGTTCCAGCATGGCGATCGCCTCGGCCAGATCGGCCGGCGGGGCGGGGGCATCGGCGCCGGTGGGCAGCAGCCGGGCCAGGGCGCGGGCGGCGGCGCGCAGGGCGGC
>JAGWRU010000073.1 GCA_028869595.1 Rhodospirillales bacterium
GCCAGCGCGGCAGGCGGCGGGGCCGGGCGGCCGCCCGCCTCCGGGGCGTTGCGGTTTCTGCTCCATTACGCTGCCCGCCATCGCGCCATGCACGCCGTCGTACTGGCGTCGGTGCTGTTCGCGGTGATCTGCTCGGTTGCCACGCAGTACGGGCTGAAGCATCTGATCGATACGTTGGCGCCCGGCCCGGCTGCGGTGCGCCCGGCCGCGCTATGGGGCGCGTTCGATCTGCTCTGCGGCCTGATCGCCGCCGATAATCTGCTGTGGCGGGTGGGCGGCATCGCCGCGGCACGCGGCTTCGTCGCGGTTACCGGCGATATCCGCCACGACCTGTTCGCCCATCTGTCCGGCCATTCCCCCAGTTATTTCGCCGAGCGTCTGCCCGGCGCCCTGGCCGGGCGCATCGGTGCCACCGCCTCGGCCGCCTTCACGGTGGAGAACACGACCGCCTGGAACGTGCTGCCGCCCTGTATCGCGGTGCTCTGCGCGATCATCCTGATCGGCTCGGTCGATCCGGCGCTGGCCGGGATTCTGGTGGTGCTGGCCGGCAGTCTGGGCGGGCTGATCTTCCACCTCGCCAAGGGCGGCACGCCGCGCCACCGCCGCTATGCCGAGGAAGCGGCCCAGGTCGATGGCGAACTGGTCGATATCGTCGCCAATATGGGCGTGGTGCGGGCATTCGGCGCGACGCTGCGCGAACGCGGCCGTTTCGGCGCGCGGGTCGGCGCGGAGATGGCGGCGCGGCGCTCCAGCCTGTTCTATCTGGAGCGGCTGCGTCTGATCCATGCCGTGCTGACCGCGCTGCTCAGTGCCGGGGTGGTCGGCTTCGGGCTGATGCTGTGGCAGCAGGGCCGCGCCTCGATCGGCGATATCGTGCTGATGAGCTCGCTGGCCTTCACCATCCTGCATGGCACCCGCGATCTGGCGGTGGCGCTGGCCGATCTCACCCAGCACGTCGCACGGCTGGAGGAGGCGCTGGGCGCGCTGTTGCTGGATCATGACCTGCCGGACCTGCCCGGCGCGCCGGCGCTGCGGTCCGGGCCGGGGCGGATCGAATTTCAGGATGTCCGCTTCGCCTATCCCGGCCGCGATGCGGTGCTGGATGGCTTCGACCTGACCATCGAGCCGGGGCAGCGCGTCGGGCTGGTCGGTTTCTCCGGCGCGGGGAAATCCACCGTGCTGGCGTTGCTGCAGCGTTTCTACGATGTCGGCACCGGGGTGATCCGCGTCGACGGGCAGAACATCGCCGCCGTGACGCAGGACAGCCTGCGCCAGAGCATGGCGATCGTGCCGCAGGATATCAGCCTGTTCCACCGCTCGGTGCTGGAGAATATCCGCTATGCCCGCCCCGAGGCGAGCGAGGCGGAAGTACTGGCGGCCGCCGAGATGGCCCATTGCCGCGACTTCATCGAGGCGCTGCCGGAAGGCTTCGCAACCATGGTCGGCGATCGCGGCGTGAAGCTGTCGGGCGGACAGCGCCAGCGCCTGGCGATTGCCCGCGCGCTGTTGAAGGATGCGCCGATCCTGCTGCTGGACGAGGCGACCAGCGCGCTCGACAGCGAGTCGGAGCGGGCGATCCAATCCGCGCTGGATCGGCTGATGCATGGCCGCACCGTGGTCGCCATCGCCCATCGCCTGTCGACGCTGCAAAGCTTCGACCGGATCATCGTGATGGAGCAGGGGCGCATCGTCGATGACGGCTCGCCCCAGGCGCTGGCTGCCCGGCCGGGTCCCTACCGCGACCTGCTCGCCGGCCAGCGCATGGACGCCGCCGCCGCTGCCGCGTAAAGGGGGACGTTCGGTCCTTCCTGCGGGGGTAGAGCGTGCCGCGCCTCGTCGTCGTCTCCAATCGCGTCGCCCCGATCACCGAGGGTGAGGCCGCCGCCGGCGGGCTCGCGGTGGGTGTGCTGGATGCGCTGCGCCGGCAGGGCGGCATCTGGTTCGGCTGGAGCGGCGAGATCGCGACCGGCGAAAGCGAGGTTCAGCCCGACCAGACGCAAGGGGCGATCACGCGGGCCACGCTGTCGCTGTCGCGGCGCGACTATGACGATTTCTATCGCGGCTTTGCCAATGGTACGCTGTGGCCGACGCTGCACTACCAGCTGGGGCTGAGTCGCTACGATCGCGCCGAATTCGCCGGCTATCGCCGGGTGAACGAGTTATTCGCGACAAGCCTGGCCGCGCGCCTGGCGCCCGACGATCTGGTCTGGGCGCATGATTATCACCTGCTCAGCCTGGCCGAGGCGCTGCGTGCGCGCGGCATCGCCAACCGCATCGGCCTGTTCCTGCACACCCCGTTCCCCGCCCCGCAGGTGCTGATGACCATTCCCGCGCATCGCGAGCTGGTGCGCGCCATGACCTGCTACGATCTGCTGGGTTTTCAGACCGAGACCGACCGGCTCGCCTTCGTCGATTACGTGCTGCGCGAGGCGGGCGGGGAGAGCATCGACGGGCATTGCCTGTCGGTTTTCGGGCGCTGCCTGCGCACCGAGGTCTATCCGATCGGCGTGCAGGTCGAGGAGGTGCGCGCCCAGGCGGTGCTGCCGGCCAATCGCCGGCACGCGACGCGGCTGCGCGCCAATCTGCAGGACGGGCCGCTGATCCTGTCGGTCGACCGGCTGGATTACTCCAAGGGGCTGCGCCAGCGTTTCATCGCCTTCGAGCGTTTCCTGCTCGATTACCCGAGCCATCGCGGCAGGGTGACCTTCATGCAGATCGCCCCGCCCTCGCGCGGCGATATCCAGACCTATCGCGAAATCCGCCGCGAGCTGGAGGGTGAGGCCGGGCGTATCAATGGCCGCTTCGCCGAAGTCGACTGGATGCCGCTGCGCTACCTCAATAAGGGGTTTCCCCGCGACGTGCTGATGCCGCTTTATGCCGAGGCGCAGGTCGGCCTGGTCACGCCGCTGCGCGACGGCATGAACCTGGTCGCCAAGGAATATGTCGCAGCCCAGGACCCGGACGATCCCGGCGTGCTGATCCTGTCGCAATTCGCCGGCGCGGCGCGCGAATTGACCGCCGCCCTGATCGTCAACCCGTATGACGAGCCGGCCATGGCGGCGGCGCTGGATGAGGGGCTGCGCATGTCGCTGACCGAGCGGCGCGAGCGCCATGCGGCGATGCTCGCGGTGATGCGCGCCAACAGCCTGGATCGCTGGCGCGACCGTTTCGTCGACGATCTGTCCCGCGCGTGACAGCGGCTCGGAACCGGGATTAGGCTCGGCGCAGGCGAGGGGGGAAACATCCCCGGCCATTGGGAAACGGTTCCAGGAGCGCGCCATGAGCCTTCGCATCAGCAATCTCGGTCCCGCCGATCACGGCGGCTTCGTGGGCGAGGTCGACGGCATCGACATCACCGAGCCGCTTGCCGCTGTGCAGGTCGCGGCGCTGGAAGCGGGCATGGACCGCTATGCGGTGCTGGTGTTTCACGGCCAGGATTTCACCGATCAGGAGCAGATGCGCTTCTCGCAGTATTTCGGCGCGCTGGAAAACACCACCGGCGGCAACATCACGAAGCCGGAGGAACGGCGCCTGCCTGCCGGCATGGCCGATGTCTCCAACCTCGATCAGAGCCATAAACCCTATGCCCGCGACGATCGGCGGCGGATGTTCAATCTAGGCAATCAGCTCTGGCATTCCGACAGCTCGTTTCGGGCGATCCCGGCGAAATACTCGATCCTGTCGGGACGGATCACCGTCGATGAAGGCGGCAATACCGAATTCGCCGATATGCGCGCCGCCTATGACGCGCTCGATGCCCGCACCAAGGCCGAGATCGAGGAGCTGGTCTGCGAGCATTCGCTGATCTATTCGCGCGGCACGCTGGGCTTCACCGATCTGACCGAGCAGGAGCGGGCAATGTTCACCCCGGTGCGCCAGCGCCTGGTGCGCACCCATCCTGTCACGGGACGGAAATCGCTGTATCTGTCATCGCATGCCGGCACGATCATCGGCTGGCCGATGCCGGAAGCGCGTGCCTTTCTGCGCGATCTGAACGAGCACGCGACGAATCCGCGCTTCACCTATGCGCATCGCTGGCGCCAGCATGATCTGGTGATGTGGGACAACCGCACGACGATGCATCGGGTGCGCCGTTTCGACGATACCAGGGTGCGCGACATGCGCCGCACCACGATTGCCGGGGACGCACCGACGGTGGCGCAGGAAGCGGCCTGACCGGTTCGCCCGGATCGCAACAAAGGGGGAATACCATGGAGAATCCGCGCTGGAAGCGCCGGCCTGCCGGCTCCACCTGGGGCGATTGGGGGCCGGATGATCAGTTGGGCCGGCTCAATCTCGTCACCCCCGAGAAAGTGCTGCAAGGCATTGCGGAAGTGCGGGAGGGGAAGAATTTCTGCCTCTCTCTGCCGCTCGATTATCCCGGCAAATCGGTGCTCAATCCGCGCCGCAATCCGCCCGAATTGCGCCCGACGCAGCGCAACGGCAAGCCCAACATGACCTATCCGCTGCGCTGCGACGATCCGACACTGCTCGATATCGTCTGCGACGATCAGGTGCTGCTGACCCTGCAATATTCGACGCAATGGGACACGCTCGCCCATGTCGGGCAGATGTTCGACGTCGATGGCGACGGCAAGATGGAGGATGTGTTCTATAACGGCTACCGCGCCGGGCAGGATATCGTGGGGCCGGTGATCTATCGCGACGGGGAGGAAATTCCGTCGCACCAGGCCTCCGGCGCGCGCAAGCTCGGCGTCGAGAACATGGCGGTTTCCTGCGTGCAGGGCCGCGCGGTGATGATCGATCTGGCCGCGCATTTCGGCCGCTCCGGCAAGACCGTCGATTACGAGGATCTGATGACGGTGCTGGAGCGCGACAAGGTGGTGATCGAGCCGGGTGATTTCGTCTGCATCCGCACCGATTTCGCGCAGGTCCTGCTGGATATGAAGAAGGACCCCGACGTGAAGATTCTGTCGGAGACCACCTCGGCGCTGGACGGGCGCGATCCGCGCCTGCTGCAATGGATCACCGATAGCGGCGCGGTCGCGCTGCTTGCCGATAATTACGCGGTGGAACGCTCGCCGGCGCGCGCCTGCATGGACGATGTCTGCGCGTCGCTGCCGCTGCACGCGCATTGCCTGTTCAAGCTCGGCGTTTATCTCGGCGAGATGTGGTACCTGACGGAACTGGCCGACTGGCTGCGCAAGGCCGGGCGCAGCCGCTTCCTGCTGACCGCGCCGCCCTTGCGCCTGCCCGGCGCGGTGGGCTCGCCGGCAACCCCGGTCGCGACGGTGTAGCGATCAGCCATTCGACAGGTCGGCGACCTTGCGCTCCAGGCTGGCGAGCAGCGCGGGGCCGCCGCCATGCGACAGCAGCTGACGGAAATCCGAACGCTGCACCGCGACCCGGCTGATCGTGCCATCGGCCAGTACATCGACCGCCTGCCAGCCATCCGGCCCCTGGCGCATCACGTAATCCAGCGCATGCGTCTCGCCGTTCCTGGCGATGATCTTGGTGGCAACCACCTGCTCCGCGCCGACGGCGCGCAGCTCCGGGGCGATGACGAAGCGCTGGCCGTCGAAATTGTCGAAGCTGCTGACATAGGAGGCGATGGTGTAGCGGCGGAAGGCGGCAAGCAGGGTCTTGCGCTGATCCGCCGGCAGGTTGCTCCAGTCGAAGCCGACCGAGACTTTCAGAATGGCATCGAGATTGAACGTCTTGTCGATGGTCGGGCCGAGCATCGCGGCGCGCTGGTCGAACGGCGTCTTGGTGCCGGCCTTCATCACCGCGATCAGCGCATCGCACAGCGCGGCGATGGGCGCGATGACGGATTTCGCATCGGACGGCGCCGCTTGGGCCGGGCCTGCCAGCAAGGCGGGGGAGAGGGCGGCGGCGGTCAGAAGGGCCGTTCCGGCGAACAGAAAATGGCGGCGCGGCAGGGCTGTCGTCATGGCAAGGCTGATCCTGAGCGTTTCCGGCGCGGTCTGACGCCTGGATGTGGCGAATACATGGCCAAGCCGGCGCGCCGATGCAATCCGCCCCGTTGCCGCCGCGCGCCGGGCAGCCATGCTGGCGGTACTATCACGAAAACGTGATAACCTTCGATGATCCCGGTCATCGGCGGGTTACAAGGCGAACCTTATTTATCTGGCTGCAATGACAGCCGGAGCCTTCGTCTTGCCCCTTCAGGACCTCGCTTTGCGCAGTGCCGACGCCCTTGCCGCCCGTTTCGGCTGGCTCGGCCGCCCCTTCGATGCCGCGCGACTGATCGCGGCGGCTTCCCGCCGCGAGCCGGATGGACGAATCGAGGATCCCGGCCTGCATGCGGCACTCGACGCGCTGCTCGGCGCAATTGCCAAGGAGGCCGATCTCAGCCTGGTCGGGCGTCTGGCGACAGGCTGGGATATGCGCCGCTTCCTGACCAATCTGCTGCGCTTCTCGGCCGAGGAACGCGCCGCGCCGGCGATTCTGAAGGAGGAGGTGGCGCGGCCGATTTTCGTCGCCGGCCTGCCGCGCAGCGGCACCACCTTCCTGCATCGGCTGCTGCTGGAAGACCCGGCCAGCCGCGGTCCGCTGGTCTGGGAGACGATCGCGCCCTATGCGCCGCGCCGGGGCCGCGACAGGCGCATCGCCGATGTCGCGGCCCAGCTGCGCGCCTTCACCCGCCTGGCGCCGGAATTCCCCGCCCTGCATCCGTTATCGGCCACCTCGCCGCAGGAATGCAGCGAAATCTCCGGCCATGTGTTCCGCAGCCTGCGCTTCGATACGACCTATCACATTCCCTCCTATCGCGGCTGGCTGGATCGGGCGGGTCAGGCGGAGGGGTATCGTTTCCACAAGCGCTTTCTGCAGCATCTGCAGCACCAGGGGCGCGCCGCCGGGCGCGCGGCGCCGCGCTGGGTGTTGAAATGCCCCGATCATCTCTTCGCCATCGACTGCATCCGCGCCGTCTATCCCGATGCGCGGCTGGTCTTCGTGCATCGCGACCCGGTGAAGGTGCTGCTCTCGGTCGCGCGGCTGACCGAGGTTCTGCGCCGGCCTTTCACCCGCCATGTCGATCCGGCCGAGATCGGCCGGCAGGAGAGCGCGCGCTGGCTGGAAGGCACGCGCCGCATGAGCGCGATCGGCGACGATGCCGGTCTGCCCGAGCCGGTCTGCCACATCCATTACCTCGATCTGGTCACCGATCCGATCCGCACGGTGCAGGGGCTGTACCGGCATTTCGGCCTCGATCTCGCGGCCCCGGCGGAGGCGGCGATGGCCCGCTACATCGCCGCCCGGCCCAATGGCGGCTATGCGCCGCATCACTATGATTTCGCCGATCACGGCCTGGACGCGGCAGTCGAGCGGGCGCGGTTCCGTCCCTATATGGTGCAGTTCGGCGTGCAGCCGGAGCAAGCGCCGTATCCCGGCCAGCGCGTCGCGCGTTCGCTCCCCGCGATGGCGAACCAGGCGTTGCGGTAAGGCGGGCCCGCCCCCCGGTGCGGCGCGTCGAGGCGCCTTCGCCCCAATCCGGCGCATGCGTGCGGTGCCATGCTAAAGATCGGGTCATGATCGAAGACCCGCAGGGCCTGGCCGCCATCGCCGCGCGCCGGTGCGAGATTGTTTCGCCCCAGGAGATGGCGCAGGCCGATGCGCTGGCCGCCGCCCAGGGCGTGCCCGTGGTCGCGCTGATGGAACAGGCGGGCCGCGCCGTCGCGCGCGCCATCCGCCGCCATGTCGCGCCGGCACGGGTGCTGGTGCTGGCCGGGACGGGCAATAATGGCGGCGATGGCTATGTCGCGGCACGTCACCTCGCCCAGGCGGGCTGGCCGGTGGCGGTGGCGGC